>NZ_BAABGM010000022.1:0-118488 GCF_039541575.1 Fodinibacter luteus | reverse complement strand
CTCGCCAATACCGGCGAGCCTCAGCTGCGATCCGCGAGGTGCCCGGTCAAGTTCGATGAGCCCCTTTGATCCGCCCATCGCCGTCGCCGTGCTCGCCGCGGCGGGGCGAACCCAGCACGACGTTGTCCGCGACATCGTCCCCTCGGCGAGCTCGCCCTCGACGGCCGCGTCCGCGTCGTGCTTCCCCGCCGTGCTCGAGGCATCCCAGCGCGGCATCCGACGTGTCGTCGTCCCGCTCGAGAACGTCGCCGAGGCGCAGATCGTCGACGACGTCGCCGTGCACGGCGCCGCCGACCTCCGGGAAGTCCTGGAGTGGCCGCGGCCGCCGCGCGCGGCGAGCCGACGCCGGTCGCGCCCACGGCACCGGCCGAGGGCATAGAACGGGCTCGACCCCGGATCCGCCTCGCCGACGTCGTCGGGCAGCCGGAGGCACGGATCGCCCTCGAGTTCGCGGCGACCGGCGGCCACCACCTCCTCATGACGGGCCCGCCGGAGGTCGCTAGAGAAGTCCGTTGGGCCGGTCGGCCGGGCAGGTGCAGCGCCTCACTGGCAACGGGTGAACGCTTCCCTGCACAGTCGCGGGATGTCGGCGCGGGCAGTGGGAAGCACCGTGTAATGATCGCGGGATGGTTGAGATCAGGCAGGTGGGTGAGGTCTTCACTCCGGGACGGATCCCCGAGTTCACGTACAACCCCCGAGACGAGAAGGACGTCGAAGGCACCATTCGTAGGTTCTTGCAGAACCGAGGTGCAGCACTAACCGTCTCTGGCCCCACGAAGTCGGGCAAGACCGTGGTTGTTGACAGGCTGTTGCCGCGAGACTCCGCGCTGTGGGTGTCCGGCGGAGATCTCCGAGAACTCGACGATCTGTGGATGCGGGTGTGCGAGTTCCTCGATCTCTACGATCAAGTCGAGTGGTCCACATCGAAGGGAAGCGGGTTCAGGGGAAGTATCAATGCCCGTCTTGGGACGAGCGGTACGGGACTAGGCGCGGAGTTCGGATCCGACGCATCTAGGGGGACTTCGTTTAAGGGCATGGCAAGGCGACCGTTGGCTGCTGTCGCAAGAGATGCGCTTGCCGACTTGGAGGTTCCTGTCGTAATCGACGACTTCCACTATGTTCCGGATGCTCTGAAACTTGACTTGGTTCGCGCTATAAAGGGGATCATCGCCACAAGTCCGGTCGTCTTGATCGCTGTCCCGCATGATGCATTCTCGGTGGTCCGGAGTGAGACGGACATGCTTGGGCGGCTCTGGCAATTGCAGATCATGCCTTGGTCGACCGATGAACTGGTCTACATCGCTCGTCTAGGCTTCGACGTGCTGAACGTTTCGGACAGGAACGATCGGATCGCCAAGGAGTTTGCCAAGAACAGCCTAGGCGCACCCTTCCTGATGCAGCAATTGTGCCTTGACTACTGTATCGACGAGGGAATCCCGGAGACCCAGAGGGGGAAGTGGAAGGAACTTGAACCGCCCAAGGATCTGCAGCAGTTCTACCGCAACATCGCTACCCGTTACATTCCTGGCGTCTTCGATGCTCTGCGACGGGGCCCGAGAACCAAGGGCCAGCCCCGACTGCCGCGGAAACTGAAGTCGGGCGGGACAACCGATATTTACGGCGCCGTCTTGTATGGCATATCGAAGATTGGCGCTGTTCGTGAAGTTTCGACGCAGGACTTGTCTAGAGCGATTAGTGAGCTGTTTGAAGACGCACCAACGACGCAAAATGTTGCGTTCGCTCTCGGTCAGATGAATACGATCGCTGAGAATGGCCGCGGGGCTAGCGACCCAGCGCTGGCCTATCGGGACGATACGCTATTCATGTCGGACCCATTCTTGTCCTTCTACCTGCGCTTTGGTCAGTGGGACCTCCCAAGCCCCCCACGAAATATGGTCTGAGCCCTCGCCAGGCACTGCCTCGGCGGTGGAGAACGATCGACGCGACACTGAACCCCGGACGAAAGGGGCTCATCCCAACCCAGGGTGGTGCATGCGGGGTCGGCTGTTGCGCCGTACTGGCTGGACGGCGAAACCAGGAAGCGGATCCACGGCCAGCACAGACTCGGTGAGCTGCCCCATTCTGGGCGAAGTGGGGCGCCCACAGTGGGCTACTGGATCATTGTCGGTAGGCCGGTGTCTGGCCAGACTCGGTCCAGGTGCTCGGCGCCGTCGAGTGCCGGGACCGTCCTCGTGTGATGGACACTGGCCTAACGGTCTTCATGTCAGTCAATAGCGCATCCGGTAGGTGTCGTCCTCGCGCCGGATTTGCCCGCTCTCGCACAACTGAACGGGGTCGATGAGCAGATCCATCCCGTCTGGTGCGTCGGAGCCTGCCCGGCGGGGGTGCACCGCAAGCACCGCGTACGCCGCCCGGGCCTCATCGTTCGCCCGCATCCGTTCGGCGACGGCCCACTCTCCGCTGGACAAGAAGAACGAGCCTGAAGCGGACTTCACCTCGAGTGCCATCGGATGGCCACCAGCAGGATCCTCGGGATCGGCGAACCAACCGAGCACGTCGAACCCGAACCCGTCGCTGAAAGCCGCAACCCAGAGGAACTCGGTGAGCCGGTCGATCAGCTCCTCTTCGTCATGGCCAGGCTCGCGGGCGCCCTCACCGTGCGCGCGGACGCGCTCGGTCGCGGGGCCGGTGAACCCGTACCGCTCAAGCATGTCGATGATCTCGCCGATGGCCCGGTCCCGAGCCGGTGGCTCAAGCTCCATGAACGTGCGGGTCATGGCAGTCACCGCCCAGGACTCGGCCTCGTCACCGGCTCGCTTCTTGCGACGCTCGATATCAACGCTGACCTTGCCAGGGGCCACGTGTTTGTGTCCCAGCCTCGGCTTGCGGGGAGGTGGTGGAGTGAGGCGTGCCGGCTGCCGCGGCTGCACGTCATGCTCGACCAGAGCCCGCACCTGGTGGGTGTAGGTCGAGACGCGACGGCTACGGTCCCTTGTGAGGATCGTCAGGATCGCCGGTGCCGTAGAGACCGGTACGCCGTATGCCCCTGCGAGGGAGTGGATTTGGCCACGTTCGGCCGGTGTGCCGGGCAGATCGTCGCCCAGCAGCGCCTCGAGGTTGCTGCGCAGCCCGGCGAGATGTGTGCCAGGAACGAGCTCCTCCAGTCTCGGGACCAGGTGTGACGGAGCCTCCGGTCGGCCGAGGGTCTCGTCGATCTGGACGGCCTCGCTGCGCACGACGCTGGCTGAGGCGCCGCTGGCGCGGACGAGGAGGGACAGGAGCCGCAGCTCGCCAGCCCACCCGCGAGCTAGGTCGCGCAGCCTGGCAGCGCGAGCCTCGTCGTCGTACAGCGACAAGACGCGCTCGTCGAGTTCGCTGGGGTCCCATCCGCACAAGGAGGCGAGTGTGGTTGCGGCGTCGCAGACCAGGGCCGTCGCGTCGACCTCGAGCCCTTGCTGGATCAGTGCGGTCAGCACCGGCGAAAGGTACTCCTCCGGCGGCGGATCGAGTGCGAAGTCGAGATCGGCGGGTGTCCGCATGCCCGAGACCTCGGACTTGGCCGCGCCCTCCGCCAGACCCTTCTCGTTGAGGACGGCGACCAGACGGCTGTCGTGTCGGTCCAGCCACTGCTTCAACCGGTCGTGGGCAACTCGGATGGCCAGGCGAGGCTCGTGCTGTGCCGCCAACGCGTCGCTCAGTTCCTGCAGGTTCACCTCGAGCCGAGCGAGGGTCCGAAGAACGGGCCCATCAGGGTCGCCCGGCCGTTCGTTGGTGATGCCGTGGGCGACGGCGTCGGCGTCCTGCTGGGAGAGCCCAGCCTGCGAGAGCTGAGCACTGACCTGCGCATGGTCCAGAGACTCCGCCTGCCCCAGCTCTCGACGACCGAGCACCGCAAGGATCGCCCGGAGCCAGTTGGCGGCCCGACTGCGGTCGCTGTCGGTGAAGATGCCGAGCTGTGTACGGATCTGCTGCACGTGCTCTGATGCGACACCCCAGGAACGAAGCAGGTCCTCGCGCTCTTCCTCACTCGCCGTCATGAGCAGGGTGAACGTGTCCGTGTACGCGCCGGCAACGTCGCTGACGGCCGCGAGATGTTGGGCGAGCCGTCGGCGGAGGCGGCCACGCCAGCCGTCTCCGGTGAAGTCGTGGAAAACCACCGGAGCTCCGGGCTTGGAGGTATCGAGGTAGCTCTCGTCCTGAGCGGTGTCTCCGATGGTCTCTTCCACCCCGGGCATGCCAGCGACAGAGACGCTGAGAACAAGGTTGTCCAGCTGCCTGACCCGCAGTTGTCGAAGCCGACTGGCTCGCTCCCGGAAGGCTTCGCTGGTGGGTTCCAGCGGGTTGGTGCCACCGGCGTGGTGCACCATCACCGCAAGCAGCTCGGGGATGCGCTCAGTCAACTCTTCGTGGAGGGACTCGGTGATGTCCTCGCCGGGGTCGTTGTCTCGGCGTACTACGGAGACCTCGAACGTGGGGATGTCCAAAGCTTTCGCGATGTTGCCCTTGTCGCGGGCGAGCACCACGAAAGGTACCTGCCCGGCGAACCGCGCCCTGTAGCCGACGTAACGACCGTCGTCATGACGGCAATCGCTGCGATGACGGTGCACCAGGCGCGACCCCAGCTCGCACAGGACCTCGAAGTGGGCAGGGACCTGGTCGGCTGACTGCTGTCGTGCGAGGGACTCGTAGATCAGCCGGTGAAGACCGACAAAGGATTGGTGCGCTGTGCCGGTGGTCAGGTCGACCTCGCCACGCTCGAGTGCCGAGCGCAGGTCGTCGTGCAAGGAGAGCAGCCGCGATGGGTCGGCGTCGTCAAGGCTGTGAAGGTCGCACAGTGTTCGCAATGGCGTGGACCATCCGGTGACGTCGACCAGCGGCAGATGCTGCAGCGGGCTGGTTCGCATGGCGTGAGTGTCCAGGCCGCGGAGGTCCGCCCATGCTTGGTCGGAGCTGTGGCCGTCGACCGGTACGCCGGCGCGCGTGGTCGGCAGCCATCGTTGGCGCCGGAGTTGAAGCGCGAGGGTGCTCGGCCGCCGTTCTCCATCCCGAGTTCGATAGGTGCCCCGGTGACGGTTCCCCTGGTCAGTTGTGCAGCTTGGGCACAGCGCCGACGCCTGGGTCAGCGAGGTGTAGACGGGTGCACCGTCGGCCAGCGCAGCAGACATGTCGACTCGCGTCTGGTGGTCTCCCCGCTCAGGTCGCCAAAGCAGCCGTGCGTCTTCGGTCACCGTGATGTTGCAGTGGCCCGTGCCGCTCCACTGCCACACATCGAAGTTCCATTCAGCGTCGGCCTCCTCGGGCGCGAGGGACTCCCGGAGTTCCGGCCAAGGCCATGTCCGGTCGGACACGGCGCGCCCACTTTCGTGGCCCTCCAGCGGTGGCACCTCCCAGCAGCCGAGCCGCAGGAGGAAGGCGAACTGCTCAAGTGGTTCGCGTCGGGCGTCACTTGACTCGGTCTCTTGGGCCTCGTCGACGTCGCCCAACGGTTCGGTCGGTTCTGCCGAAGAATCGATCTCGTCCGTGTCCTCGTCCGTCTCATAACTGAGGGTGTCGGGGATCGACGTTGTCGGCAGGAGTGAGAGGACGGCCTCTGGAGGAGCCAGCAGCGAAGCATCGCTCGGCGCCAGTCGGTGGAGCCGCCGCAGTGCAGTAGCGCGCCGGGCGCCATCGGCGTACGAGAGATGGGCCTCCACCCAGTTCGCCCAGTCGGCCCCAAACGCCAACGTGCCGGCCGGTTGCCAAGTGCCATCCCGTGCCGGGAGAGGTACGCCGGCCAGGTTGCGTTCGCGGCGCTGCCGCTGGCGGGCGTTTTCGTCCTGGCGGGCCCGACCGGGCTGCAGCCAGAACCACTGGTGCGTGCCGAAAGTGAGTGAGTTGTTGCTGCTGGAAGCGGTGCTGAAGTCAGACCGTCGTTCGCGGGTGAGGAGGTCCCACAGGAACCGCACCAGCCGCTCCCGGTCGTGGTCGGTGGTGAGCGCGTCGTCGGGGATGTTGAGCCGGTCCAGCACCGCGTCGACGGTGAAGGGTCGGATCCCGAGCGCCTCTGCGCGGGGCCGAGTCTGGTCAGTCAGCAGCCCTTCGGCGAGGAACTCTACGTCGAGCACCTCCGGCGGGTCCAAAGGGGTGTCGCCGCTCGCTCCAAGTCGGGCCATGACCGACACCCCGCGCTTGCCCGCAGCCGAGCCTTCGGGATTGGGCACGGGGACGAACTCCCGCCGACCGTCGGGACGTGCCACCGGCACGAGGCGTGCCTCTTCGTCGCCGAGCAATTCCCTCAGGAGCTCGTCGGCCGGCTTCGGGTCGAACCGGCGCAACGCATCAGCGAGGTCAAGCAGCGCCAGGAAGTGCTGGTCGGCCTGTGCGTAGGTTGGCCAGGGGTGGTCCTGCCCCGGGCGGAGAACGACGTGCAGGGCCGGCCACAGGTCGTCAGCGCTCTCGCGGCGGTCCGCCAGGAAGCGATGCGTCTGCTCCGAGAGGTCGGGGTGGGCGATCTCCCGCTGTGAGCGTTCACGCAGGTAGGAGGCCGGGAAGACCCGGAGCAATGCTTGGGTCACTGCCTGGTTGGCTGGGAGCAGGTCTCGTGGCGCAACGGCGTGCGGAGCGTTCTCACCTGGGGCGCCGGGAAGCCAGGCGACATCGTCGAGACCGGCCAGGACGCGATCGTGGAAGTGTCGCGCCAGCTTCGCCTCAGGTGCAGGGGTGGCGGTGATGAGTTCCGTGAGGGCGACGAGGTCGATGTCAGGGCGGCTCGC
This sequence comes from Fodinibacter luteus, assembly GCF_039541575.1. NCBI lineage: Bacteria > Bacillati > Actinomycetota > Actinomycetes > Micrococcales > Intrasporangiaceae > Fodinibacter (ex Wang et al. 2009) > Fodinibacter luteus. The sequence goes on along the minus strand of NZ_BAABGM010000022.1, from coordinate 111,775 downwards.
GAGGTTGCCGACGGCGTGCACGACCAGGTCGGCGAGCGCGTCGAGGATGGCCCGATTGTGTTCGGCTGAGCCGGCAAAGAACCCGGTGCGAGCGGCGTCGACCTCGAAGTAGCCGTGCAGCAGGAACGGCAGGCCGGACCCGATCCTCGTAGGGAAGAACAGGTGGAACGGCGACGAGGACTCGACGTCACCGTGGGCGTGCACGGGTCGAGCAGAATCGTCGGCGTCCAACCGGATCGCGGTGGCGACCTCGGAGGCAAGCTCAGCGCCGTCAGCGTACTGCCGGTGGTAGCGCACCCACCGAGAGCTGCACACGCCGTTGCGCGTGATCGTGACCGTGTCGGCCGTAGTGTCGTTGCTGTGGTCTCCCGGCTCGGTGGTGACAAGGATGTCCTCGGCCGTCCCAGCGACGCGGTTCTCGATGCGGACACGGTCGAAGATGCCGAGAAGCACCAGGATCTGATCGCTGACGTCGCCGAGGGCGTCGCGCACCTTGGCCAACCAGACCTGCGTGTCACCTAAGGCGGGTGAGTGCGGGAGACGTACGACGGTGTCGTAGCCATGGCTGCCGAGTTCGGTCACGGCTGCCGGTGGTGAGTCCACCCAGGTGGGGTAGCGCAGGACGGGAACGGCCTGCAGGCAGTCCTGCTGGAACTCGTCCTGGTCGGCAACCCAGGTGTCCCAGTCAGGGGTCTGTTCGAGGATGAGCTCGCGCGCTCGAGCCGCGTCGAAGCGCACGGCCAACGTAGGTTCACCTTCGAAGAAGGTGGAGTAGATCTCCGGTGTGGCGGAGACCTCTAGGGTCGACTTGAAGCCGATGCCCTTGTGGCCGATGGCTTCGCCGGCCTCCTTCGGGGACAGGCCGATCTGGCCGAGCGACTCAAGGACGATCTGGGCGGGGAACGGGACGCCTCTGTTGGCGACGATGAGTGCCGGGCTCTCGTCGATCACCACGACCAGCTCGCACGTCGAGCCGTCAGCGTGTGCATCTCGCCAAGCATCGGCGGCGTTCTGCAGCAGCTCGATGAGGAACCGACCGTGGTACTCCTTGCCGAGGAGACGTTCTGCGCGGGCGAAGGACCAGGTGTCCTGAGCCTTGGACTTGGAGGTGTGCTGGGCACGCTCCAGGACAGCCTCCTCGATGGTCCGGCGCGCAGCCGCGCTCTCGCTGGTCCTCACGGCATTCCTCTCAGGACGCGGTTCAGTACTTCTGCTGAGACCGGGCCGTACCCTGATCAGCCCACGGCGAGGTGCCAGCGCCCACTGAGACCCTCAATCTGCCAGAGTCCGGCAGGTGAGGGGTCGGGGTGTGGGGCATCTCCCCTCCTACCGACACCGACAACACGCTCCGCCAGCGCCGAGTCCGGCCGCGCCAAGCGCAGCCTGCTGGAGCGCTACGACCACGAGTTCGCATTCCGCGTCACGGTCGCCGAGGCTGCCAAGGCCGGCGGCGAGCTCGTGCGCCCGCTCCACGTCAGCGAGTGCGGCTGGTGCGTGTGGCAGGAGTACTGCACCCAGATCGCCGGACCGGACGACGCCTCGTTCGCGATCCGCACCGGTCTGCCGACCGCGCAACAGTGGCGGTACCTGTACGACCTGGGTAAGTCCACCGTCGCCGACCTGGCCGCGTCCGGGGACGAGCTCCCGACGGGTTGGTCGGCTCGCGACACCCAACCTGGGGCGATGGCCGAGGAGAAGTACCGCCTCCTGGTGCGGCGGGCCCGGATGGCCCAGGCCGGTGTCGCGTTCGAACCGCGCGGTGAGTGGCCGCAGGTCCCGTCGGCGGACGTCGAGGTGGACTTCGACATCGAATGGGACTTCGAGAACCTCATCTACCTGTGGGGCCTACGCGTGCGGCAGGGCCAGGACGACACCACCGCCGTATTCGACCCGATCGTGTCCTACGACCCGCTGGACACCGAGGGCGCCGCGCACCTGGCGGAGGAGTTCGCTGCCCGCCTCGGCCGGGTGATCACGGACGCCGAGGCCGCAGGGAAGTCGGTGACGGTCTTCCACTGGTCGTACCCCGAGCGCAGCATGACCAGCAAGTACCCCAGCGTCGACGAGCTGCTCGAGGGGCGCTCCTTCGACCTGCACGCCTGGTTCGCGGGCCACTTCCTCACCCGAGACGGCACGTCCCTCAAGGCGGTCGCGCCGATCTTCGGCTTCCACTGGGCCGTGGACGACGCCGGCGGCGCCGAATCCCAGATCAAGATCGACCTCGCCCGCGCCGGCGGCGACGAGGGTCGGGCGGCTGTGCAGTGGCTCGCCGCGTACAACGAGTCCGACGTCTCGGCCCAGGCCGCGATCAGGGACGGGCTCCGGCGTGCATCCCCTGCGGCACGGGCTTAGGTGATCAGTTCCAGTTGGCTGTCGCGCTTGAGGACGGTGACCCGACTGGAAAGCTCCGAGAGCGCCGCGACCGTAGCCAAGTCCAGTTCCTTGGCGCTGTCGTAGGCGGTCACAATCTCGAACTGGCCCGGCGTGAAGGCGCCGTCCGCGAGGGCCTGCTCGATCGTGGTCGGGTAGATCCTCGCCACACTCGGGTACTTGCGGACGAGCATGTTGAGCATCGGCTGGCTCGGGTCAACGCCGGCGTACCGATCAGGTGTGGTCAGGCCCAGGTCCAACACGCGACCCGTCCCACACCCGACATCCAGGACGGACGTCGGGTACTCGCTCTTGAACGGAGCGACCACCTCGCTGAGCGCCCGGGCCTCGGCATCCTCGATTGGGTGCCACTCGTCGTAGCTGGTGGCGATCTCGTCGTAAGGGGTGCGGATGCAGGAGAGGGTCGAGGGCGCGTTCTGAACCCCATAGAGCCGCTCGGTGGTCGCTTGGTTGATCAGGGTGGTGTCGCTCAGATGCTTGTCCATGGTCCACCACTTCAGCCGCCCGTCGGGGCTGGTCAGGTAGATGCTGGTCATGGAGTAGAACTTCGCAGGCTGGCCGAACGTGTGAATCACGTGCGCCGCCCGGATGAAGTCTTCACGGGTCATGCCCGCGGTGCGGTTCAACACCACGTAGCTGTGCGGCGCGGTCGCGGCGTACGTGTTGGCGAACGTCCACTCCACGTTTGCTGCGAGGGTCAGCCACCAGTTCAGGTCGTCTTGGTTCGTCATCGGCTGTTCCATCTCCTTGCGCTGAGACCACCCTGCCCGCGACCACCGACACCACCCACCCGACTGGCCCCGCGAGCGAGGGACTCGCGCGTGCCTCATGTGGCCGGACGGACAGGAGTTGTCTCCTGCGTCACGGCAGCACCGGGGCGCTTCTCGACGGGGACTTGGCCGGTGACGCCGGATGGTGCACCGGAGACGTTGGCTTCATGGCGCGTTCCGAGCCTCGCGGTGGCGGCCATTCCCCCCGGAAGTGGGTCTCCTATTGGGCACATGTTGCGCACGGGCGGCGATGCAAAATGGCCCTTGACCGCGTTGTTGCAGTTCAAGGGCCCGTCTGCAACTGTCGGGGTGACAGGATATGAAGCTGCCACACGAGCGCGGCCCGACGAGCGGCTGACGCGCTCCGCGAAAGCCTGTCATGGGACAAGCCCCAACACTCCCTTGCGGAGGTCAGCCGCTCTGATCGTCCAGCGCGGCGTCGCCGGCGTTCTTGCGCACCGACTCAATGCCCTTCAGGGCGCTGGCTCGGGACTCGTACGCCTCGCCCGTGGCGATGATCTGCCCATTGCTGGCCTTGAGCCGGAACCGGAACTTCCCGGCAGCGTCCGTGTAGAGCTCGAACTTCCCTGCCATCACGTGCCTCCTTGCTCGAGATGAGGTGCCACGTCGAAGGCTAGAGGGATCCGCCGGCGCATCTCATGCGCCCCGCCGCGAGGACGTCCTGCGGTGTGTGGGGGTACCGTTGTTGGCGCTTGTTAGCAAAGTGTTAGCAAGCGCCAATTCGGAGGAGTCGCGATCGTGGTGCTGAAACGCCGTGGCCTGCGGTTTTGCTGGTGGCCAGGGGCGGGGTCGAACCGCCGACCTTCCGATTTTCAGTCGGACGCTCGTACCAACTGAGCTACCTGGCCGGACGAGACGACCAGCCGGATCTCTCCGACCGCTCCGCCTCGGAGCGACCCCGACGGGACTCGAACCCGCGACCTCCGCCGTGACAGGGCGGCGCGCTAACCAACTGCGCTACGGGGCCTCGTGAAAGGCCTTGCTACGTATCCCCAACGGGATTCGAACCCGTGCTACCGCCGTGAAAGGGCGGGGTCCTGGGCCGCTAGACGATGGGGACCCGACCTCGACCGGGCCTCAAGGTCGCGCGGCTCGCAGCGCTCGGATCCGTCGAGGACTCCGAAAGCATAGGGGACAGTCCGGCCACGGCCAAAACGAGGCCGGACCCACCCGGCATCCCCGCGAAGTCAGGAGCATTCCGCCCGCTCAGGGGCGGAACCGGCCCTGAGCCGACGGAGTGCTCCTGACTCCGCGCGGGGGTGGGGGGAGGGTCAGCCCAGGCGGCGGAAGGCGTCGCGAACGAACGCCACGGCATCCGTCTCAGGGATGCCGGCCGCGCGGGCGGTGCGAGCGAAGTCACCGGCCGCGAGCCGCACCTCGGCGTCAACCGCCCCCGAACCGGCATCCGGTGACACGACCGTGCCGAGCCGCCCCCGGGTGAGCACGAGCCCGGCCACCTCGAGCTCGCGATAGGCGCGGGCGACGGTGTTGACCGCCAGCGCGAGCTCGCCGGCGAGCGCCCGGATCGGCGGCAGCCGCTCGCCGACGGGCAGCCGCCCGTCCCCGATCGCCTCCGCGAGCTGCCGGCGCACCTGCTCGAAGGGCGGCTCGGCGGATGCCGGGTCGACCCGGAGCAGCCCACCCATCGCCTCGGTCGTCGGTCCTGCCATCGTTCCTCCACCCACCGTCAGGGGTTCGCCCACGCGAGGAGGCGGTCGGCATCCCACGTCGTCACGATGCGTTCCGCCGGGACGCCGAGCCGCTCCGCCCGCTCGCACCCGTACGCCTTCATGTCGAGCTGGCCGGGGGCGTGCGCGTCCGAGTCGATGGCGAAGAGGCACCCGATCTCGAGCGCGAGCAGCACGAGCTCGTCGGGTGGGTCGCACCGCTCCGGGCGGCTGTTGATCTCGACGGCCGTGCCGTGCTCGGCACAGGCCTCGAAGACCGCCCGGGCGTCGAACTCGGACTGCGGCCGGGTCCCGCGCGACCCCTCGACGAGCCGTCCGGTGCAGTGGCCGAGCACGTTGACGCGCGGGTTCGACACGGCCGTCACCATCCGTGCCGTCATCGGGCCGGCGTTCATCCGCAGCTTGCTGTGCACGGATGCCGTGACGAGGTCGAGGCGGGCGAGCATCGCCTCGGTCTGGTCGAGCCGGCCGTCGTCGAGGATGTCGACCTCGATCCCCTTGAGGAGGCGGAACGACCCCCCGAGGGAGCGGTCGATCGCGTCGACGATGCCGACCTGCTGGGCGAGGCGCTCGGCGGTGAGGCCGTTGGCGACCCGCAGCTGCGGGCTGTGGTCGGTGAGGACGAGCCAGTCGTGGCCGAGCTCGATGCCGGTGAGCACCATCTCGTCGATGGGGGAGCCGCCGTCGCTCCAGTCCGAGTGCAGGTGGCAGTCGCCGCGCAGCGCCGCGTACAGGTCGCCGCCACCCTCGACGAGCGGGCCGCCCGCCTTGTCCTGGAGCGAAGCGAGGTACGCGGGCAGCTCCCCGGCGAGCGCGGCCGTGATGACGCCGCTCGTCGACCTCCCGATGCCGGGCAGCTCCTGGAGGGTGTCGGCCTCGGCGCGCTCGACCAGATCGGCGCCGTCGAGGGTCTTGAGCGTCTTCACGGCGTTGCGGAACGCCTCGACCCGGTAGGTGCCGGCCCGCGTGCGCTCGAGGAGGAAGGCGACCCGGCGCAGGGCCTCGATCGGGTGGACCGGGGCCTCGAGCGGCTCGAGTATCGCGACCATGCGAGTCGGCCTGGCGCTCAGAGGATCTCGCGCAGGGCGGTGACGAGCCGGTCGATGTCGCCCTCGGAGGTGTACGGGGCGAGCCCGACCCGCACTCCGCCGGCGTCCCCGAGGCCGAGGTGGCGGGAGCACTCGACGGCGTAGAAGTGCCCGGCGGGGGCGTTGACACCGCGCTCGGCGAGGAGGCCACCGATCTCCTGTGGGTCCCGGCCCTCGACGGTGAACAGCAGGGTCGGGGTACGGGCCCCCGCGTTGCTGTGCACGACGACTCCCGGCAGCTCGCGCAGCGCCGGCTCGAGCACGGCGAGGAGGGCTCGCTCGTGCGTGTGGACGGCCCGCATCGCGCGCTCGATGCGTTCGCGCCGGCTCGGGGGACCGTCCGGGGCCGGCTCGTCGCCGAGGTCGGCCAGGCCGGCGATGAAGTCGACGGCCGCGGTGGCCCCCGCGAGGATCTCGTACGGGAGGGTGCCGAGCTCGAAGCGCTCGGGGACGTCGTCGGTCGAGGGCAGCAGCTTGTCGGGATGGAGGGTCTCGAGCAGGTCCGGGGAGGCGGCGAGCACCCCGCAGTGCGGGCCGAGGAACTTGTACGGCGAGCAGGTCCACACGTCGGCCCGCAGTGCGGTGAGGTCGACCGACGCGTGCGCCGTGGCATGCACGCCGTCGACCCAGTGGAGGGCGCCGACCTCGTGGGCGAGGTCCGCGACCTGGCACACCGGTGGGCGGGTGCCGATGAGGTTCGAGGCGGCCGTCGTCGCGACGAGTCGGGTCCGCTCCGAGAGGACGGCCGCGACGGCATCCTGCTGGAGCTCACCGGTCGTGGGGTCGAAGTCGACCCACCGCACGGTGGCGCCGACCGCCTCGGCGGCCTGCACCCACGGGCGGATGTTCGAGTCGTGGTCGAGACGGGTCACGACGACCTCGTCGCCCGGGCCCCACTCCTTGGCCAGCGCCCGGGCGAGGTCGTAGGTGAGCGCCGTCGCGCTGCGACCGTGGACGACTCCGCGCGGGTCGACGCCGAGGAAGTCGGCGTAGGCGGAGCGGAAGTCGCGCACGACGTCGTCCGCCCGCCGCTCCGAGGCGGTGACGGTGCCGCGGTTGGAGATGGCGCTCGTCAGGGTGTCGGCGACGGCGCGACCGACGCCCTCGGGCACCTGGGTGCCGCCGGGCCCGTCGAAGTGGGCGGCACCCTCGCGCAGGGCGGGGAAGTGGGAGCGGACCGAGGCGACGTCGAACGGCATACCGGCATCCTGCCCCACCCCGCGACGTCCGGCGGGTCGGGCCCTCCAACCCCCGACCTGCCGGACGCCCGGCTCGGCCCCGCCGGGCGTGCGGAGGGGGCGGGTACGGGGAAGGGGGTCACCAGGAGGTGTGCAGCGGGCGTCCCTCCGCGAACCCGGCGGTGCTCTGGATGCCGACCGTCGCCCGCTCGTGGAACTCCTCGAGGGTGCGGGCTCCGGTGTACGTGCAGCTGCTGCGCAACCCCGCGACGATCTCGTCGATGACGTCCTCGACGCTCGGACGCGCCGGGTCGACGTACATCCGTGCCGAGCTGATGCCCTCCTCGAACATCGCCTTGCGCGCTCGCTCGTAGGCCGTGTCCCCCGCCGTGCGGCCCCGCACGGCCCGCGACGAGGCCATCCCGAAGGACTCCTTGTACTGCCGCCCCGCCTCGTCGGTGTACAAGTCGCCGGGGGACTCGAGCGTGCCCGCGAACCACGAGCCGATCATGACGTTCGAGGCACCGGCGGCGAGGGCGAGGGCGACGTCGCGCGGGTGGCGCACCCCGCCGTCCGCCCACACGTGCTTGCCGAGCTCGCGTGCCGCCGACGCACACTCGAGCACCGCGGAGAACTGCGGCCGCCCCACGGCGGTCATCATCCGGGTCGTGCACATCGCGCCGGGGCCGACCCCGACCTTGACGATGTCGGCGCCGGCCGCAACGAGGTCGCGGGTGCCCTCCGCCGACACGACATTGCCGGCGACGACAGGGACCGGCGGGTCGAGGGAGCGCACCGCCTTGAGGACGTCGAGCATCTTCTCCTGGTGGCCGTGCGCCGTGTCGATGACGAGCGCGTCGGCGCCGGCGTCGATGAGGTCGGAGGCCTTGGCCGCGACGTCGCCGTTGATGCCGACGGCGGCGGCGATGCGCAGCGCCCCGGACGGGTCGGTCGCCGGCGTGTAGAGGTGGGCGCGCAGGGCGCCGGCCCGGGTGAGGATGCCGACGAGCCGGCCGTCCGCCGCGACGACGGGCGCGAGGCGGCGCCGTGCGTGCGAGAGGGTGTCGAACGCCGACTCGACGTCGACCCCGTCGTCGAGGGTCACCATGTCGCGGACCATGACGTCCTCGAGCTGGGTGAACCGGTCGACCCCCGTGAGGTCGGTCTCGGTGACGATGCCCACCGGGCGCTCGCCGACGGTGACGAGGGCCGCGCCGTGGGCCCGCTTGTGGAGCAGGACGAGGGCCTCGCCGACGGTCGTCGTCGGGTCGAGGGTGATCGGGGTGTCGTAGACGAGGTGGCGCGACTTCTGCCAGGCGATGACGTCGCGGACGATCTCCGCGGGGATGTCCTGGGGGATGACCGTGAGCGCGCCCCGCCGGGCTGTCGTCTCCGCCATCCGGCGGCCCGCGATCGCGGTCATGTTCGCGACGACGAGCGGGACCGTCGTGCCCGTGCCGTCGACGGTCGACAGGTCGACGTCGAGCCGGCTCGCCACCGACGAGCGGTTCGGGACCATGAAGACGTCGTCGTAGGTGAGGTCGAGCTGGGGTTGGAGGTCGTTGAGGAAACGCACGGCTCCCAGCGTAGGCGCGGCGGGCGTGGGAGGCGCGTGGCCGGCATCCGGTGGGGTGGGCCGCGCGGTGCTCGTCGCGCGGCGCCGACCGTCGAGGGCGGCCGGCGAGCCCTCACGCTGCCCGGCTCCCCGGCTGGCCCCCCGATGGGGGGGCGTACAGCACCCGTTTCTGACGTGAAGGGATTCCTTTCGTTCTGAAAGGAACGTTGGAAGGTGGTCCGGACGTCATTTCGCGCGATGCAATTCCTTTCGCTCCGAAAGCAGTACTGGCGGGTTACCCCCGAGGGCCGCGGCCGGTTGCGACGGGCAAGGCCTCGGCCGGCGCCCTGCGCCGCAGCCCGCGGTCGGCGAGGCGACAGCGTGCGTCGGTGCTTCCGCACGCGCGGCCCGGAGCGGCCGAGGGGATGGGGGAGGATCGGCGGGTGAGCCTCATGGTCCCCTCTCCCGCGGATGCCGCCCGACGGTCCGGGCTGCGCCGGATGCGCGTCGTCGCCCTCGCCCTGCTCGGCTTCGCCGCCGTCGTCTTCCTCGCGACACTGCGCCTCGACCACGACGGGGTCTGGGGCTACGTCAACACCGCCGCGGAGGCTGCGATGGTCGGCGCGCTCGCCGACTGGTTCGCGGTGACGGCCCTGTTCCGGCACCCGCTCGGGCTGCCCGTGCCGCACACCGCGATCATCCCCCGGCGCAAGAACGAGATCGGGCGCAACCTCCAGGAGTTCGTCACCGAGAACTTCCTCACCGAGGAGATCGCCCGCGAGCGCCTCGCGGCGGCCCGGGTGGGGCAGCGGGTCGGCGCCTGGCTCGGGGTGCCGGGCCACCGCCGTCGGGTGCGCACCGAGGTGGTGCGGGTGGCGCGAGCCGGCCTCGGCCGGATGTCCGACGACGAGGTGCGCGCCCTCGTGGCCGACTTCCTCGTGCCGAGGCTCGTCCGGGAGCCGGTCGCCCCGATCGCCGGCACGCTCCTCGAGGGGATCGTCGACGAGCAGACCCACCACGGCCTCGTCGACCTCGGGCTCGAGCAGCTGCGCGAGTGGCTCGCCGACAACCCGGGCACGTACGCCGCCGTGCTCGGCGAGCGGGCGCCGTGGTGGTCCCCGCCGTGGGTCGACGAGAAGGTCATCGGCTGGACGTACCAGCAGGTGCTCGCCTGGCTGCGCGACATCCACGACGACCCGCGGCACCCCGCGCGGCAGGCGTTCGACGACCTGCTCAGGCGGCTCGCCGCCGACCTCCAGACCGACCCCGAGGTCATGTCCCGGGCCGAGGCCCTCAAGGAGCGGCTGCTCACCCACCCCCAGGTGCCCGAGACCGCCCTCGGCCTCTGGCAGTCGTTCCGGGCCGCGCTCACCGCCGCCATGGACGACGAGGGCTCGTACTTCCACACCCGCGGCGACGAGCTGCTCGAGCACCTGGGCCGCCACCTCGTCGAGGACGAGGTGTGGCGCGGGCGGCTCGAGGCCCGGCTCGGCGAGGCCGTGTCGTTCTTCGTCAACACCTACGGCAGCGAGCTCGCCGAGGTCATCTCCGTGACCGTCGACCGCTGGGACGGCAAGGAGGCCGCCGAGCGGATCGAGCTGCACGTCGGGCGCGACCTGCAGTTCATCCGGATCAACGGCACGATCGTCGGGGCGCTCGCCGGCATCGGCATCCACGCGCTCGCCCAGGTGGCCGGGTGACGCCTGCGCGGACGGTGAGCCGGGCCGGGAGCAGCGCGTCGGATGCCGTCAGCGTGTCGGATGCCGTCAGGCCGAGGAGGGCTCGCCGCGCACCCGGCGCTCGCGGGCGGTCGAGGTCAGCTCGGCCACCGCACCGACGAGGTCGGCGCCGAGGTGGCGCACCCCGACCTCCTCGATGACCCGAGGGGTGGCCCCGCGCCCGGCGAGCCACACGGGGTACTCCTCACCGAGCCGGCGCAGCGCCGAGGCGTGCGCGCGGAACCCGGACGGACGGCGGCAGGCGAGGACGACGGCATCCGCGTGGGTGATCCGGGCGGCGGCGGCGATCGAGTGCAGGGGCGTGTCGGGGCCGAGGTAGCGCACCCGCCAGCCGGTGCGCCCGAGCAGCACGCCGAAGCTGAGGAGGACGATGTCGTGGAACTCGCCGGGCGGGCACGCGAGCACCGCGACCGGTCCGCTGCCGACGCCCCAGGTCAGGGACAGCGCCCCGAGCCGGCGGCGCACGAGGCTGCTCGCGAAGTGCTCCTGGGCGATGCCGATCCGGCCGAGCTCCCACAGCTCGCCGACCCGCGCGAAGAGGGGGAGGAGCACGTCGACGATGGCGCTCTCGACGGACCGTTCCGTGAACGCGGTGTCGAGCACGGCGTGGGCGCGGTCCTCGTCGAGGGCGGTGACGGCGTCGAGCAGCTGGGAGACGAGCATCGGCGGGGAGGCCCGCAGGGCGGCGGGGGCAGCCCCGTCGGTGGAGCCGTCACCGGATGCCGTGCGGTCGCCTCGGGAGCGGCCCTCGCCATCCGTGGTGCCGAACGCGGCTCCGGCGTCGTCGTGCTCGGACCCGTCGCCCGGCTCGCTCGCCCGCTCGGCGGCGAGCACCCTCCGGGAGGCCTCGACGGCGCTGACGCCCTGGTCGCGCAGGGCGATGACCGCGCGGACCCGCCGCTCGTCGTCGTAGCCGTAGAGGCGGTACCCACCGGCTGAGCGGACCGGTCGAAGCAGGCCGTAGCGGCTCTCCCACGCGCGGAGCACGTGGGTGCTCACGCCCACCTTGGCGGCGAGCTCACCGATCCGCATCGTCGGCGGTACAGAACTCCTCACGTCAGGTACGGTAGACCCGGCGACGTACTTTTGACAAACATTTGACGAAGGTGTCGAGGGGATTCGCCCCCCGGCACCGCCACCCCCACCCACCGGAAGGACCGAGCCATGACCACGACGACCGCTCCGGGGCCCCGGTGACCGGCCCCCGCCGCGCCCTCGTCACGGGCGTCACCGGCTACATCGGCTCGCGGCTCGTCCCGCGGCTCCTCGACGAGGGGTGGCGGGTGCGGGTCCTCACCCGGGACGCCTCGAAGGTCGCGGAGCGCACGTGGCTCGACCGGGTGGAGGTCGTCGAGGGCGACGCCGCGTCGGAGGGCACCCTCGCCCGCGCGCTCGCCGACGTCGACGTCGCCTACTACTTCCTGCACTCGATGGACGGCGCGGGCGGGTTCGTCGAGCGCGACCGGCGCCTCGCCGAGACCTTCGGGCGGTGCGCGCACGAGGCGGGCGTCGGCCGCATCGTCTACCTCTCCGGCCTGCACCCGCACGGGGAGGAGCTGAGCGACCACCTCGCTTCGCGGGTCGAGGTCGGCGAGATCCTCATGGCGAGCGGCGTGCCGACGGCGGTGCTCCAGGCGGCGGTCATCCTCGGCTCCGGCTCGGCGTCCTTCGAGATGCTGCGCCACCTCACGACCCGCCTGCCGGCCATGGTGACCCCGAAGTGGCTCGACAACCGGATCCAGCCGATCGCCGTGCGCGACGTCCTGCACTACCTCGTCGGTGCCGCCGACCTGCCCGCCGACGTCACCCGCACCTTCGACATCGGCGGCCCGGAGGTGCTGACGTACCGCGAGATGATCAACCGGTTCGCAAAGCTCGCCGGGCTGCGCCCGCGAGTCATCGTCTCGGTCCCGGTGCTCTCCCCCTACCTCGCGAGCCAGTGGGTCGGGCTCGTCACCCCGGTTCCCACCGGGGTCGCCAAGCCGCTCGTCGGCAGCCTCCTCCACGAGGTCGTGTGCACCGAGCACGACATCGACGACCTCGTCGGCCCGCCCCCGGGCGGGCTGCTCGGCTACGACCGGGCCGTGTCCGACGCGATCGCGGGCGACGGCGTCGTGCCGCGCCCCGAGCCGGGCACGACCGACCCCGCGCGGATCACCGCCGCCGACCCCGACTGGGCAGGGGGCGCCCGCCGGAGCGGGTCGTGAGCCGCACCACCCGGTGGAACGTCGTCTCCGAGCTGCGGTCCTTCTTCCGCGCGACCCTCGTCGACCCGGTCCCGCGCGACCACACCGAGACCGACGAGGCGTTCCGGCGCCGGCGGCTCGTCGCGGCCGTGACGCTGCTCGTGGGGGCCGTCGTCCTCGCCTTCGCGCTGCGCATCGAACCGGGCGACCCGACGTTCTACGGGGCGACCTTCGCGCTGGCGGGCGTCTGGGCCGGGGGCGCGTTCCTGTCCGGGCCGTTGCACCTCGGCCGAGCGCACACCCGCGACGGGTCCGGGTCGAGCCGAGCCGTCGTGCAGTCGCTCGCGCTCGGCACCATGCTCCTGGCCCTGTTCATGGCCGGCGCCGTCATCGTCGCCCGCATCCCCGTGCTGCGCGAGCCGGTCCAGGAGCTGCTCGACCACGCCCGGGTCGGCTCGCTCGCCCTCGTCACCGTCATCACGGTCGTCAACGGGGTCGCCGAGGAGCTCTACTTCCGCGGTGCGCTCTACGCCGGGGTCGGGCGCAGGCACGCCGTGGCGGTCACGACGGTCGTCTACGCCCTCGTCACGGCGGCGGCCGGCATCCCGCTGCTCGTCCTCGCCGCGGCCCTCGTCGGCCTCGTCGTCGCCTTCCAGCGGCGGGTGACCGGCGGCATCCTCGGCCCGGTCGTCACGCACCTCACGTGGTCGCTCGGCATGCTCTACCTGCTGCCCCCCGTCCTCGACCGCCTGTCGTGAAGGGCCTGCGATGACCTCCGTGCTGTGGATGCGCCGGGACCTGCGCCGCCGGGACCACCCCGCGCTCCTCGCCGCGCGCGACGCGGCGGGCGACGGCGACCTCGTCGTCGCGTTCGTCGTCGACCCGCGCCTGTGGGAGGGCGGCGGAGCGGCCCGGCGCGCCTGGCTGGCCGCGACGCTCGAGGCCACCGACGCCACCTTCGACGGGGCCCTGACGCTGCTCCACGGCGACCCACGGCGCGTCGTGCCCGAGCTCGCCGCCCGGGTCGGGGCGTCCTCGGTGCACGTCTCGCGCGAGACGACGCCGGTCGGCCGCCGGCGCGACGCCGCGGTCGCCGCACGGCTGGGCGAGGCCGGCGTCGAGTGGGTCGAGACGGGCACGCCGTACGCCGTCGGGCCGGGCCTCGTCGTCAACGGCTCGGGCGACCCCTACAAGGTGTTCACCCCGTTCTCGAGGGCGTGGCGGGCGCACGGCTGGCCCGACCCGGCGCCCACCCCGCGCGAGCTCCCGCTGCGGCACGCGCGCGACGACGACGACGCGACCGCCGCCGTGCGGGCCGCGCTCGCCGCCCCCGACCTGCCCGAGCCCCCGCCCGCCGGGGAGGAGGCCGCCCTCGCCCGGTGGCGAGCCTTTCGCGACGGCGCGCTCACGGCTTACGGCGACGACCGCAACCGACCCGACGTCGACGGCACCTCGCGGCTCTCGCCCTACCTCAAGCTCGGTGTGCTGCACCCGCGCACGCTGCTCGCCGACCTCGCCGGCCACGCCGACCCCGCCGGGCGTCCGGACCGGGGGAAGGGGGCGCACACCTTCGAGACCGAGCTGGCCTGGCGCGAGTTCTACGCCGACGTGCTGTGGCACCAGCCGCACACCGCGTGGCACGACCTGCGGCCCGAGATGTCGCGGATGCGCTACGACGAGCCCGAGGACGCCGTCGAGGCGTGGAGGGCCGGGCGAACCGGCTACCCGATCGTCGACGCCGGCATGCGCCAGCTGCTCGCCGAGGGGTGGATGCACAACCGGGTGCGGATGATCACGGCGAGCTTCCTCACCAAGGACCTCCACGTGTGGTGGCCGCTCGGAGCCCGGCACTTCCTCGAGCACCTCGTCGACGGCGACGTTGCGTCGAACAACCACGGGTGGCAGTGGGTCGCCGGCACCGGCACCGACGCCTCGCCCTACTTCCGGGTCTTCAACCCCGTCTCGCAGGGACGGCGCTTCGACCCCGACGGCGACTACGTGCGGCGGTGGGTCCCCGAGCTGGCCCACGTGCCGGGGGCGGCGGTCCACGAACCGTGGGAGGTCGCCGACGGGTACGCCCACGGCTATCCCGAACGGATCGTCGACCACGCCGAGGAGCGCCGCGAGGCCCTGGCCCGGCTCGAGGCCGCGAAGGCCTGACCGCCGCCCGGCATCCCCCCGACCCCGGCCCTGCCCCCACCCCGACCTCGTGCGAGTTGCGTACGGTTCTCGCACCCCGGGGGCCGCGGGAACCGTGGGCAACCCGCACGAGGTCGGATCGAGGCGGATGCCGTGTCCAAGGTTTCCGCCCGTCCCCGCACCCTCGGTTGTGGAAAGCGAAACGACCTCCCTACACTTCTTCGACGAGGGGAGTACTTCCCAAGCTCGCGCCGGTCAGTACGACCACCACGACGGTGGTTCCGGCGAGGCGCCGCCCGGCATCCCCGTGCGGTGAAGGAGACCTCAAGACCGTTGTCCTGTCTTGAGGAGCCCCATGTCCCCCCTGTCCGTCCTCGCTGCCGCGGAGCCCGCGGCCGCACAGCCGTCGATCGGCACCCCCACCCTGTGGGCTGTCACGATCGGCGCGGTGCTGGCCCTGTTCGCCCTCGACTTCGTGCTGACCCGCAAGCCGCACACCGTCTCGATGCGCGAGGCGGCCGGCTGGTCGGCGTTCTACGTCGGGCTCCCGCTCGCCTTCGGCGTCTTCGTGTGGCAGCGCTACGGCGGCGACCGTGGCCTGGAGTACTACACCGGCTACCTCGTCGAGAAGTCGCTGTCGGTCGACAACCTCTTCGTCTTCATGCTCCTGCTCGCGGCGTTCGCGGTGCCCGACCACCTCAAGCAGCGCGTGCTGCTCATCGGCGTCGCGGGGGCGCTGCTGCTGCGCGGTGTCTTCATCGCGCTCGGCGCCCAGCTCATCTCGATGTTCTCCTTCACCTTCCTCGTCTTCGGCGCGATCCTGCTGCTCACCGCCGTCAAGGTCGGGCGCGACGCCGTGACGCACCGCGACCACGCCGTCGACATCGGGCAGCTGCGTACCGTGCGCCTGCTGCGTCGCTTCCGGCCGGTCACCGCCGACTACCGCGGCACCCGGATGACCGTCATCGAGAACGGCCGTCGCGCCTTCACCCCGCTGGCCCTCGTCGTCGTCGCGATCCTCGGCACCGACATCGTCTTCGCCGTCGACTCCGTGCCCGCGGTCTACGGCATCACCGGCGACCCGTACCTCGTCTTCGCGACGAACGCCTTCGCCCTGCTCGGCCTGCGGGCGCTCTACTTCGTCCTCGAGGGCGCCCTGGGGTCGCTGCGGCACCTCGGCCACGGGCTCGCAGCGATCCTCGCGTTCATCGGCGTCAAGCTCGTGCTCCACTGGGCGCACGGTGTGTGGGCCTGGGTGCCGGAGGTCCCGACCCTGCTCTCGCTCGGCGTCATCGTCGGCATCCTCGCCCTCGTCACGACGACGAGCGTGCTCGCCAACCGGCGTGAGCGTCGGCGGGCGGATGCCGTGCCACCGGTCGAGCGCGCCGACTCGCCCGAGCCGGTGGGTGCGTCCGAGCGGGGCTGAGGCCCGGGACCGTGGAGGGGCCGGGTGCACGGATGTGCCCGGCCCCTTCCCGGGTGCACGGATGTGCCCGGCCCCTTCCCGGCGTCACGGATGTGCCCGGCCCCCTCCGGGCGTGCTCCGCGGCGGATCCGGAGGCCGGCGTGGGTGGTGCGTCGACGTCCGGCGTCCGTAGGTTGGAGGCATGACCGACGCCCTCCCACCGCCGCACGTCGTCGACACCGCAGCCTGCACCGCCGAAGTGCACGACCAGGGGGCGCAGGTCGCTCGCTGGGCGCCTGCCGGTGCGGGCCCGGTGCTCTACGTGAGCTCCGCGGCGACGTTCACCCCGGGCCGCTCCATCCGCGGTGGGGTGCCGGTGTGCTGGCCGTGGTTCGGGCCCGGACGCGGCGCCGCCATGGAGCCTGCGCACGGCTTCGTCCGCACCTCGCCATGGGAGCACGTCGACCGCGCCGACGACGGTGGCGAGGTCACCCTCACCCACCGCATCACGTCGGCGACCGCCACCTCACCGCACTGGCCGCACCCCTACAGCCTCGAGCTCCGCAGCCGTCTCGGCCACGCCCTCGAGCTCACCCTCACGACGACGAACACCGGCCCCGCCCCCATCGACCTCGAGGAGGCCCTGCACGCGTACCTCGCCGTCGGTGACGTGCGAGAGGCGACCGTCGAGGGCCTCGACGGCAGGTCCTTCTTCGACAAGGTGGCCGGCACCGAACGAACGCACCACGGCCCCCTGACCTTCGACGGCGAGACGGATGCCGTGTTCCGCACGAGCGAACCGGTCACCGTCGTCGACCCGGTGCTCCGCCGGCGCCTCGTCGTCACGACGGAGGGCGCAGCGAACGTCGTCGTGTGGAACCCCTGGGACGCCAAGGCCGCGGAGGTGCCGGACATCGGCGCGGGCGAGTGGACCTTGTTCGTCTGCGTCGAGGGGGCCAACGCGCTCGACAACGCCGTGACGATCGCACCGGGCGAGTCGCACACCATGACGTATCGACTGGAGGTCGAGCCGCTGTGACCGAGATGCACTCCGTCGGAACCGGATCCGCCGCTGCCCCCGCCCCCACCACGGCCTCGTGGCTCGACACGCCAGCGCACCGGTCCTGGCTGCAGGCACGCTTCGCCGACGTCCTCACCTTCGCCCTGCCGTCCATCCTGCCGGGCGGGGGCTTCGCCTACCAGGCCGTCGACGGCTCGCCGATGCCCGGACGACGGCCCCAGCTCTTCCTCACGGCGCGGATGGCGTACACCGCCGCCATCGGTGTGCGACAGGGCATCCCCGGGTCGGGTGAGCTCCTCGACCACGCCATGGACAGCCTCGCCGGCCTCCATGCCGACCCGGAGAACGGAGGCTGGCTCACGGAACCGGGCACGGTGACGCGCAAGGCGACGTACGACCACGTCCACGTCGGCCTCGCGTCGGCGACGGCCCTCACCGTCGGGCACCCTTCTGCCACAGCCCTTCTCGAGCAGGTGGTGGCTGTCGTCGACTCCCGACTCTGGGACCCGTCGACCCAGACGCTCCTCGAGTCCTTCGCCCCCGACTGGTCCGACTCGGAGGACTACCGCGGCGCCAACGCCAACATGCACGGCCTCGAGGCGTTCATCGCCATGGGGAACGCCACCGGCGATGCCGTGTGGCACGAGCGTGGCCTGGCGATCGCCGACCGGCTCATCAACAGGGCTGCCCGGGAGCGAGGCTGGCTGCTGCCCGAGCACTTCACCGCCGACTGGCAGGTGCTGCCCGACTACAACCGCGAGGAGCCGCTGCACCCCTTCCGCCCGTTCGGTGCGACGTTCGGCCACTCGCTGGAGTGGGCGCGCTTCCTCCTCCAACTCGACGCCTCACCACTCGTCGGCTCACCCGGCTGGCTGCTCGAGGGCGCCGACGCCCTGACCCGGCGCGCCCTCGACGGCGGCTGGGCCCTCGACGGCCGCCCGGGGCTCGTCTACACGGTCGACTGGGACGGCACCCCCGTCGCCGACGTCCGGCTGCACTGGCCGGTGTGCGAGGGCATCCAGACCTCCTCGATGCTCCTGCGCCGCACCGGCGACCAGCACTGGGAGCACTGGTACCGCCGGCTGTGGGACCACGCCGCCCGGTACTTCATCGACGAACGCGGCGCGTGGCGCAACGAGCTCGACGAGGGCATGCGCCAGGGCGACCGGGTGTGGCCGGGCCGCCCCGATGTCTACCACTGCGGAGGTGCCCTCACGACCCCGCTCGAGGCGTGACCGACGCCCGAGGCCGACCGCCGACGTCGCCGGTGACGGAGGGTACCTCGAGCGCCGAACGATCGGCACGGCATCCGACCGCCCGATGAGCAACGTCTCCGCTGCTGCGCCTTTCCAGCATCCACCCGCCACGAGACGATGGACGATGATCGGGCCGCTCCCTCCGGCCTGGGCGAGGACCGTCATCGTGGACCACGAAGCCCTGCTCTCGCGCCCGCGCGGCGCTGCGGTGGCGGCCGCCGCCGTGACTGCGGCCGGCTATGCCGCCCTCTACTCCCTCGGCCGCACGTCAGGGTCCACTCGCGCGGAGCAACGGCGCACCCTCCCGGGCGACGACCTCATCGACGGGCCGACCCTCGTGACGAACCACGCCGCGACGCTGCCCGCACCCCCGGATGCCGTGTGGCCGTGGTTGACCCAGGTCGGCTGGCACCGCGGCGGCTGGTACACGCCGCGCTGGGTCGACCGGCTCCTCTTCCCGGGCAACTGGCCAAGCGCGGACCACCTCGACCCAACCCTCCTGCGCGACCTCGCGCCGGGCGACACCGTTCCCGACGGCCCGCCGGGCACGGCCGAGTTCGTCGTCGAGGTCGCCGACGCCCCGCACGTGCTCGTCCTCCACTCGCGCACCCACCTGCCGCCCGGCTGGACCGTCGTCACCGTCGTCGAGCTGGTGATCGCCGTCGCCGCGCTGCTGCTCGACCTGCTCCTGCCGGCCCTGGTGCTCGCGGTGCTCGCGGGGATCTCCCTCTTCGTGCGCCGCGAGGGGCCGGGCACGCTCGGCTTCCACCACCTGCACCCGCCCCGCGTCGTCAACACCGTGGGGCTCTTCTTCTTCTACCTCGTCGGGCCGGCCCAGGCGCGCTGGTGACGGCGGGTCGCCTCGATGAGGGTCGTGAGGCGGTCGCGGATCTCCTCGAGCTCGGACAGCTCCAGGCCGAGGCGCTCGATGACGGCCGGCGGAATGCCCTCCGCCCGACGGCGCAGGCGTCGGCCCGTGGGGGTGAGCGAGACCGCGACGACGCGGTCGTCCCGGGGGTCCTTGCCCCGCACGACGAGTCCGCTCGCCTCGAGGCGCTTGAGGAGCGGTGAGAGCGTGGCGGGCTCGAGGCTGAGCCGGTCGGCGAGCTCGGACACCCGCAGCGGCTGCTGCTCCCAGAGGGCGAGCATGACGAGGTACTGCGGGTGGGTCAGCCCCAGGGGCTCGAGCAGTGGGCGGTACAGGCCGATGACGTTGCGCGAGGCCACGGCGAGCGCGAAGCAGACCTGGCGGTCGAGCGCGAGGAGGTCGGCGGCATCCGGGCTCGGTGGGCCGGTCGGGGTGGTCACGAATTTCATCCTAGCGACCGTACGCGATAAGTTCGTGCCCTAACCATTCGCGCACGAACCGTCTGGAGGCAGCCGTGGCAAGGGCCGACCGCGAGGGACTCTCGCTCGGGTACCGGATCATGTACCGCATCAAGTACGCCGGGCTCCACGTCTTCGGGCCGGCGCAGCTCGGCACCGAGGCCGACCCCCAGGCGCGCCTGAAGCGGCAGCGTGAGGCCAAGGTTGCAGCCGCGCGGGAGGCGAGGCTCCAGCGCGAAGCGGGCCGGCCACCGCGGGGCTGACGCGACGCGAGAGTGCACGGCGCGGGGTGCAGGGCGCGAGGGAGTGTCAGGGGCGCGGGGGAGCGCGCGTTCGGCACCGCCCGGGTTGAGAGACGGGCGCGTGGCCGGCGTCAAGGGTGCCAGGGGCGCGGGGGAGCGCGCGTTCGGCATCCCGGGTTGAGGAACGCGGAGGGTCTGGCCGGGGTCAGGGTGTCAGGGGCGCGGGGGAGCGCGCGAACGGCATCCCGTGTGTTCCGTGTGCGCCCCGGCGCTCGAGGCTCGGAGCCCTGGTCACGGCATACCCGAGCGACAGCCGGCGTTGGACCGGACCGTCCCCCACCCCCACACCGAGAGGTCGCCATGACCACCAGCACCCCCCAGCCCACCGCAGCGCCCCGTGAGGTGCGGCTCGTCTCGCGCCCCGTCGGGTGGCCGACGCACGCCGACTTCGAGCTCGCCGAGAGCCGGCTGCCCGACCTCGCGGACGGTCAGGTGAGGGTGCGCAACACGGTCATGTCCGTCGACCCCTACATGCGGGGCCGGATGAGCGCCGCGAGGTCCTACGCGGCGCCCTACGAGCTCGGTGAGGCGATGACCGGCGGGGCCGTGGGGGTCGTCGAGGAGTCGAGAGCGAAGGGGTTCGCCGTCGGTGACCACGTGCTCCACAGCCTGGGCTGGCGCGAGGTCGCCATCCTCGACGCGACGTCCGGGCGCAAGGTCGACCCGGCTCTCGCGTCCGACTCGGCGTACCTCGGGGTGCTCGGCATGACCGGCCTGACCGCCTACGTCGGCCTGACCCGGATCGCCGAGGTCCGGCCCGGCGACGTCGTGTTCGTCTCCGGTGCGGCCGGGGCCGTGGGCAGCGCGGCCGGCCAGATCGCCAGGGCGCTCGGGGCCAGCCGCGTCATCGGCAGTGCCGGGTCGGCGGAGAAGGTCCGCCACGTCGTCGAGGACCTCGGGTTCGACGCGGCGTTCAGCTACCGGGACGGCCCGGTCTCCACCCAGCTGCGCGAGGCGGCGCCCGACGGCATCGACGTGTACTTCGACAACGTCGGCGGCGAGCACCTCGAGGCGGCCATCGGCTCGCTCACCGTGGGTGGCCGGATCGCCGTCTGCGGGATGATCTCGGTCTACAACGACACCGAGCCGGCGCCCGGCCCGCGCAACCTGTCCCGCCTCATCCAGACCCGTGGGCGCATCCAGGGCTTCCTCGTCGGTGACCACTACGACCTTGCCGGGGAGTACGCCGGACGCGCGGCCCAGTGGCTCGCCACCGGAGCGCTGCAGTCGCGCGAGACGTTCGTCGACGGCATCGACCACGCTGTCGACGCCTTCCTCGGCGTCCTCAGGGGTGAGAACACCGGGAAGATGGTCGTCCGCCTCTGAGCGGGGGAGACCCCCTGCCGTCGACGGTGCGGTCATCGCCCGGCTGAGCCCCCCTGTTGGGGGTGACGATGACCTCAACGGCGAGGCCGGCACCTGGGGTGCTCGTGATCCTCGGCGTGCTTGTCTGCGCTGTCCGGGAGGGGGAGGTCGATCATGCCCCGGTGCTGGGTGCACCGCCCGCTCGCGCTTCCCGCTGCCCTGTGTCACTCTGCAAGGACTACCCGTTCGGGGGGTGACCAATCTCGGGGGGGACGCGGATGCAATCCTATTCACGACGAGCGGCGGGGGCGGTCATCGCCGCGCTTGCTCTCATTGCGGGGCCGGCCGTGCAGGGCGCGACCGCTGGCCCATCCGACCGGGCACTGGCCATGGTCGAAAAGCACACCGGCAGAACGGCTGTGACTCTTGAGGAGAGCGGCCTGTCCCTTGGGGGCCACGTGGTCAAGCCGGCCACGGACCGGCGCACGTTCGTGCAGTACGACAGGTCCACGGCCGAGGTGTCGCTCATCGCGGAGCTCGACGAAGGCCAGTCAACGGCGACGTTCGCTGACCTCGTCCCGGACGACTACTCGATCACCCTCAACGACAACGGCAGCGCCACCGTGACAGACGGGTCCGGCACCGAGGCGGGCACCGTCGAGAAGCCGTGGGCCTACGACGCCTCCGGCCGGTCGCTGCCGACCCACTACGTCCTGGCCGGAACCGGGTTGGTGCAGCACGTCGACACGGACGGTGCGACGTTCCCCGTCATCGCCGACCCTCGGGTCACCGCGGGCTGGTACTACATCTACCCGGTCTGGTTCGTGGAGATGTCCTGGTCCGAGACGTGGAAGCTCAAGTCCGCTGTCGAGAACAACTGGTCCGCCGCGCCGGCGCTGTTGTGCGCCTACATCCCCAACACCACCGCCAGGGTCGTCTGCGGTGGGCTGTGGATCGGAATACGCCAAGATGTGATCAACACCGTGAGGGCCGCGCTCAACGCGGGCAAGTGCTACAAGGCCCGGCTTCCCGCGCATGCCGGTGGGGCGGCGTTCGTCGCGTACGACTCGTACTACCTGACCTGCAAGAGCTAGGAGGGTTCCGGTGAAGAAGCTCGTCGTGGAGGCGCTCGTCCTCGCCGCGGTCATCGCCCTGTGGGTCATTATCCCGACGGCCATGGGCGGTGCCCCTCCAGCGGCGTACGTGCTCGTGCTGTTCGCGGCGGGGTGGGTAGCCATCCGGCTCTCGGTCGCGTGGTGGGTGGCCCACCGCCGGGCCGGTACCTAGGGGTTTGGACCGGGGTCCGGACCCGTTCGGCGACCGCGGGTGAACCGCCCCGGGTCCCAGCGCCGGTGCGACCGAGGCGGCCCGGCTGGGCGACTCCCAGCCGAGCCGCCCAGCCCGTCTTCCGGCCGCCTGCTACCTCACGGCGCCCAGCGCGGCCCCGGCACCTTCACCGGCGAAGGTGCCCTCCGGGCCGGCGGCCTCGGACAGCACGAACTTCGGACCGGGCACCCGCTTGCCGGGTACGCCGTTCACCGACTCGGTCGAGTACGCGAACGTCAGCATCGCGAACGCGATGAGGTCGCTGTTGACATCGAGCGCGTGCAGGTCGACGTTGGCGTAGGTGTCGCACGCCAGGTGGTAGCACGGGTCGAACTGCTCCCCGGCTTCTCCGCCCCAGATGGCTTCCTGTTCCGGCGTCTTGACCGTCTCCGCGCCGGTGAACAGCCCACTCGACGGGATGCCGGCGAGGATGAACGCCTCGTAGTCACTGCGACCCGAGAACTCAGTGTCGTCGTACGGCTCGCCGACCGCGGTGTAGTAGGACTCGTAGACGTCCTCGATCGCCTCCGATCCGGCCGGCACGGGCACTGGTGCCTCGAACGTGGACTCATCGGCGTCGTACACCATGAAGATGTAGTTGGGCGAACCCACCATGTCGTAGTTCATGTAGAGCGCGATGCGGTCCCGCTCGGCCTCGGACAGGCCGGCGACGTAGTCGGCGGACCCGACCAGGCCTTGCTCCTCCGCCGCCCACCACGCGAAGCGCAGGGTGTTCTCAGGGTTGAGGTTGGCCATCATGAGGGCGGTCTCGAGGAGTGCGGCCGACCCGGAACCGTTGTCGTTGATTCCCGGGCCCTCGATGACGCTGTCGAGGTGGGCGCCGGCCATCACGACGTTGTCCTTGTTCTTGCCGTCCAGCTCTGCGATGACGTTGTAGTCGGTTCGGGTCTCCGCTGGCAGCACCTGGACGTATGCCGTGGAGCCGGCCTGAGCGAGCGCGACGCCGTCCGCGAAGCTCGCACCCACGACCGGGATGTTGTGCTCGACGAACAACGCTGGGCCAGTGGGGTTCGCAGGATCGGTGCGGCTTGTGGCGTCCGCGACGATCAGGCCCTCGCGGTCAGGTGTGTTGCCCTGGTTGAAGATGATCACCGCTTCCGCACCGGCCTGCTCGGCGTTGTAGGCCTTGTCGCCGAAGAAGCAGGTGCCGCGCTGGACGAGCGCGATGTCGGCGTCGCCACTCCAGTCGATGCCGGCGAAGTCCGCCGCCTCGCAGCCACTCGTGTTCGCGCGGTCTCCAGTGAGGTTGATGTCCACCGGAATGACGTTGCCCTCCACCTCGCCCGAGCCGCTCCCCGTGAAGACGCCTGTCTCGTAGTCCGCGGTCACCGGGGTGAGCTGGCGCAGCTCCGCCGGGAAGTTGAAGGTGATCTCCACGGGATCCAGGGTCACCTGGTACCCCGCATCTCGGAGAAGTCCGGCGACGTACTCCACGCTCTCGGCGTAGCCCACGGTGCCGGCGGCTCGCGTCCCTGGGTACACCGGGTCGGTGCTGTTGTCGGCGATCTTCTGGAACGCCGCCTGGTGCTCCCGGACGCCCTCGAGCGTCACGCAGTCGAGGAGCTTCTGGTACGTGTTGTTGCTGCGGGTGTCGCATGCCGCGCTGGGTGCGGCGGACACGGCCTGCGGCGTCATCGTCAACAGGGCTGCAGTGGCGCCAACCGCAACGACGCGGAGCGCCTGACGGTTCGCCGGACGGATACCTTCCATGGGATCACTTCCTCGGGATCAGACGGGACGGGCTCTCCTGGGTTTTCCTGGACACTCTGTGCCGTGTGCCGCGGCGGGCGCACTCCCTCGAGCAGCAGCGCCGCAGGGGAGACCCGGCGCTGAGACGGTCGCGAAGCGTTCCAGACGAGCGGGCACTCTCGACCCTTGGGCGGGGATGCCGCCGTGGGGGTCAGCACAGCCTCGCACCGCCCCGCCTTCCGCGTCCAGAGGAAGATGGGGGCTTCCGCAGCGGAGCCTGCGCCGGCGCGGGCCGCGGGCCGCGGGGGGGGGGCGCAGCCGTGGCCCCACCGAAGCCGGTGGACCACGTGGGGCTCGACGCCGTGGTCCAGCGAGGACGGTGGGCCCCGTGGGGCTCGAACCCACAACCTACGGAGCATGAGGGCGGTCGGGCAGCGACGTCTTTCGAAGGAGCCTTCAGGCTGGGCCTTCGGGGATTGCTGGTGACCGTCTGCCATCGCTCGTGAACGCATGTGTCCCCCTATGTGTCCCCGAAGCCTCCGAGGGTCCTTGTCCGCGGCCCAAAGCGCCTCCGGAAGTTGCTCCTTGGCCCTGAGTGGCGTACAGGGTCTTGCCCGGCGCGGACCCGGCCATCTCTTGCTGCGCGAATCCTCCGAACTGATGCAGCAAGATGTTGGCCATGCCCATCCGCTACGACGTGTGGAACGACCTCATCGGCTTCGAACCCGGCCACCGCAAGAACCGCGGGTCCCTGGCCGCGCGTTGGGGGGACGACTCCATCGTCGAGTCTCTGATCGAGGCGGGCCACTTGAAGTTCGAAGGAGGTCGCGTCAGTCGGACCAAAACGTCCGTTGACGCGGCGGCGCTATGGGCGGTGTTGCCTGACGATGGCACCGCTTTGGGGAATCAGCGAGCCAGAACTGAACTCGGCTGGAAGAGTGAGCGACGCTACGAGGCCGCTAAGGCCCTGCTCATTGCCACTGAAGAGGTCGCCGTCGGCCGTGGTCGAGGTGGATCCTTAAGGCGCACTTCCAGTGGCGGTGTCACCGCAACGACGGCTTCGGCGACGCCGCGAACTCCTCGAGAAGCCGCGGCAGCGATACCGGCTCCCGCCACGGCGCAGAAGTCGACCCGTGCAGCGAACAGCCTCGAGAAGACACTCTGGGACGCTGCGGACAAGCTGCGCGGCAAGATGGACGCCGCGGTCTTCAAACACGTCGTGCTAGGCCTGATCTTCCTGAAGTACGTCTCTGACACCTTCATGGTCCGCCACGATGAATTGGCCCGGCTCGTTGACGATCCCCAGTCCGAATACAGCATGCCGAACGACGCGGCGAAGCGGTCCGTGTTGGAGGATCGCGACGAGTACACCGCCGAGGGTGTGTTCTGGATACCCGAGGGTCACCGCTGGGAGGACCTACGCAGTGCGGGGAAACAGCCGGACATCGGCAAGCGAGTCGACGCGGCCATGGACGCGATAGAGCGAGAGAACCCGACGCTCAAGGGGGTCCTGCCAAAGAACTACACGCAGAGGGAGCTATCGCCCGAGACTATCGGTGGGCTAATTGACACCTTTTCGCGCCAGGACCTCGCCGCCGAGGAGTTCACGGATCTCGACGTGCTCGGCCGGGTCTATGAGTACTTCCTTGGCCAGTTCGCTTCCAAGGAAGGCAAGAAGGCCGGGGAGTTCTACACGCCGCGGTCAATCGTGCAGCTCTTGGTCGAGATGCTGCAGCCGTACAAGGGCCGCGTCCTCGACCCCGCTTGTGGCTCTGGCGGCATGTTCGTGCAGGCCGACAAGTTCGTTCGCGCTCACGGTGGCACCCGCGACGATCTCTCCGTTTTCGGCCAGGAGTCGAATCCGACTACATGGCGATTGGCGAAGATGAACCTTGCACTTCGCGGCATCGATGGCAACCTTGGCCCGGAGTGGGGCGACTCGTTCCATGCCGATGCACACCCAGACCTCAAAGCCGACTTTATCATCGCTAACCCGCCCTTCAACATCAGTGACTGGGGCGGTGAGCGTTTACGGCAGGACGTTCGCTGGAAGTATGGCGTGCCGCCGCAGCAGAACGCTAACTATGCGTGGCTGCAGCACATGCTCTATCACCTGGCTCCGACCGGGACGGTGGCGTCGTTGCTTGCGAACGGCTCGCTATCCTCCAAACAGAATGGCGAAGGTGAGATCCGAAAGGCCATGATTGAGGGGGATGTGGTCGAGTGCATTGTTGCTCTGCCGCCGCAGCTGTTCTACGGCGTGCAGATTCCCTGTTGCGCGTGGTTTCTGACCAATAACAAGCGTGCGGACCTCAACGGCGCCACAACTCGTCGACGCGAGGGCGAGACCCTCTTCATCGATGCTAGCCAGATCGGCTTCATGGAGAACCGCACACACCGAGCATTCTCTGATGTCGACATCCTCAAGATCGCCGACACATATCACGCTTGGCGTGGCAGCGAGACCAGCGGGAGGCGTGAGTACGCCGACATTCCCGGGTTCTGTCGCGCGGTCACCACCGCGAAGATCGCCGAGGATGACTATGTGCTGACCCCTGGTCGTTACGTCGGCAGCCAAGCGGCGGAGGTTGACGATGAGCCACTTAAGGGAAGAATCGCTCGACTTTCGACCGAGATTCGGGACGGATTCAGGAGGCGCGAAGAGCTGCAGGCAACGGTGCTCGAGGCGCTTGACGCGTTGAGGCCTACAGATGAGTGAGTGGGCAACTCTGCCTTTCGGCGAACTGTATCGTGAGCCGTCGCGAAACGGGATCAGTGTCACAAAAGCGAGCCGCGGTGAGGGGGTGCCAATGGTGAATATGAAGGAGCTCTTTGCCAACGACTTCATCTCTGGCCAGTACTCCGATCTCGTGCCGCTCACACCAGCTCAACTGGAGAAGTGGGGCTTGGAGGATGGCGATCTTCTTTTCGGTCGACGCTCGCTCACTTTGGCAGGTGCCGGCAAAGTGGCCATCCTCAGGTCTCCGCCCCACCGCGCCGTCTTCGAGAGCTCGATGATCCGTGCCCGCCTGGACGGGAGCCGAGCCTGTCCGCAGTTCTACTTCTACCTGTTTAGATCGAGGCCCGGCCGGCAGATCATGGAGACTATCGTCGAGCAGGTGGCGGTCGCCGGCATCCGCTCGAGCGACCTGGCAAGGCTCAAGGTCCCTGTGCCACCCCTGGGCGAACAGCGCCGCATTGCTGCGGTCCTGGGTGCGATGGACGATCTGATCGAAAGCAACCGAGCTGCCATCGCGAACCTCCGAGCTATGGGCCTTGCTGCGTATGAGGCCGCAAGTGATGGTGGGGATGTCGTGCGCTTTGCAGAGGTAGCGGCGCTTGTCCGCGAGGGGGTTCGCGGCGATCAGTTGGAGGGTGGGACCCCGTACGTAGGCTTGGAGCACTTCGGCACCGAGGGTGCCGGCATCACGGATATCGGCGACGCCGCCAGTGTCGATAGTGGCAAGTCTCGGTTCCGGGCTGGAGACGTCCTCTATGGCAAACTGCGCCCGTACTTCCAGAAGGTCGACCGGCCGGGGTTTGACGGTGTCTGTTCAACCGAACTATGGGTGCTTCGTCCCACAGTGAGCTGGGGCGCGGCCACCCTTCATGCAATCGTCGCCCGTCCAGAGTTCACACGGTTCGCCATGGCCGGCAACACAGGGACACGGATGCCGCGAGCCAACTGGGCGCATGTTGCCTCCATGCCGGTGCCGGTGCCGCCAGCGGCCACCCGGACGCGCGTTGACCGCCACTTGGACGCGCTATGGCGCGGCGTCGTTGGCCTAAGCGCCGAGGTTAGTGAGATGACAAATATCCGTGACAGCCTCCTGCCGCTGCTGATCTCCGGCCAGGTGCAAGTGAACAGTGAGTGGTTGGGGGAGTGATGGTGCCGACCGAAGACGCCCTCGAGGTATGGGTTCTGGAGATTCTGGCGGAACTCGGCTGGCAATCCGTCTACGGTCCCGATATCGCACCTGGTGAGCCGCGCGCGGAGCGAGATGACTACCGGCACATCGTCCTCGAAGGGCGGCTGACCGCAGCCGTGAGGCGCCTCAACCCAACGCTGCCCCCAGAGGCGGTGGCTGACGTTGTTCGGACGGTGCAACGGACCGAGTCACCGCTGATCGAGTCTGAGAACTGGAATGCCTTCCGGTACTTGGTCCAAGGAGTGCCAGTCGATTACCGCGACGAAGGCGGCGGCCTCCGCACTGATCGGGCGTGGCTCATCGACTGGGAGAAGCCGACGAACAACGACCTCGCTGCGATCAACCAGTTCAGCATCGAGGGGGCCAAGAGAACCAGGCGCCCAGATTTACTGCTCTTCGTGAACGGGCTGCCGATGGCGATCTTTGAGCTAAAGCGTCCCGGCAAAGAGTATGCAACGGTTTCCGGTGGATATCGTCAGTTGCAGACTTACCGCAGCCAGATCCCGGACGTCTTCAAGTGGAATCAAGTAGCGGTCGTCTCGGACGGGATTCAGGCCCTCGCGGGGTCGTTTTCGGCGCCGTGGAACCACTGGGCGGCGTGGAAGACAATCGATGGGACGCGGCGCGACCCGAAGAACGCGGAGGGGCTGCGAATCCCGCAGATCGAGGTACTCACGCGAGGCATGTTCCAGTTGGACGTGTTCTTCGACTTGTGCCGCCACTTTGTCGCGACGTTCGGGGATGGTAGCGAGACCCGTAAAGCGGTCGCGAAGTACCACCAGTATTGGGCAGTGAATAGGGCGGTCTCGCAAACGCTGGAGTCAATCGAGACCGACGGTCGCATTGGCGTCGTGTGGCACACGCAGGGCTCAGGCAAATCGTTGGAGATGGCCTACTACGCCGGCAAGGTTATGACCCACCCGGGCATGGAGAACCCGACCGTCGTTGTCCTTACAGATCGCAACGATCTTGATGACCAGCTCTACGGCGAGACGTTTGCACCGTCGAAACCTGGCTCGCCCCTACCCGAGGCGCCGGTCAAGGCCGAGTCTCGTGCCCACCTCAAGGAGCTGCTCACCGGCCGGGGGTCGGGCGGCATCATCTTCACCACTCTGCAGAAGTTCGGGCTGTCCACAGAGGACCGCGAGTCTGGTCGCGGGTTTCCGCTTCTTTCGGAGCGCCTCAATATTGTGGTGATCGTCGACGAGGCCCACCGTTCCAACTACGACGTCATTGATGGATTCGCCCGCAATGTTCGCGACGCGCTGCCGCAGGCATCGTTCATCGGTTTCACTGGTACGCCGATCGATGAGAGGGACCGGTCGACCGCAGAGATCTTCGGCGAGTACATCGACGTCTACGACATGACCCAGGCGATCGAGGACGGGGTCACGGTGAAGGTGTTCTACGAGGCGCGACTGGCGAGGGTCGAGCTTCCCGAGGAAGCCCGCGAGGTCATCGATGACGAGTTTGAAGACGCCACACTGGGCGCCGAGGAGGAGATCAGCGAACGGCTCAAGGGCAAGTGGGCCAAGGTGGAGGCGATCGTGGGGTCCGACAAACGGATCAAGCAACTTGCCGCAGACATCGTCACGCACTGGGAAGCGCGGCGGGACGTGCTCGCAGGTAAGGCCATGATCGTCACGATGTCGCGGCGCATTGCCGTCGACCTGTATGCCGCAATCGTCGCCCTGCGCCCTCAATGGCACAGTGATGACGACGCGGACGGTGTCATTAAGGTCGTCATCACTGGCAACGCAACCGACCCGGGAACCTATCAGCCGCACATTCGCAACAAGCAAGAGCGGCGCGCGATGAAAGCCCGAGCGTCCAACCCGTCCGACAAACTCGAGCTGGTCATAGTGCGCGACATGTGGCTGACCGGGTTCGATTCCCCGCCAATGCACACGATGTACGTCGACAAGCCCATGCGATCGGCGGGCCTGATGCAGGCGATCACTCGGGTCAACCGGACGTTCAAGGACAAGCCCTCGGGCCTGATCGTGGACTACATCGGCATCGCCGAGAACCTCAGGGACGCACTGGCCACCTACACCGACCGTGACAAGCAGGACCGCGCGATTGGCGAGGACGTGCGCGAGGCGGCCATTCCTGAGCTACTGGTCGAGCACGCCATTGTGTCGGACCTTCTCCACGGCATCGACTGGGTCACGATCCTTGGCAGCGGTGACACCAAAGCATTCGTCTACGCAGTGACCGCGACCGTCAACCACCTCTTGGAGTCTGAGGGAGTCAGGGAGGACATCGACGACGATGTGAGCGAAGGCGAGTTCGACAGCGAGACGGGCGACGTCCCGTCCCTAAAGAAGCGGTTCATGGCGCACACTGCCCGACTCAAGCGCCTGTTCTCGCTTGTGCCCACGTCCCAAGAAGCGACCACCCTCCGTGACGACGTCGCGTTCTTCGACGCAGTGCGGCAGTCGATCGCCAAGATCGAAGCCGCCGACCGTGATCCCAACGGCGATGCCGCGCTGGACACCGCTGTCCGTCAGATCATCAGCGCGCACATGACGGGTACCGGCGTCATAGACATCTTCGCTGAGGCGGGAATCGAAAAGCCTGACATCTCAGTGATTGATGAGGAGTTCCGAAAGAAGTTCGAGGTGTCCGAGCAGAAGAGTCTTCAACTAGAGGCTGTCCGCCGCCTTATCTCCAGTGAGGTTAAGATCATCGGCCGGCGCAATGTCGTCGCGGGTCGCAGGTTTTCGGAAATGCTGTCTGAAGCGCTCAACCGCTACCAGAACCGGACCATCGATGCCGCTCAGGTCATGGCGGAGATCGTCGAGATTGCCAAGGCGATCCAAGAGCAGAAGCGCCGCGGCGAGCAGACGGGCCTGACCGAGAACGAGTTGGCGTTCTACGACGCCATGCTCACAAATGAGTCGGCCAGGCTGGCGATGCAGGACGCGACGTTGAGGGCTATTGCCCACGAACTCACAGAGATAGTCCGCAACGACGCAAAGACGGATTGGCAGGTAAAGGAAACTATTCGCGCTAAGCTCCGCACGAGGATCAAGCGGCTACTGCTCAAACACGGGTACCCGCCCGACCAAGAGCCAACTGCAACTGATCTGATCATCAGGCAGGCCGAGGTGATGGCGGAGTTCGGCGAAGCGGCCGCTTGAGGCGTTCGACCACAAGAGACCCGGAGCAAGGGAACGTAGACGGGGCTCCTCAACGGTTCACCCGCCGCGATCTGGTACGCCACAGTCTGGAAGCTAGCCGTCAGGTTCGGACGGGGCGCGTGTAGGGCGCGAAGCGCCCGGAGCGCGAGGCCCCGGCCGAGCGGCGCGAAGCGCCGCCTTGATCCAGTAGAGGCGAATTCGGCAGAGCATCGGTTGGGGTCGGTTCGGGTGCGCCGCAGCTCGCAGCCCACTTCGCCCACTTAGCCACGCGACCGTCTGCGCCCAAGTATGGGAGGTGATTCGCCACCCGAGTGGGTGCCACGACCCGCGTGATCCGCTACCGCGGCCCATGGATCTCAGCGGCCGCTTGACCAAGTGGCGCCTCTACCTGCCCTCTAGTGCAACCGTGGCCATGTAGAACTGAGTCATGACCGCGGACGATCGTGACTTCCTGCTCTTCGTTGGATCCGCAGACAGCGAAGCTGCCACCACCCGGTTGCGGGCCAGCGGAGCGATCTACCGCAAGAAGCTCTTGAGTTCCAACCCGTCCAACTGGGCCGGGATCGCCAGATTGATCGCGTCACCACGGAACCTAGGGACGCTCATGGTGCTGACTGGCGCCGACTACGCCCGCATCTGCAGTGAGAACTACCAACAGGTAGCGGTGGGCCTGTTGGACGCACTCATCGGCCGGCCCCACCTAATCTTCGTGCACGAGAACGTGTTCCTCACCGACGAGCAGCGAAGGGCTCAGGAGAGCGAGGACGTTGACCGGGCGTCCTTGGTCGACGTCACACCACGCTTCGACCACGAGGACTACTTCGGCATCACAAAGGACGACTACTTTGGGGAAATCCCGGAGGACCTACGTGAGCAGGTCAACTCGATGCTCCGCTCCCGGGGCCTCAACGTCACTCCCTACCGGACCAACGTAGAACGCTCCATCATCGCAAGCGGGTTCATAGAGGACCATGAGCGCCACCTGCTCTTCCGCCTCTACGTGCCCAGCGGGCGTCTTTACGCTCAGGAAGCAGAGACGCTATTGGGGCTATTTCGTGAGTGGTTGGGCCAGACCGGGCGCCGGGGAGTACGGCAAGAGGGCTACAACACGACTGCCGGGCAGGTCTTCGAGTTCTTCAGCGCTGAGGGCGCTCCAGAGGGTGGCCTGACCCGCTACTTCCAAGACTTCTCGGCGTTCCTCGACAGTTGCATGTCATCCCCAGACACCGCGATCGCGCAACTGACAATCACGGGTGTCGGGGAGTCCGCTGCTGCCACGATGGTGTCGAGGTTCGCGACGCAGGCCCGTCGCCTCACCCTCGACCTCAAGCAGCGGAGGGAGGAACGACTCCTGAGCCTTAAGCATCAGTTCGAGAACATATTGCTAGAGATCGGAGATGTCCAAGACGACGATCTCGAGGTCCTCCTGGACGCGTTGCTCCCGCCTGCGGTCGCGCAGGCGATCGTTCCTGGGCAGGCTGCTACGTCGCTCGCACCTATGACCGTGAACAACTACCAACCTCAGTTCGTGAATCAGGTTGCTGGGACGGTGCTCCAGAGCGTTGCAGGAACCGTCCACCTTGGGCCCGAGGCTCACCAACTCTTGGAACTAATCGCTACTTTTGGAGGCGACGAACGCGGGGAGCTAAGCACCGCAGTTCACGAGCTCGAAGACGATGGCGCGCGTGGGGGCGACCGGATAGTTGCGAGGGGCCGCCTAAAGCGGTTCCTCGCTGACTTGGGTAACCGCGGACTCGGAGTCGGCCTAAACGTGCTGCAGAAGTACGTCGAGCACAAGGTCGGCGTCTCATGACATTCGACGCCTGGGAACGCCAGCCGCGTGTGACCGCCGGTGCCATAGAGATTCGCTGGCGGCGCACCTCTGGGTCGCCTCGCCCACTGTTCACCGGCAGATGTGCCGGCCGGTGAACACCCTCCTGCGGAGGTGACGGTTCGGGGACGCCTTACAGCCCGGCACCCTTCCTCCCTGTCGGTGGAAAGTGCGGGTGTTAGCCGCATCCGCTTCGACGATCGCCGCGCTCTTGGCCGTGCGCAGAGTGCCCTATGACCAGCGTTCTTGTCGTGATCGGTTGGTTGGTTTCTGGCTCGTTGGGGTCGGTTGAGGTCGGCGCCCCCTGCAGACGGTGCCGGAGTGGGCGACATGCGGTGTTGTTGTCAGCCGACCACGATGCTCTGGCATGGAGCGAACGGCGCCTCGCGACCATCGCCTGATCGGGTCCTCTGAACGGCCGGCACATGTGTGCTCGCGGCCGCAGTTCATTGCGGCTGAACCCCTGCGCTCACTTGGAGGCGCCATCCTGTTCCAGAAGGTCAGCGAGCACAGCGACAGACTGCCCAACCTTCATCACGACGGCTTCGAAGGCCGCAATTGGGCCCAGTTCCGAGATGCCCAGTTGTACCAACACTGCCCGGGAAGCCGAGTTGCTGAGATGCGCCACGCCGCCACGGGATCGGACGGCATATAGATCCCGCAATACCTTAGAAGAGTCGGCCTCATCACCCAAAGAGGCCAACAACGACTTGAGTAAGGACAGGGACTGTTCTCCCTTGCCCGCCCCACCTCCAACCTCCTTGAGTAGTTTGGAGTCGAGACCATCAACAAACACCTTGGCGATGATCAACAACGGGCCAATCATAGCCGATGGGTCATCAGTTAGCGGACCCATGAGAGACCGGTATTGCTCCCCCAAGTCCGACGGGAGCTCGCGCCAGAGCGGGCGTCCGAACCGCTTTGCTGCGGCGTCGTTCGCTCTCTCACGTGCGCGCCGCAGGTCGCCAATTGGGTCGGGCGAGTCTGCCCACTGACCTAAGAAGTCGCGTCGGAATCGACCCTCCTCCATCTTCCCTTCCGGAGGTACGTTGTGACTTCGCCAATGCCCCCACTCTTCGTGAGGGATTTTGCGGCCGATATCGCCAAGATACACCTCGATCAGGCCCACGGAATTGATTGAGATGTCGACGCCCCACAGGCCCAGGCAGGACAGGTGGAAGGGTGTCACCTCATAACGCGATGGCTCTGCAACGTAGTCCTGAAGGACGGCCCTCCTGAAGTAGACGGGAGTTAGGTAATGGACTCTTGTGCTTGTTTCGTCGAAGTACGTCCCTAGCCTGTCGGGGTCACAAGTATGGGTTAGCAGTTGCCCCGTGTCCGGCGAGACGCCATAAATGAACTCGGGGTACTCCGTGGCAGACTGGAACTCTTCCCATCGTGGCCGCCGAGCTGTGTTTAGGCCCTTGACCACATATTGGCCGCACACCCGGGACATGGAGCGTCGATCGCTGGCCATAAGAAAGTCTGCAATGGCGTAGAAATCGAAGTGCGCCCAGTCGCTGTTGTAGTCATCATCGACGCGGGCAAAGTCGCCTTCCTTGACTTTCGTGACGTAATCGACCTGCAGCAAGGCTGACTTTCTATAGATCTTGAGGAATGTGCGGAGCTCCTGTGCCCGG
Source organism: Fodinibacter luteus (assembly GCF_039541575.1). Classification (NCBI taxonomy): domain Bacteria; kingdom Bacillati; phylum Actinomycetota; class Actinomycetes; order Micrococcales; family Intrasporangiaceae; genus Fodinibacter (ex Wang et al. 2009); species Fodinibacter luteus. The sequence goes on along the minus strand of NZ_BAABGM010000022.1, from coordinate 76,823 downwards.
ACTTCGACTTTCCAAGACTGGTCACTCACTTCATAGCGGATCAGTTCATGTTCACGGCCGCTAGCGCTGACGTAGTGCCAGCCGTTGGCCACAGAAAATGCGTCCCAAAACCATAGAAATGGGAGACTCACGTCTACTTGGGGAACCGTGGAGCCGCTCGGCTGGCGTACTTGAACAAAGAACTCGGAGAGCACGCCGCCATCGTCATTGGTCAATCCATCGTCATACCCCGCCTCGCCATCCGACGTCGACCAGACACCGAAATCGCCCAGATCGCGTCCCACCCACGTCGTGTCCGCGAGGGCAGAGTCCTCTCTCCCCTGGTGGATGAGCACGCAACCACGACCGCATTGATTGGCGACACCATGGGCGTTCTCCTCGACGACCAACCAGCTTGAGGGGTCCGGATCGATCCCGACTAAGTAGTCCTGAGGCCAGAGCTGTTCTGGGTATTCGCCTGGTGGGCGCTTCCAGGAGGTGGCGAGGTTAGTGCGCTCGGGACCGGCCGTGTAGCCGGGAATGACGGGAATGCTCACGCCTGCACCGTAGGCCACGGGTCAGACACAGTGAGGGGGCGGCCGCCCAAGTCCGGTGTCGACCGGGGCGTCACCTTTTCGAAGTGATGTTGACAGCATGCTGCGCACATCCGTTCGCCGACTACTTGATGTCGCGCTCTTGCTGCGGAGCCAGTGGCCGGCCTACAGACGCTGCTTCACGGTTCCACGGAGATCACCATGAGCCCCCTCTGCCGTGAGGCGAGTAGCGCGGAGTCCGGCGGACGCGCATGGTGCGCTGCGACGCCGCTGGCGTCCTAGCAGGTCCTGAGTCGGGCCCGGCAGCTGCGGTGGTCTACGGCAGTCCCATCGACCTAGAGATGGCGGCCGCGGCCACCTCTACCCCGATGTCTCGGGCGGCCTTCACGCCGGCCGTTCCTGCCCGCTTCAGTCGGCCAACCGTTCTTGGGCCGTCCCCGCGCAGCGCTGTCTCCTCAGCTTGGCCGATCGCCTCACCTGCACGCGCCATCTCCGGGTCCGAGACAGCCTTGCTCTCCAAGTAGCTGCGCAATCGACCCAACTCCTGGGCCAAGGTGCGAAGGTCTACGTCGTCCAACGACTCGCTAGGTCCATCCAAGGCCGCGGCTATGACTCGGGGCTTCGGATCCTTGCCACTCCAAGAGAACTCACGTGTCTCCCGCACCGTCACTTCCGTGAGGTGCCCGTGACCGCACCTGGGGCAGTCCCCCTGGGGGCGCAAGAAAGACGCGTAGCCGCAACTTGGGCAACGCCACTCTGGCACCTCTCGGGTTACTCGTGCGACCACTTCACGAGTGTTGCACCGGTTAGGCCACGTAGCACGCGGAAGTCGGGACTGCTCCGCCCATCACTGCGTCAATACGCCGCCCGGATTCGCTCTCATATTCGGAACTGGGCGCGGCAGTGGCAGGCACCCCGACGGCAGGACGGGTCAGTTCTTGAAGAAGTCGGGAGCCAGTTCGGCGCCCCCATAGCTCTGAAGTGCCACGGCAGCGTCGTACGCCGCCTTGTCCCTCAGTTCGTGTTGTGAACCATCGTTCGTACTCATCAAGAATCGGCCGTTGTCCTCGCGGAACGTGGCCCCCTCCAAGGGGATGCTTTGACCTGCCATAAGGCGACTCTACGACTAGCACGGCGGCTGCGGGCTCGACCTACGAGGACCGACGCGAAGACATGGCCGAGCTCAGCCTTCTGTCCACCAGGGGCGATCAAGACCAACAGAGCGGCGAGCACTCGGTACAGGGTCGCGGAAGCCATGCGTATCGCCCACGAGGCCCCCACCCATGCCCCCAGCAGACTGCCTGCCAACAGGTTTACCACTGCTGGCCAATGCGCCATCACGTCGGCCAACGGCACCGCCCCCAGTCGCGCCGGGATAGCGGCGATCACCACCACCAGACTCATCGCCTTGTTCACGATGACCGCCGCGAGCGCCGCGAACCCGAAGGTGCCGATCAACAGCGGCAGGCGAAACTCGGCACCACCCAGACCGACAAGCCCGCCGAGCAAACCAACCGCAGCGCCCCCCGCGAACGCCGCGACCGGTGACCGTCGGACGGGAACTGCGACGGTGGGCTCGGGCACGAGCGTCAGGCTAGCCGTGAACAACGGAGCCGATCGATCACCTCAGTTGTGAATGGATCAGCCTGCGTCTCATCGCCGCCTGGAGGCGTGACCCCGGTCGCGAGAAGATGTCCTTCACCGCGTTACTGCAGGGCCCGGCTGTCGTTCAGCAGTGCCAAGATCTCGTCGCGCAGCCGATCGTCCTGGGGATCCAGACCATCGAGCACTTCTTGCATGGAAACTTCGGACTGGCGGAACTCCTTGGTGCTGTGCCGCCAGACGAATATGCGTGTGTAGTCGGGGTCCGAGAGGGGGTTCGGTGCCGACTCGTGCTGTGTGTGCCACGCGGAGGGCCCGAAGATGAGCTGTATGTCGTCAGCGGGACCGTCGCCGGTCTCCAGGGGCAGGATCACCTCCCATCGCCACTTGCCGACGTAGTTTGCAGCGACCTTCCGGACAACCGTGCGGGAAGAGGCGGCGTCGAGTTGCCTCGTCAGCACGGTGCTGCTGTACGACTTCAGTCGGTCTTTGACCTGTTGAAGGAGGACTCGTCCCTCGCCGAAGCGTGCACGCGCCTGCTCGTGCAGGTCGCTCGCGAACTGCTCTGCGACCCGGTCGATGTTGTTCTGCGAATACCGCACAGCTTCTCCGGTGTCGCACATGGCGACGACGAAGTCGAGCACCTTCCGCTCTTCCATGGGGCCTCGTCCCTTCACGTACTTGCGATGCATCTGGTCGATCAGCGAGAAGGCCTCGGGGCACTGCCGCAGGTACGTTCGGTCGTTGACCAGGGCCTGCCGGAGCGCCTCGAGGACCGATTGGTAGGTCACGACCGCGGCGTTCTCCCACCCTCTTGTGAGCCGAGATCGGTCGAGCTGGTGGCACAGCATCACAACGACACCGCGACGACTGTCGCGCTGGCTGTACCGCAGGTACTGCTCATAACCGTGCCCGTGGCCGTCCGAGGTGCCGTAGTTCTCGACAACGATCGTCGTGGACTTGCTCTCCAGGACGAGGTCTGCGATGTCCATCCCGCCGGCATCCTGGGCGGTATTGACCTCTTGACGCACCCAGTAGCCGCCGGGTTCCAGAGGCTCGCCGTCAGGAAGGCTTCGGTTCACCTCGCCAATGAAGATGTCCGCGAACGCCTCCCCCAAGCCGTGAGTTTCCTCCGCGTCCAACAACCACCGGAACACGTTCGAGATCTGCTTCTCGTGCGTGCCATGGTGCATGACGTCGAAGAGGTTGAACCCTCCGTCAAGGGACCGAGCGAGCGTCGGTAGAAGCTGAGTCACCAAGTCTTGTTCGCCCATGGCTCCTCCACGAACCGCCAGCACCTGCAAGCGAGCCTATGGCGACAACTGAGTCTGATGTGAGCCTTCAGAGAGTCCCGTGACCAGGTGTAAGCAACGACATAGCCCCCGTCACCGAGGCGCTTGACACCCGATGGCTGATCAGGAGTGCGGTGAGGTATTGGCCCAGGAGCAGGGACGCCACTCGGGAGGCTATCGGTGGCGTCGCCTTTGCCGGCGCCCAGGTCGTGGCGACCTTGCCCCGCCAGTCGGTCTTCACAGTCACAGCCGCGTGGAGGTGAGCAACACAGCGCCAATGGAACCGAGTCAGTCCCCGCTTCCATTCGAGGGCGGGTTCCTCATAGCGGAGCCTCTGTAGGGCCTGGCGGGTTGGGTCAAGGGTGGCCGCAGGCCATCACGAAGTGACGCCGTAGGCGCCCTTGACGCGTTCCGCCAGGCCCGGATGATGGCGAGCGGGGGAGCCAGCCCACACCCACGCCAGCCCCGCGAACCTGGCATATCGAGGCCGTGCGTCCTCGTCCCCCGCTCGTCGCGGGGTTATCCACAACTTGCGGCATCTCCTTGAACGACGATCGGGCCTCTGGCGGACTTGATGGCAGGGGACCTTCCGGCCTTCTGCCGTTCGATCAAGGGGACACCATGAACCAGTTCGTCGCGCTCGCCAGCGCCACCGGGGACACCGCCAACCTGCAGGCGTGGATCAAGGGCAACATCATCCCGCTGCTCCTCCTCCTCATCGCCGTCATGCTCTTCGTCTTCGCCCAGCGCGGGGACAACTCGAAGGCCATGCGCGTCGTCGCCGGCGTCATCATCGCGCTCGCCGTCCTCGGCGTCGCCACCACCGGCCGGGCCGACGAGGTCGGCACCTGGCTCGCGTCCCTGGTCATGGGCTGAGCCATGCGCCTCCCCGTCGATGACGAGATCTACAACGTCAACGCCGTCTGGCTCGGCCCCCCGGGCAAGACCCTGCCGTTCCGCGCCCGCTACGTCGCCTACGCCGTCGGCGCAACGGTCTTCGTCCTTCTTCAGATCGTGGAGCGCCGCCTCGGGATCGGGGTCAGCTTCTTCGCCCTTGCCTACACGCTCCTGGTCACGGTGGGGGTCACCAAGCTGGTCCTGGGAGTGGTCGACCACGACCGACCCCTCGGCGCGGTCCTTCGGGGGCTGGTCAACGAGGTCAACGCACCGCGCGCCCAGACGCGCGGGACAACCTCCACCATCCGTCCGGCCCGGGTCCGCGCAGTCCCCCCGCGCCCGGGCCGGGCCGCCCGTCGGGGACGCCACGCGGAAGCCGCGGCAGTGACCCACGGGGGGGCGGCATGAGCAGCCGGGGCCTGTCTGTGCGGCGGATTACGGGCCACTGTACGGTCGCTGCCGACCGAGTCACCGCCTGGTACCAGCTCGCACCGCAGAGCTGGTCGTTCCGCCCGGACAACGCGCGGGAACGGCTCATCGTCGACACCGCCGATGCCCTCGCGCAGCTGACCAAGCGCAACCTTCACCTTCGCGTGACGACACGTCCCTACCCGGTCTCGAGGTGGGCCGAGGCGCACCACGCCAATGCACCCGCCCCGCTGCCGGATTGGCCCGATCACGTCATCCGCGATCAGATGCAGCTCGCCAACAGCAGCATGGCCGACAAAGAGGTCTACCTCGGCGTCGACCTCGGGACGTCGCGCCGAGTCCTGCATGCACTCAGCGGTTTGACGGGGAGGGCCGCCGACCGGGAGGTCGCCGCGATGGCGAAGCCCATCCGCGAGATCGACGAGCTCCTGCGGCATCCGGGCTTCGAGGGCACGCCTGCCTCGCCCCGGCAGCTGGAGTGGCTGCTTCACCGCTCCTGCTCACTCGGGCTGCCGGCCTCCCTGACTCTGGGGGCGGCCGAGGACGCGGAGTGGGAGCGCGACGACCTCGGCGAGTTCACTGACCACGTCACGTGGACCGCCGTGCCCTACGGGCGAACGATCGTCGTTCGTGGGGAGGCGGAGGGCGCCGAGATCCAGCGGCATGTGTGCGTCCTGTCGGTGGGCCGGATGACGGACCTCGAGATCCCGCCGGGCGTGCCGTGGATCCAACGCACCGATCAGCTGCCGTTCCCGGTCGAGTGGTCGGCGCGGGTGACGATCGAGGATGCCGGTCGCGTGGGCCTGGCGATGCGGCGCAACATCCAGCGCATCCGCTCCCAGAAGGAGCACTACGAGCACGAGCACGCCGAACCAGCCCCCGGGGCTCTGGACCGGCAGGCGTCGAAAGCCCTGGTCGTGGAGGACGAGCTGTCGTCGGGGCTCTCCGGCCTGAGCACGCGCACCGCTGGCTGGTACCGCATCGCGGTCTCGGGAGCCACAGAGGAGGAAGCCTTGGATAGGGCCACCGCCGTGCGGCAGCTCTTCGCGCCGCAGGTGACGATCTCCCGGCCTGCCGACCAGTACGCCGTGGCCCGGGAGTTCATCCCGGGGGAGAAGCTGGGGACGACGGCATACAAGCGCCGGATGCCGGTGACGACGTTGGCAGCGGCGGTCCCGACCGCCACCGCCAAGGTCGGCGACCGGATCGGCATCCACCTGGGGGAGACATCGGGCACCTCCTCCCGTGTTGTCACCTGGGAGCCCTGGGCGGCGACCGAGCAAGCCGAGGAGTCCGGGCTTGCAGTGATTTGTGCGGGTCTGGGCGGTGGCAAGTCGACCGCCGGCGGCAACATCATCTACCGCACGGTCATGCAGGGCGTGTCGTGGACCGTCCTGGATCCGTCCGGTCGGCTCACGGCCTTGTGCCAACTGCCGCAGCTGGCTGCCGTGTCCAAGGCGGTCGACCTGCTCGACGCCGCACCGGGAGCGCTCTGCGCCTACCGGGTCATCGCGGAGCCGCGACGCGAGCACTTCTTCGGTGAGGTGGAGTGGCGCGTCGCCCAGGCGAACGCTCATGCCACGCGTCGGCTCCTGGCGAGCAGTGTGCTGCGCTCCGTCCTGCCGAGGCAGATGCAGGACCACGTGCTGACCGAGGTGGCCCTCATGCGTGCGGTCGGGGAAGTGTCCGCCGCGACGACGTCGAGCCTCAGCGACGTGGTCACCGCTCTCGGCCGAGTCGATGGTGACCCGGAGCTGCAGCGCCACGCGGGCTACATGCACGACTTCCTCGCCGAAGCTGCCCGGACCAGCCATGGGCGACTGCTCTTCCCGCCGGGGTATCGGAACGACTACACCGCCGACGAGTCGCTGCTCACGGTGTACTCCCTGCGAGGGCTGACCTTCCCCGACGACAAGGCCAAGGGAAGTGAGGACCTCGACGAGCGGCTCAGCATGTGCGTCCTCTACCTGGCTGCCTGGCTGGCCCAGCGAGCGATGTACATGGGCGACAGGCATGCCCGGAAGGGAATCTTCATCGACGAGGCCTGGGCCCTGTCCACCTTCACTACCGGTCGCCGGTTCATCGAGCGGGCGGGCCGGGACAGCCGGAAGCACAACACCCGCGTGCTGATGGCCAGCCAGAACCCGTCCGATCTGCTGCGGCTGGACCTGGCGAACCTCGTGTCGGCGGCGTTCATCGGTCGGCTCACCGACGAGAAGGCGCAGGAGGACGCGCTGCGGTTCATCCCCGGCATCCAGCCGGGACAGGGGTACGAGGCCATCTTCGAGTCGCTGTCGCGTCCCACTGCGACCGGTCGCCGTGGACCGCGGGAGTTCGTGTTCAGCGACGGTTCGGGCGGCGTCGAACGGATCCGCATGGACCTGTCCGCTCACCCCGAAGTGCTCGAGGCTCTGGACACCACCGCTGACCCGACGAAGACCCGAACCTACGGCGTTGGGCCGTCTTCTGCGCACGCGGTTGAGGGTGCCTTCGACGGCGCCGTGCGACGGAGTGCCTGAGATGAGAGCGCGCGCGAGGATGCTCGTGGCCATCGGCATCGGGATGGGACTCGTCGGCTTGGGTGTCGTTGCTGCCCCCGTCTCCTCAGCCACGCCGCAGGGCGAGGTGGGCACGGTTCGGGCGCATCCCGGCATCCCCGGGATCCCAGACTGCAAGGACGCGCCTGTCCCGGAGCAGCCTGGAACCGGCCTCCCCGGTGCGCTGGATCCGGCGCCGGATCCTCTCCCGGTTGCGGGGGATCCCTTCGTCCAGCAGCCGTCGACGAGCGTCTACGATCAGTACGGCTACGCCGGTCTCAGGTGGCACACGTACGACCTGGGATGCGGAGGCTCGGTGCGCGATCCTGCGGCGGCCACAGACACGATGATCGGCAACGTGCTGCTCTCCTGCGCGGTGTGGCTCACGGCCGCGACGAACGGGCTGCACAACAAGGTGGCACACCCGGCCTCCTACATGCGCCCGCTCGACAGCGTTGTCGAGACCGTCACGACCCGGCTGCACGAGTCGATCTGGAGCCCCTGGGGCGCGGTCGCAGTTCTGGGAGTTGCTGCCTTCCTGCTGTACCAGGCGATGCGCGGTCTCTTCCCCACCGTCGTCGCGGGGGCCGCGTGGGCCGCGCTCGTCCTCGCGGTCGTGGCGGCGATCACGCAGTACCCGTCGCGGGCCAGCAGCTTCTTCGACGACACCATCGCCTCGACCATCGGCTCCATCCAGTCGCGCACGGCAGGCATTGACGCATCGACTCAGCCGGGCGAGTCAAGCGCGCGCGCCCAGGGCGCCCTCACGGTGGACCGGGTTCTCTACGACGCATGGCTGCGGGGACAGCTCGGATCCTCCGATTCGGCGGCGGCCAAGCGCTGGGGGCCGACCCTGTTCCGAGCCAGCGCCGTGACCTGGTCGGAGTCGGCTGCGGCCTCCACGCCGGAGGCAATGAACCAGCTCAACGAGGAGAAGGGGAGTCAGTGGAAGGACACCGCTGACGAGATCGCCGAGCAGGACCCCGCCACGTATGTCGTCCTTCAGGGCAAGGCCGGCGGGCGGATGGGCACCGGCTTGATGGCACTCTTCGGCGCCGTATTCGTCGACCTGTTCCGGCTTGTAGCCGACGTCTTCCTGCTGGCGGGTCTTGTGATGCTGCGCCTCCTCGTCATGTTCCTTCCCGCTGCGGCAGTCATCGGTGTATTCGCCCCGTTGTCAGGGGTCGTCAAGCAGATGGCCAACATCGGTGGTGCCGCGGTCGTCAACGTCGTCGCCTTCTCGGCTGGCTCCGTCGTCTACACCGCGGCGATCTCGGCTGTCCTGAGCACGGCGGATGACATCGGTATGGGGATCATGGCCCTCGTCCTGTGCCTGGTCATCACGCTGGCTGCGTTCGTCCTGATGGCACCGCTGCTGTCGTTCACGCGGATACTCGGCCACTCGGGTCGGCGGATGCGTCGGCATCACCTCGGCCGGCAGCTCACGCGGTATGTGGTGACCCGCCAAGGTGTCAACGACGGTACGAAGAAGGCCATCGAGGACAGCCAAGATGACGAGCCCGAACCCACGGTCCCGGCGGACGACGGAGGGCGCCGGGCTGCCGACGCTCCGCCTCGAGCTGAGACCTTCGCGCGAGCGCAGGTGGTCTGGGACGTGACAAGTGACGGGGGTCTGAGTCGCACGTCAGCTTCGCCCCGTTCGCGCGTCGACCCGAGAGTCCTGACGACGCAGGGCGTACGGCCGACCTCGCCGGACGTCAGGCCCGAGCCGCGCGAATCTGCGCTTCTCCGCGAGGGTTCCAGCGACCGGCGGCGGCGCGAAACCCCGGCCCCGCCCGGGGACCGGCGCGCAGTCGTGGCCCCGTCCGGACTTGTTCACGCTCCCCAGCCGGCGGGAGGCGTCCTCCAAGGCGAGGTGCTCACCGGCAGCATTCATCGCGTCCACCAACCGGCTGTCGTTCCAGCGCACGACGCCAATGCGCCGCTCGCCGATGACGGCATCGGGTACTTCGTCTACGACCCACGAACCGGCGCGATGCTCCATCGTCGGCCCGGAGTCGACGACCTGGATTCGGATGCGTCATGAGCGGCATGCGTGAGGTCGGCTGGTGGCGGTGGCCCCTGTGGTCGTGGCGCAACATGGCCGTCACGGTGATGGCGGTGGTGATGCTGGTTGCTGGCCTGGGACGCGTCTCGGGCGGTTCCGAGCGCGTGGCACCCGAGGGGCGGGCGGTCGAGGCGGCGGCCAGCGCATCCGGCGTTCCCGCACCTTCCGCTCCGGCATCGGCCGCGTCCGCATCTCCAGCGCAAAGCGTCGCCCCGGCGACCCTTGAGTCGCCCGGGGATGTCGCGGTCGCCTTCGTGGGGATGTGGGCCCGGCCCGACGCCGAGGTTGAGGAGTGGCGGTCAAGCTGCAAAGCCCTTTCGACACCCCGCTTCGCGGCGATCTTGGAGGCCGCCTCCTCGGCTGCGGTCCCAGCGTCCCGCGTGGTCGGGGACACCGAGATCCTTGAGCGCAGCGAGGCCAGCGCACGAGTCCGTGTCCCGACGGACGGCGGGGCGGTACACGTCGCACTGGAACGAACGTCAGCCGGGTGGCTGGTCGATGGCATCGAGCCCGAGGAACTCACCGTGGCGTTGGCGTCGAGGAGCTGACCCATGGACCCTGTGACGGCGCTTGCGGCTGCCGAACTGAAGAGGCGTCTCTGGCGGATCCTCCGCCGCGTGCTGGCGGTCGTGATGCCACTCCTGCTCGTCGGTGCTTTGGCGATGGGTGTCTTCACGTCAGCGCTGTTCGCCGGCGACTCGAGCGGGGACCAGGAGAACGCGTCGTTGAGCTGCGGCCTCGTCGCGCGTCCCGCAGCCGTCGATATCGGATCGTTGGATGCCGAGCAGCTGGCGAACGCCCAAACGATCGTCGCGGTCGGCCGGGCTCTGGGTGTGCCGTCGAAGGGGTGGGTCATCGCGTTGAGCACTGCCCTGCAGGAGTCGACGCTGCGCAACCTGCCCTACGGTGACCGCGATTCCATCGGACTGTTCCAGCAGCGCGACGCCTGGGGTAGTCGGGCTGAGCGGCTCGACCCTGCCACCTCGTCCGAGATGTTCTTCCTGGGCGGCCGAGGCGGGCAGCGCGGCCTGCTGGCCATCCCCGACTACCTCAGCATGCCCGTGACTCGAGCTGCGCAGGCCGTGCAAGTGAGTGCGTTCCCTGACGCTTACGCCAATTGGGAGGGGCTCGCCCTCCAACTGGCCGGAAACCCCAGCATCTCGAGCGCCGCGTGCACGTCCGGTGCTGGCAGCGGTGAAGGCGCGAAGGTCATCGAGGTCGCCCTGACGCAACTGGGGATCCCGTACTCGTGGGGCGGTGGCACGTTGAGCGGACCCGGGCTCGGGTTCGGCAAGGGCGCCTCCACGGTTGGCTTCGACTGTTCGAGCTTCACGAGGTACGTGTGGTTCCAGGCCACTGGCATCACGCTGCCGCGGGTCGCCAGCGACCAGGCTGCCGCCGTGACGCGCGTGCCGCTCAGCGAGGTCCGAGCCGGCGACCTGCTGTTCTTCCACGACCCACGTGATCGGCCAGGTTTCTTCCACCACGTCGGTCTCTACGACGGGCAGGGCAACATCATCCACACACCCAGAACCGGCCGAACCGTCGAGGTGAAGCCCATCGACCTGACCGTGGCTCGTCCCTGGGGGGACACCGTCGTCGCTGGCCGCCCAGGCCCCGCCTCGTGAAGCTGCCAACTCCGTCCCACAGGGGCGTGAGGGACAGGCGGGCACGTAGCGTTGCGCCTCATGAGGACAGCAGACGCCCGGCGACTCGCAGAGGAGTGCCTGGCGACGTCTCACCCCGAACGGTGGTGCCACGTTCAGGCGGTGGCCGCGCGAGCTGTCGAGGTCTCGCAGACCGGAGCGGATGACGACCCTGTGGTCAGTGCGGCCTGGCTTCACGACGTGGGCTATGCCCCGCTGGCGCGAGATTCGGGTCTGCACGCGCTTGACGGGGCCAGGTACCTCGCCGGTCTTGGAGCAGACCCTGTGGTCGTCTCGCTCGTCGCGTTCCACACCGGGGCGGAGTACGAGGCCGACGAGCGAGGTCTGGCGCGCGAGCTCGCAGCCGTCCCGCGACCTGAGCAGGCCCTGCTGGACACATTGATCCTCTGCGACCTAACCGTCTCTCCGACGGGGGAGCAGGTGGCCGTGACCGCGCGGCTGGACGAGATCGTGGCTCGGTATCCGGCGTGGGACCCCGTCCATCGTGCGGTGCTGAGGTCGCGGCCGTATCTCGAGGCCTGCTGCGATCGGGCCCAGACGGTGCTGTCAGCCTAGGAACGGGGTGCTGCGTTCCTCGAGGGCGTGTTGGATTCGCATTCTCATGGAGGGGTGCATGTCCAAGCCATCGAGCTCCTCGGGACGCACCCACACGACCTCACTGCTCTCGCTGCTCGTACAAGCCTCTCCGCCCACGAGCCGGGCGCGAAAGGCGATCGAGAACTGCTGGCGTACTTCGCCGTCGTCGTATGCCATGACGTGACGGGGGTTCGTGTACGTCCCGGTGATGGTCTCGACCTCTACGTCGTAGCCGGTCTCTTCTTTGACCTCTCGAACGACAGTGTCGACGATCGACTCCCCGATCTCATGTCCACCCCCAGGTAGAGCCCACAGGCTATTGTCGGTCTTGTGAATTAGGAGTACCCGGGATTGTTCGTTCAGCACCACCGCGACAACGGAAGGCACAACACTATTGGCCTTTGGTGCATGTGGATCGTCGACGTAATCGATTCGCGTCATGCCTCGATCCTAACTCACAGGACAACTTCGCTGGGTCTTTGAGGGCCTTCACGTTGCCCTTCCCCTTTCGTCTGGATGCAGCCCGGCATGGGGCGATCAACCCGGCTCGTCCTAGTCAGCGCGAGCCGCCTTATGCTTGCTGCGCAGCCATGCGCCTACCCCCAAGACGCCAGCGCCCACTAGGGCCGCGAGGATCTCATGCCCCCAGTCCGCCTTCCAGCTATCTCCGACGTCAGTCGAAATCCAAGACATCCTCAATTCTTTATCTGCATCGCCTGAGCATGCGAACGTCCCTCTATTGAGTTCTTTGCTTTCGCACTCATAGGTACGAATCGCCATGCAATTAGGGCAGACGCTGACCTGAACAAATGACGCCTTGCCGGAGAGGCCCAATATCTCACGGACGGATCGCTCTCGCGGCGCGGTCTTGAAGAATTTCTCAATGTCGTCAACTTTTGAGACATATGGATAGCGGAAATTGCTCAAGTTCTCCCGGGGCTGCCATCGTATTGACGAGTAGTCCACTGGTACCCCGTTTTCGACTTCGCGACTAACGGCTAGTGTGTCCAGCGCGACCTGCACCTCGAAGGAATACCGAACGGGTCTCTTTGCCTTCTCGCCAGAATCCGTTGACACAACTATCGGAGCGGGGTTTATGCGGATGGCCTGCCCCGCCTTCGCCTCGACCCACTGCCTTGTGCAGGTTATCTTGCGTTCGTCCTTGTTATCCGTGCAATCCGCCCAATTATCTTGGTACTCGACATCGCGATTAATCCTCAATATCCAACTTTGATCCGCGGCTGGATCTTCGGGTGAGCGCGCCACTAGGTCTTGCGAAATCACTAGAAAGGATCTGGGCCGAATCCCAATCCAATTCCGAAGTCTTAGTCTTTCGGTCTGGACTACAATATGGGTTGGCTCCGCCACGGCATCTTCGAATGTGGCCGCATTAGCGGGTGCAAAGAACACTTCCACGGGTGAGGCCCGGTTGGGTTGATACCGCGTGAATTGAGGAAGTCCCCATGAAACGACCCAGCAAAGAACTAAGACGTAGACGGCCGCCCCGATGACCAAAGGTCCTCGCTTCTTGAGGCGAGCGATAACTCGGCTACGGCGAGCTCGCCGTAGCGAGGCGTCGCGTCGGTTAGCAACCTTCGCGTTTGGGTGTGGCGAGCGTGATACGGGCACGGAGTCAGGATTGCTGTCGCTTCGTCCGGAGTCCAGCAGCGACTCACTAGTGAGCCGGACGTTGTGCCTCTCGTGCCCTGGCATACGCGAGTTGCCAGACACGCTCGAATGAGGCTGTGTGGCTGTCGAAGTGCCGACCGCCGGTCAGGCGTCTCACATGTAGCACCGCCGAATGGTTGGCGGGGGCGCCGAAGAGGTGATGGTTGGCGAGCAGGTCGTTGTCAAAGCGGAAGATGGAGCAGTAGAGCGTGCTTGAGTGCGCACGCACCGAGATCTCGGGCTCCCTCAAGATTGGATCGAGGTACTTCCACGTGAGCCGGCACCGTTCCGCCAGCGACTCCCCAATACCCTCCTCTACCCCGCGAATACGAACGGCGTCGGAGTCAGGGTCGCCGAAGGCTAGGCGGACACGGACACCAGTTCGTGCCTTGGCGATCAGCACCTCGTCAACATCTGGCAGGGAGTCGTGGATGAAGCTTGCAGCGAACGCCAAGATGTCGATGGACTCGATGGCGTTGTCGAAGAGGCTGTGCCACAGCGAGGCTGGGATCGAACCGCGATTCGGGTAGACGGTCACCACCTCGGCCCGACTCGCTGCTGAGACATATGAATCGCCGTAGGCATCGGGCCACAGGTAGACCTCGTCCTGAGCGAGAGCAGCTGCCACTCTCTGCCGGTTGGAGCGGTGGGGCACGCGTCCGTTGGCGATCCAACGGTCGACGGTCTTCGGGTCGACGTCGATGTGCGCGCCGAGCTCGGCGGACGTCATCCCAGACGAAGCGAGAGCACTTCTGAGCCGGTCATTGGTCATTGCCCCTCCCCCAGGACGTTTTCGGCCCTTTCCTCAAATCTAGGACGTCCTGAGACGTCCCGCGAGGCGGTACCGAGGTCCTGTGGATAACGGTCTGCTGGTCGTAGCCAATTCGGCTATCCAGAGTCCTGGGAAGGGGACACAACCATGGCCATCGCCCGACGCTTCAAGATCTCGCACCACGAGGTGTTCCCTCACGGTGCGTACATCGTCTCGCCCGTGACCGCGGTACTGGACTTTGACCAGTCCACGCGCGACGCCAAGGTGCAGCAGACCGACAAGGACACCGGGGAGCTCATCTGGTCCATCGACGTGCTCGATGCCGACCCGGAGGCGCCGAAGAAGTCCAAGACCGTGAGTATCAAGTTCCTCGCCAAGGTGCAGCCGGTGCCGCCGGCGAACGACAGCACCTCGCCGTTCACGCCCGTCGAGTTCTCCGGCCTGACGGCCCTGGCGTACATCGACGACAACGGCAACCGTCCCCGGATCGCCTGGTCTTTCCGCGCGGAGTCCATGCACGCGCCCGGCAAGGCCACTCCGAAGGCGTCGGCGTCCGGCGAGGGTCGGGCGGCGTGACATGCGCGCCATCGACACGGTCGCCTGGACGGAGACCCTCGGCGTCGGGCGAAAGGAACTGCCGTGGGCGCTGAAGGCCAAGGCGCGTCAGGTCGCCGACCTCTACGAGGACGTGAACCGCATCCGGGCGACGCTCGCGCACGGCCCGGACGAGGAGCTTGTCATGATGCTCACTGCGGCCACCCGCTCGCTCGCCGCAGCCGGCACCCGCATCGCCGAGACCCTTGGCGACGTCAACAGGACGGCTTGACATGCAGCGCCGCCCTGTCATCGAGGCCTGGGCAGACCAGTTCGAGGTCGAGTCCGATGAGGTTCTGTCTCAGGTCCGCCTGCTCAGAAGGCTCATCGACGGCGTCGACGACCAAGTGCTGCGTCTGCGGTTGCACGTGTACGCCGGGCCAGACCACGAGCTGGACGAGTCCGTGCGGGTGCTGCACGAGCGCGTCCACGACTCGTCCCGCTGGATCCGTGACCTGCATGCGCAAGTCATTCGGGAGCGCCTGTGATGCGCACCGGGAGCCTGCTGGAGTGGGCCCAGCTCCTGGGCGTCGGCCCCGACGATCTCTCTGCACAGACGCGAGCGTTGGTGCGGGGTGTCGACATCCTCGACGAGGCCATCGTCGCTCTCCGCACGATGCTGCACACCTGCCCGGACCGCGATCTCGACCGGGCCGTCATGCAACTCGAGCGTCAAGTCGGTGAGGTGGCGAGCCTGCTCCGAGAGGTGCACCAGGACGTCATGAGGGAGTTGACATGAGAACACGCGGCGACGACCTCTACGTCGCACCCGATGACCCGCTGTCGATCGTCCTCGAGGCTGTTGTCCGCGCGGCGTGGCTCCTCGTGCGCCTGGCGATCGCGGTCGTGAAGGCCGTGGCTCCCAACGCCGGCAGCGCGATCGGGCTGGCTGTTGTTGGCGTGACGGTGTGGCGGTTCAGCCTCGCCGCGGCTGCCGGTCTGGTGGTGCTGATCGCTGTGGCACTCACGACATGGGGGTTCGCCCACCGCGACTCGTTCACGCGGCAGGCGGCGCCGCGGCTCATCCTGCTCTGGCGTGCCCCGCTCTATCGACTGCGGTGGCGGCACGTGGCGATGCGATGCGGGCTCGTGGTCCACCCGCACGGGGTGGTGACCTACGATCGCGCGACGAACCAGCTAGTCCCGCACATTCTGCGCGTCGTCGTCGACCGCTCGGGACGGGACCGGCTGCTCCTGCGACTGCCGGTCGGGATGACACCGGATGACGTGGCCGCCCACTCGGACGCGATCGGGCACGCCTTCGGCGTCGACGGCACGCAGGTCGTCAGAGAGCGACCTGGTAGGGCGTGGCTCGAGCTGCGCCGACGCGACCTGCTCCGCGAAGTGGTCCGCCCCGAACCAGCCACTGAGGTGGCGCTGACCGGCATCCCTGTTGGTCTTGGTGACGACGCCCGACTCTGGCGGTTCAGGGTGCAGGGGACCCACGCGTTGATCGCCGGTGCCACCGGGGCGGGTAAGGGATCGGTGCTGTGGAGCCTCGTCCACGGGCTCGCGCCGGCGATCCGGGAGGGGTGGGTTCAGGTGTGGGCGCTGGACCCCAAGGGCGGGATGGAGCTCGGACTCGGCCGCGGCGCCTTCGCCAGGTTCGAGGGCGGGGCGCCAGAGGCGATGTGCGACCTGCTTGAGGAAGCGGTCGACCTCAAGACCCGCCGCAGCCTCGACCTCGCCACTCACGGCAAACGACTGCACCAGCCGTCCGCGGAGAGCCCGCACCTCGTCATCGTCATCGACGAGCTGGCAACCCTCAGTGCCTTCGCCGAGCGAACCGTCGTGCGCCGCATCGAGCACGCCCTAGGTCTGCTACTCACGCAAGGCCGGGCCGTCGGCATCACGGTCATCGCCGCCGTGCAGGACCCCGGTAAAGACGTCGTCAGCTGGCGCGACCTGTTCCCCACACGTATCGCCATGCGCCTCGACAACCCGATCCAGGTCGACATGGTCCTCGGCGACGGAGCCCGGGAGCGAGGCGCTGAGGCCGACCACATCTCCGAGCTGACCCCGGGAGTGGCCTACGTCCGTGTCGAGGGCAGCCGCGACGTGCGCAGGGTCCGCTCCGCGTTCCTCACCGACGAGGACGTGTTGGCCCTGTCCACGTCCTTGGGCGACTCAAGAGCCGAGAGCGCGAGGGAGCAACACGTTATGGAGAAGAAGGGAGAGGCGGCATGAACGACAACGTCGTTCAGTCTCACAGGGTCGCATTCCGATCGTTCGGCATCCCACTGGCGCACGTGCGCACCACGGCGGCCGCGATCAAGGAGCTCGATGGAATCCGCTGGCGTCTGCGCGGCCGGTGCTCCAGCGACGAAAGCGGCGCCTGGTTCAAGGACCCGCGGACGCCTGCTGCTCGGACGGCCCGCTCGGTCTGCGCCTCTTGCCCGGTTCGGGCCCGGTGCCTGTCCGCCGCATTGCTGTACGGCGAGGAATACGGGATCTGGGGCGGTCTCGACCCCGAACAGCGCGCTGCCCTCGATCGCCGTCTGCAGCGAGGGGAGACGCTTCGTGCCGTGGTGACGTCCGCGCTTGCACTGCGGGTGATGGAGGATCTCGATGAAGCCGTCTGAGGTCCCGCTCGATGCCGTGCAGGAGTACGCGGTCAAGGAGCGCGTCTGCATCCGCCCCCTGCTGCGGCGGGTCATCGACCGGGAGACAGGTGAGGCTGTGCTCGTCGCTCTGCCCTGCCAGTCGACGCGCGAGTCCCGATGCCCCTCATGCGCCGCTCGGGCGCGGACGCTGCGCATGCACCAGTGCATCGCTGGGTGGCACCTCGAGGAGGAACCCGACGTCCCAGTCCGCCTCAAGGAGCCACCTGCCGAGCTGGAGACCAGCGAGGACGTCGCAACGACCCACCGGGGTCGAACGACCCGTCGGCGCACGGACGCTGCGGATCTGCCTCGCCGGCCCCAGGAGGACCGCACCATCGGCCAGGTCTTCCGCGCCAGCGACGGCAAGATGTACCGACCGTCGATGTTCATCACACTCACCCTTCCCGGCTACGGACGGACCGTGGCTGGCACCGGCACGCCGCAGAACTGGCGTGAGTACGACTATCACCGGGCAGCCCTTGACGCCCTGTACTTCCCGCGGCTCCTCGACCGCTGGTTCCAGAACCTCCGGCGGTGTGCCGGCTACAAGGTGCAGTACTTCGGAGCGGTCGAGGGTCAGCGCCGGCTGGCGCCGCACTTCCACGTCGCGATCCGTGGTGCCGTCCCCCGGGCGGTCATCAAGGAGGTGACTCGGGCGACCTACCACCAGATTTGGTGGCCGCAGATGAGCCGCCCGGTGTACGTGGACGAGCTTCCCGTGTGGGACGGCATGGACTACCTCGACCCGACCACGGGGGAGCCGCTGCAGACCTGGGCCGGCGCGTTGGCCCAGCTCGACCTCGACGAGGACGCGCAGCCCGCCCACGTGATCCGGTTCGGCCGCCAGATCGACGTGCAGGGGCTGCTCGCCGGCACCCCCGACGCAGAACGGTCCGTCCGTTACCTCACCAAGTACCTGACCAAGGCCGTCGGCGAGACGTATGCCGACCAGGCGCACGATGCTGCGTACGAGGCCCACATCGACCGGCTCCACGACGAGGTTCGCTGGCTTCCGTGCTCTCCGAGCTGCGCCAACTGGCTCCGCTTCGGAGTGCAGCCGAAGGAGGCTGGTCCGGGGCTCGTGCCGGGCTGGTGCTTCAGCAAGGCACACGACAGGGAGCACCTCGGGGTCGGCGGGCGCAGGGTGCTCGTCTCGCGGGGGTGGTCGGGGAAGACGTTGGCCGACCACAAGGCGGATCGCGCTGCCGTGGTTCGAGAGGCGCTCGAGGCCGCGGGGATCGAAGTCGAGTCGGCCGGTCGGATGGCTGCCGAGGTCGAGGCAAGCGACGGCGAGGGCCGGTTCGTTTGGGCGGCGGTCGTGAGTCATGGCGGAACGTCGGCCGAGGTGCTCATGGAGACGGTGCTCGAGCGGCGCCGCTGGCGTGAGCAGTACGAGTACGCCAAGTCGCGTGCTCGCGCAGATCCGCCTGTGGACAGTCGTTCGGCAACTGCAAGGACACCGGGGATGAGGGCAGCAGGATGAGCGACCAGGCACTCGCGGAGGACCGACTCTGGAGCATCGAAGACGCCAGCTACTACCTCGGCGTTCCGGTCCAGACCCTGTACTCGTGGCGAGGGCAGGGCATGGGGCCACCCGGTCGTCGCGTTGGCCGGCGTCTGCGGTACCGACCCGAAGATGTCAAGGCGTGGGTCGCTGGGCTGTCGACCGACGTGGCGTCATGAGACCGCTCGGCCTGGGGGAGCACGGCGACATCATCTACGGCAAGCAGGGTCGCAGCGTCGTCGCGATGGTCAACTTCCGCGACTTCTCGGGTCGGCGCCGCCGGATCAAGCGCGCCGGTCCCACGCGTGCCGCTGCACGCCGCGAGGTGATGAGGGCACTGGAGCTCGCCGTGACAGTGGGCGATGAACCCGGCTTCAGCGCCTCAGCGAAGCTCGGGGACGCAGCCACTGCGTGGTTGGTGGTGGTGGAGGAACGCGTGGAGCGAGGGACGCGCAGTCACACAACCCTGGATCTCTATCGTCATGCGGTCGAGAAGCATGTCGGCCCGGGACTTGGCGACCTCAGGCTTGGGGAGCTGACCGTGCCACGCGTCGACCGCTTCCTGCAGGAGATCCTGCGCACCAAGGGGTACTCCACGGCGAAGCTCTGCCGCACGGTTCTGTCGGGGATCTGTGGGTGGGTCGTTAGGCAGGGAGGCCTGCCATTCAACCCTGTTCGGGACACCGCGCCTCTCGAGCTCAATCGTGACCGGACGGCCAAGGCCATGACGCCGGCGCAGATTCAGGAGTGGCTGAACATCCTGGACACCGACGAGTTCGCACGACGTCATGACCTCGCCGACCTGGCGCGGTTCATCCTCGGTACCGGTCTTCGCCTCGGTGAGGCGCTGGGTGTGCGGTGGAGCGACATCGACTTCGACCGAGGGTCGTTGCGGGTTGAGCGCACGATCATTCGGGTCAAGGGGAAGGGCCTCGTAGCGTCGCGCCCGAAGTCCCGGTCATCGCTGCGTACCCTGGTTCTCCCGGGCTGGTGTTTCACCATGCTGGAGGCGCGGCGGGCACGGCTGGGTGTGCCGGATAGCCCGGTGTTTGCCGATGCGGTGGGCGGCTACCGGGACCGGAACAACGTCGGTGCCGCCTTCCGAAGGGTGAGGACAGGGACCGACTACGAGTGGGTCACCCCGCACACGTTTCGGAAGACCGTCGCGACCCTGCTGGACAGCAAGGGTGCCAGCGCCAGGATGATCGCCGACCAGCTCGGCCACGCGCGCATCTCGATGACTCAGGACGTCTACATGGGTCGGCGTGCGGTCTCACCAGAGCTCGCTGCGGCCCTTGAGTCGTTCGCCGATGACCAGCGCCCCCGAGCCGTTGTCGATGAGCCGTGATCAGAGCATGAGTGCCCACATGAGTGCCCACAGGCCATTTTGGTCGACGAGCCGAAGCGGGTGCAGGCCGCTGACCTGCGGTGTTGGTGGGCCCCGTGGGGCTCGAACCCACAACCTACGGATTAAAAGTCCGCAGCTCTGCCAGTTGAGCTAGAGGCCCTGGCGGGCGCACGGCATCCGGCCGTGGCGCGAACACTCTAACGGCGTCGGGTTCCTCGCGAACGTGGGTGAACATCCTCGTCCCCTCCCGACGGTCTTCACCCACGTTCGCGGAAGACCGCGAGCGCCGGCGCGCCCTCAGCGGGCCAGGAGGTACCACACGGTCGCGACGGCCAGGATCGCGACGCTCACGCCGGGCACCCACGCCCAGTGCACGTGCCCCTTCGGCGCCACCGGCACGCTCGTCGGCGTCGGCGTCGGGTCACCACCGCCGGTCCAGCGGGGCGGGGCCGAGGGCCGGTCGTCGAGCGCGGCCTCCTCCGCAGCGGCCGTGCCGACGACGTCCGCGGCATCCTCGCCGGCCTCGGGCAGGTCCTCCTCGGGTAGGCCGAGCCGCTCACCGAGCTCACGGGCGCTCGAGGGCCGGTCCGCGGGGCTCTTCTCGAGGCACTGCTCGATGAGCGCGCGCAGGCCCGGGGGGACGTGCGGGGGCAGCGACGGCGGCGGGTCGTTGACCTGGGCGAGCGCCGTCGCGACCGGCGTCCCCTTGTCGAACGGGCGCCGCCCGGTGAGCATCTCGTGCGCGACGATCCCGAGGGCGTACAGGTCGGAGGCGCCGGTGGCCGGCTCGCCGAGGGCCTGCTCGGGCGAGAGGTAGTGGGGGGTGCCGAGCACCTCGCCGGTCTGGGTGTGGCCCGAGCCGTCGACGGCGCGGGCGATGCCGAAGTCGGTGAGCTTCACGGTGCCGTCGGGCATGACGAGGATGTTCGCCGGCTTGACGTCGCGGTGGACGACGCCCGCCTCGTGCGCGGCACCGAGCGCGAGCGCCGCCTGGGCCATGATCTGGCGGACCTGGGCCGGCGGCAGCGCGCCCTCGCGCTTGACGAGGTCGGACAGCGGCTCGCCCGGCACGAGCTCCATGACGAGGTAGGCCAGGTTGTCCTCCTCGCCGTAGTCGAAGACGGTGGCGACGTTGACGTGGGCGAGGTTGGCGGTGTGCAGAGCCTCGTTGCGGAACCGGCGCGCGAAGACCTCCTCCTCGTCGAGGCTGGGGCGCAGGATCTTCACCGCGACGGGCCGCTCCAGGACGGTGTCGCTGGCCTCCCAGACGTCGCCCATGCCACCGGACGCGATACGCCCCGTCAGCGTGTACCGGTCGCCCAGGACGAAGCCCTCGTGGAACCGGTTCACCGGCGTGTCGTCGCAATCACCGGACAATGGTAGGTCACCGGCGAGCCCCGGGACGCCAGAGGTGCGCAGGTCACAGGCGGCTCCTGAGGGCCGGCTCAGGATCGGCGGGCGAGCTCGGACGGCAGCGGCTCGAGCTCGACGTCGGATGCCGTCGCGGCGCGAGCGGCGCCCGTGCGCCCGTGGCGTCCACGCCCTCGACCATTCCCGCTGGAGTCGGCGTCGCCCCCCGCCGAGGCCTCCGCCTCGAGCCGGAGCCGCCTCCCCTCGGCGACCCGCTGCTCCAGCTTGGAGGCGGCCTTGCGCGACACGGAGTCGTCGCGCGGGGGCAGCTGCAGCGTGCGCTCGGCGCGGATGCCGGCCTGCAGCTGCCGCGCCCGCTCCAGCTCTGCGTCGACCTCGGCCCCGAAGAGCAGGGCGAGGTTGGTGAGCCACAGCCACAGGAGGAAGACGATGACGCTCCCGAGGGAGCCGTAGAGCGAGTCGTAGCGGGCGAAGTTCGAGACGTAGAACCCGAACCCGAGCGAGGCGATGACCCAGATGCCGATGGCCACGGCCGCTCCGACCGACATCCACCGGAACTTGGGCTGCTTGACGTTGGGCGTCGCGTAGTAGAGCACCGCGACCATGACGACGACGACGCCGAGGATGACCGGCCACTTCGCGAGGTTCCACACCGCGAGGCTCTGCTCGCCGAACCCGACGGCCTCACCGATGGCCTGGGCGATCGGGCCACTCACGACGAGCCCCACGAGCACGATCGCCGCCATGACGACGAGGCCGAGGGTGACGAGGAGCACGATGGGCCGCAGCTTCCACACGGGGCGGCCCTCGTCGACCTGGTAGATGCGGTTGAGCGCCCTCCCGAACGCGCCGACGTACCCCGAGGCACCCCAGAGGGCGCCGGCGAGACCGATGGCGAGCGCCAGGCCGGCACTCTGCGCGCCGACCATCGCCGCGATGGGCTCCTCG
Organism: Fodinibacter luteus; assembly: GCF_039541575.1. Classification (NCBI taxonomy): domain Bacteria; kingdom Bacillati; phylum Actinomycetota; class Actinomycetes; order Micrococcales; family Intrasporangiaceae; genus Fodinibacter (ex Wang et al. 2009); species Fodinibacter luteus. The sequence goes on along the minus strand of NZ_BAABGM010000022.1, from coordinate 54,414 downwards.
AGCCGGTCGGCGATCTGCGACTGCCCGAGGTCGCGCAGGATCTCGAGCATCGCGTCGGTGGTCTCCTGCCCCCGCCCGAAGACGCCGAGCAGCGAGACGAGCGCGAGGATCGCCGGGAAGACCGAGAGCACCGAGTAGTACGTCAGGGCCGCCGCGAGGTCGGTGCACTGGTCGCGCTGGAACTCGGCGAAGGAGGCCTTCGCGGTGTACGTCCAGCTCGGGCGCTCGATCTCGGTCGGGGAGTCCGGCTTGCGCGCGTCGTCCGGTGGGGGCGCGGTCTGCGCCTTCGCCGCGGCGGTGTCCTGGTGTGCCATGCGTCCTCCCTACCCCGGTGGTCCGCCCAGCACACGGGCGGTGGATGCCGGTGCCTGCGGTGGTGACGCGGACAACCTAGCCCGCGCGACGGCATCCGATGGTGTGGGCCGCCGACCTGCCCCGTGCGGCCGGGTTTGACAGACTGGTGCGATGAGCAGCGACGGTGGGCGCCCCCTCCCGCGGCGGCCCCTGCCCTTCGCCCCGGACGCGTTGGAGGCGCACGGCGGCCATCTCCTCGGTCCGGCGGAGGTCACCGAGGTCGCGCACCAGACGGCGGCGATCCTCGTCGGCACCGGTCGAGCCGCCCACGACCCCGACGTGACGAGCCGCCTCGTGACGCTCGTCGACGACCTCGGCCTCTCGACCGTCGCCGACCTGTGGTCCGCCCGGCCGGCGCGCTCGCTGCCCGGGGCCCTCTGGCGGCTCTACGCGCTGCGCGAGTGGGTGCGGCGCAGCCCGGTGCAGGCGACCCGGGAGTACGCGGCCGGCATCCGCTTCACCGACGTCGCGCACGCCGTCGCCGGGATCGCCGAGCCGCCGCGGCCCGAGGAGATGCAGCGGGTCGCCGACCAGATCCTCGCGGGGATCTTCGAGGGCGACCTCGCCGTGGCGCTCGAGCGGGCGTCGGCGTTCTGCGCGGTCGTCTCGGCGGGGCGTGCCGAGCTCGCGAACGACCGCGACGGCGTCGACCCGGGGGGCGCGAGCGGCCTGACCCGCACCGCCGCCGCCATGCTCACGACCGGCGAGGACCTGCGGGCCTGCGCCCACCTGTGGCGGGCCGGCGAGCTCGACTGACGCGCCGTGAGTGCCGAGGTCGCCGCCCTGATGGCCCGGTCTGCGTCCACGAGGTTGCGGCTGGAGGGAACACGGTGGCCGGGGAAGGCGTTAGTGTCGTCCGTGGGTGCCGGGCCGCGGCAGCCCCGGGTCCCAACATCAGCCGCTACGAGCGGCCACGCGCCGTGAGGCGCTCCCGGTCCGGCACCCGCACTCGTTGCTCCTGCGCAGCGCCGTCTCGGGCAGCGAGCTCTCGGGCCGGTGCCGTCCGTCGGGCGAGATCCACCTGTGGACGACGCTCCGGAGGGTGCTCGCGGCCGTACCGTGGACGGGTGACGTCGGACCCGTCGCTGCACGACGAGCAGCTCGAGGAGGAGATCCGGCTCGTCGGCGCCCTCGTGCTCGCGGCCTCGCAGAGCTCCGGCCGGCTCACCCAGGCCGCGATCGACGGCATCCTCGGTGTCGGTGAGTGGCCGGCGGCGGACGGCGCGGGCGCTCCCGGTCGGTGACCCACCCGCCCCGGTGACGCCCTGGGTGACCCAGCCGCCGACGTCCCACCCGGCTCGCTGAACCCGCCGAGAACCCACCGGGCTCGGTGACCCGGCCGCCGACGGCCCACCCGAGTACCCGTCGGGCGGGCCGGGGCCATAGCCTGTACCCACTGTCCTGGCCGCCTTCCCCGGAGACCATCGTGGGCTTCCGCCTCACCCCGCAGGACCCCCGCTTCGTCGACCTGTACACCGCCTCGGCGCGGCACCTCGTCGACGGCGCGCAGGAGCTCACCGCGCTGCTCGGGGCCTCCCCGGAGGAGCGCGAGCTGACGCTCAAACGGATGCACGAGATCGAGGCCGCCTCGGGGGAGTCGACCCACGAGATCATCCGCAAGGTCAACGGCTCGTTCGTCACGCCGTTCGACCGCGCCGACATGCACGGGCTGGCGGTCGCCCTCGACGACTGCGTCGGGCTCATGGAGGCCGCGGTCGACCTCATCGTCCTCTACCGGGTCGACGAGGTGCTGCCGCGGGTCGCGAAGCAGGTCGAGGTGGTCTCCCGGATGGCCGAGGTCACCGCCGACGCGATGTCGAGGCTGCGCTCGATGAAGGACCTCACCGCCTACTGGGTCGAGGTCAGCCGCCTCGAGAACCGCGCGAACAAGGCCTACCGGCGGATGCTCGCCGAGCTGTTCAACACCCCCGGAGCCGACCCCATCACGGTGATGAAGCACAAGGACATCATCGACGCGCTCGAGGCCGCCGCGAACGGCTTCGAGCAGGTGGCCCTCAAGGTCGAGGCGATCGCGGTCCGGGAGTCCTGAGCGGGTGGACTGGATCCCCGTCGCGCTCGTCGTCGTGCTGGCGATGGGCTTCACGTACACGAACGGCTTCCACGACGCGGCGAACGCCATCGCCACCTCGGTCTCGACGCGCGCCCTCACCCCGCGGATCGCGCTCGCCCTCGCCGCCGTCATGAACCTCGTCGGCGGGTTCGCGGGGGTCCGGGTCGCCGAGACCATCGGTGGCGACATCATCGAGATCCCGATGGGGTGGACGGGAGTCGCGATCTGTGCCGGCGCGCTGATCGGCGCCATCGGCTGGAACATGCTGACGTGGTGGCGCGGCCTGCCCTCGTCGTCGTCGCACGCCCTCATCGGCGGCCTCGGCGGGGCAGCGCTCGCCGGCGGGGCGACCGTGAAGTGGCAGAGCATCCTCGACAACGTCGTCGTGCCGATGCTCCTGTCTCCGGTCCTGGGCCTGATCGGGGGCTTCCTCGTCATGATGGTGATCCTGTGGGGATTCCGCAGGGCCGCCCCCGGGCCGACCGCGCGCGGCTTCCGCTACGCCCAGACCGTGTCGGCGGCCGCGATGGCCTTCGGGCACGGCATGCAGGATGCCGCGAAGACGGCCGGCGTCGTCGCCCTCACCCTCGTCGCGAGCGGGCACCGCGCCCCGGAGGACACCTCGATCCCCGGGTGGGTCATCGCGCTGTCGGCAATCGTGCTCAGCCTCGGGACGTACGCCGGTGGATGGCGGATCATGCGCACCCTCGGCCGTCGGATCATCGCGCTCGACCCACCGCAGGGGTTCGCGGCCGAGACGACGGCCGCCACCGTGCTCTACCTCGCCACCGCGACCGGGGCCCCCATCTCGACGACGCACGCGATCAGCTCGGCGATCATGGGCGTCGGGGCGACCCGGTCGCGCAAGGCCGTGCGGTGGGGCGTGGCGCGCTCCATCGTCATGGCCTGGGTGCTCACCTTCCCCGGGGCGGGCCTCGCCGCCGCGGCGGCCTTCTGGCTCCTCGCCCTGCTCTTCCTCTGACCCCCACCTCCTTTCGACCTCGTGCGACTTCCCTTCGGTTCTACGCGGCCGACGGGGCGAATACCGCGCCTATGTCGCACGAGGTCACGGGGAGCTGGCAGCAGGTGCAGGTCAGGGACGCCCGGATGCCGCGTGGCTCGGTTCGCTGGACCTCGTCGCGCCACCTCACAGCGACGCGAAGCTGCTGCCGGGTGATCTCTTCCGTGGTCCACCGCACGACACCCAGGCCGCAGGAGCGGAGCGCGACCTCGCGGTTGCCGGCGGCCAGCACCCGCTGGGCCACGGCCGCCGGGCTGCGGTCGAGGGCGGGGTCCACGTCTCCGAGGTACTTGCCCCGCCCGTCGGCCTCGGCGACCACCCCGAGCTCGGGCCACAGGCCGTCGACCCGACCCACGAAGCGGCCGTGGGCGTCGTGCACGTCGACCTGAGGAACCCACCTCGGAAGCCCCATGCACTGGAACGCGGCAGCCGACCAGGACTCGAGCCACCCCTCGCGTCGGGGGTCGAGGAGGGCGAGCACGGCCTGCGTGCCCAGCGACCCGGGCCACCGGCGCTGGAACTCGCGCACGGCGCGCACGTCATCCACCGTGGTGAGGCCCGCGCGCACACTCGCGTCCGCAATGGCCAGACCGTCCCCCAGGGACAGGTGTCTTGCACAGTCGGCCACGGTTCTCGGCACGATGGTTCGGCGCACCCCGTCGACCACCTCGACGTGCCCTTCGGGTAGCTCCCCGCGGAACAACGTCATCCACGACCCCGGTGACCGGGACCGGATGCCGTCGTCGACGGTCACCGAGGGACGGGGGAGGGGTGTCCGCGGGTTCGGAAGGCCCATGACGAGGGCCGCGCTCACGTGGCTGAGGGCGCAGTCCTCGACGGCCCGATGCGCGGCCAGTGCCACGAGGCGGTGCCGCTCCACGGGGTCATCGGGCCAGCGGGACGGGTCGCCGTACACGCCTCGCCCCACCCGGATCACCCGGCCCCGGGCGACGGCGGTGCGCAGCCGGCGTGCGTCGAGGCGCGCGGTGGCCGCCTCGGAGGTGAGGAAGGCGGCAGGGAGGCCGGTGAGGTCGGCGTGCATCCCTCGACGATGGTGCGGCCGGCCCTGGCCGCGAAGCCCGCGCCGGCGTCGGTGGACGGCCACGGCATCCGGCAACGCCTGTGGACAACCAGCCCCCCCACCCGACTTCGTGCGATCTACCCACCGTTCTCGCAGGCCAGGGCCCTGAGAACCGTGGGTAACCCGCACGAGGTCGGGGCTGGTCGGGGGGGTCAGCCGAAGCGGCCGGAGATGTAGTCCTCGGTGCGGGAGTCGGCGGGGTTGCTGAAGATCTTCGTCGTCTCGTCGAACTCCACGAGGTGGCCGGTGCGGTCGCCGTGCCCCTCCGCGGCCTCGGCCGTGAAGAAGGCCGTGCGGTCGGCGACGCGCGCCGCCTGCTGCATGTTGTGGGTGACGATGACGATCGTGTAGTCGTCGCGCAGCTCCATCATGAGGTCCTCGATGCGCGCCGTCGCGATCGGGTCGAGCGCCGAGCAGGGCTCGTCCATGAGGATGACCTCGGGCTTGACCGCGATCGTGCGGGCGATGCACAGCCGCTGCTGCTGGCCGCCGGACAGGCCGTACGCCGACTGCTTGAGCTTGTCCTTGACCTCGTCCCACAGGGCCGCACCGCGCAGGCTCTCCTCGACGACGTCGTCCATGTTCGACACCTTCATCCCGGTGACCTTCGGGCCGTAGGCCACGTTGTCGTAGATCGACTTCGGGAAGGGGTTCGGCTTCTGGAAGACCATCCCGATCCGGCGCCGCACCTCGATGGGGTCGACGTCCTTGCCGTAGATGTCCTGGCCGTGGTAGGCGATCGTGCCGGTGACCCGCGTGCCCGGGATGAGGTCGTTCATCCGGTTGAGGGCCCGCAGCACCGTGGACTTGCCGCAGCCGGACGGACCGATGAGGGCGGTGATCTCGTTGACCCCGATGCCCATCGTCACCTGGTTGACCGCCCGGAAGTCGCCGTAGTAGCAGCTGACGTCGGTGCAGCTGAGGACCGCCCGCGGCGCCTCGGAGGCGACGATCCGCCCGGCGTCGATCGGGTCCATCCGCGGGATCGAGATGGTCGAGGTGCTGTCCACGGTGGGCTCTCCTGGTGCGTCGGGGGTCGTGGGGCTGGTGGGGGCCGCGGAGGCGCTGGGGGCGACGGGGCTGGCGGCGACGGGGCTGGTGGGGGCGGGGCCGGCGCCACCAGCCGCCGGGGGGCCGCCGGCATCCGGGATGCCGTGCGCCGGCCGGACGGAGGTGGGCTCGGTCATCGCGCGGTCGTGTACTTGTTGCGGATGATGATCGCGACACCGTTCATCGCGATGACGAGCACGAGGAGAAGGATGCTCGCCGCGGCGGCCAGCTGCTGGAACTCCTCCTGGGACCGGCTCGCCCAGTCGAAGATCTGGATCGGCATCGTCGTGAAGCCGCTGAGGATGCCGTTCGGGTCGAACTTGACGAACACGAGCCCGCCGAGGAGCAGCAGCGGCGCGGCCTCACCCATGGCCCGGGACAGCGCCAGGATCGTGCCGGTCGCGATGCCCGGGACGGCGGCGGGCAGCGTCTGGCGCTGGAGGGTCTGCATCGGGCTGGCGCCCAGGGCCAGCGACCCCTGGCGGATCTCCTGGGGGACGGCGCGCAGGGCCTCGCGGGTCGCGACGATGACGACCGGGAGGATGAGCAGCGCCAGGGCGATGCCGCCGGCGATGACGGTGTTGCGGGGGATGCCGATCGCGACCGCCGCCGCGGCCGCGAGCATGCCGTAGATGATCGCCGGGACCGCGGCGAGGTTCTGCACGTTGAGCTCGACGAAGTGCGCGAACCGGCTCTTCCTCGAGGCGAACTCCTCGAGGTAGGCGGCCGCCGCGACGCCGATCGGGATGGCGAGCAGGGCCGTGGTGCCGATGACCCAGGCGGTGCCGAGGATGGCGGCGCGGGCCCCGGCCGTCCCCGGGTCGATCTGCGAGGTGTAGTTCGTGAAGAGCGCGCCGTCCATGCGCGCCTGGCCCTCGAGGAAGGTCGTCACGATGAGGACGGCGAGCACGAGGATCCCGAAGGCGAGGCTGAGCCAGAGCAGGATGAGGAACGCCAGCGACCGGACGTTGCGCTCACCGTGGGATGCCGCGGTCAGTGGCCGCGCGGTGGTGGTCGGCTCGGCGGTGATGGCGGCCATCAGTAGATCTCCCGGAAGCGGTTGACGAGGCGGATGCTGATCACGTTGATGACGAGGGTGATGAGGAAAAGGGTGAGGCCGACCGCGAAGAGGGTGTTGTACTGCAGCGACCCCTGCACGCTGTCCCCGAGCGCCGCGGAAGCGATGAACCCCGTCATGGTCTGGCCGCCCTCGAGGGGGTCGGTGACCATCTTGGCCTGGCTGCCGGCGGCCATCGCGACGATCATCGTCTCCCCGACGGCGCGGCTGAGGCCGAGGACGATGGAGGCCGCGATGCCCGAGATGGCGGCCGGGAAGACGACCCGCAGCACGGTGCGCATCCGGTTCGCGCCGAGGCCGTACGACGCCTCCCGAAGCGCCCGGGGCACCGCCGACATGGCGTCCTCCGCGAGGGAGGCGACCGTCGGGATGATCATGACGCCGAGCACGAGGCCCGCCGCCAGCACGGAGAACGTGCCCACCTCGATGCCGAGCCACTCGTTGAGCACGACCGGGCCGACGAACGCGACGGCGAACAGGCCGTAGACGACCGACGGCACGCCGGCGAGCAGCTCGAGGGTGGGCTTGAGGACCTTGCGGGTCCGGGTCGACGCATACTCCGAGAGGTAGATCGCGGCGCCGAGGCCCACCGGGATGGCGAGGGCGAGGGCGATCGCGGTCGTCCACAGCGTGCCGGTGATGAGCGGCAGGACCCCGAAGGCGGCGTCCTGGAAGCGGGGGGTCCACGAGGTCCCGGTGAGGAACTCGACGACGCTGATCTCCCGGAAGAACTGGATGGCCGGCAGCAGCAGCGACAGCACGATCCCGACGGTGGTGAGGATCGAGACCCCGGCGGCGACGACGAGGAAGCCGTAGGCGACCTTCTCGGCCCGACGCGGCCGGCTGGAGCGCAGCGAGGTCGGTGGCTCCGGGGACGGGCGCAGGCCCCTCGAGGTCGTCGAGGGGCCTGCGCCGGCACTGATGGTGGACACGAGGATGGGCTCCTGTGGTGGGGTGGCGCCGGCCTCAGCCGAGGGCGGCGAGCTCGTCCTGGGCGGTCTTCTTCTGCTCGTCGCTCAGCGGGATGTACTGCGCCGCCTCGGCGACCTTCGTCTCGTTCTCGACGAAGAAGCCGATGAACTCCTTGAGCGCCGGGTTGGACGCGAACGCCTTCTTGTCGATGTAGATGAACAGCGGACGCGACAGCGGGGCGTAGGACCCGTCGCGCGCCGTCTCGGCGCTCGGCGTGATGCAGCCCGCACCGTTGTCGACCTGGACGGCCTTGAGGGTGTCGGCGTTCTCCTCGAAGTAGGTGAAGCCGAAGTAGCCGAGGGCGTTCTTGTCGCCGGAGACGCCCTGGACGATGACGTTGTCGTCCTCCGAGGGCTCGTAGTCGGTGCGCGAGGCGCCCTCCTCGCCGTTGATCTCGTCGGTGAAGTAGTCGAAGGTGCCGGAGTCGGTGCCCGGCCCGTAGAGCTTGATGTCCTCGGCCGGGAACGAGGGGTTGACCTGGTTCCACGTCATGACCTTGCCGGTGGCCTCGGGGCCCCACAGGGTGCTCAGCTCCTCGACGGTCAGGCACGTGAGGAAGTCGTTCTCCTTGTTCGCGACGATGGTCAGGGCGTCGTTCGCGACGACGATCTCCTGGTACTCGATGCCCTTGGCCTCGCAGGCCGCCGCCTCCTCGTCCTTGATCGGACGCGAGGCGTTGGAGACCTGGGTCTGCCCCTCGCAGAACTTTTTGAACCCGCCGCCGGTGCCGGAGGTGCCGACGGTGATGTTGACGCCGGGGTTCTCGGTCATGAACAGCTCGGCGGCGGCCGAGGTGAGCGGCCCGACGGTGCTCGAGCCGTCGGACGCGATCGTGCCGCTGAGGGCGCCGGCCGAGCCGTCGCCGGTCGAGCCGCTCTCGGTCTGCTGGCCGCCGCACGCGGACAGGGCGACGGCACCGGCCAGGACGAACGCGGCGGAGGCGCCGAAACGCTGGATCTTCACTGTGTGTACCTCTCGGAGGACATGGGTCAGGGGTGCGGGCCTCGCTGCCCGACGCCAGTGACGCTAAGGACGCCGGGTGACGCGCCGACCCGCGGCGGGTGAACGCACCGTGAACGGCACCCGGCCATTTCCCGTCCGCAGGGTCAGGGAATGGTGCACTGCGGCGCGCCCACGTGCGCCTGTGACCGCGCCCACGCGAGGACGGACGCCGGATGCCGGCCGCTCGCGGCCTCCCGGTCGCTCCGCGAGGCGTCAGGGCAGGTGACGCTCCACCGCGACGACGCGTGCGGCATCCCCGGTGCCGACGACGTGGCACACGAGGGCCTCGCCCTTGACGAGGCGCTCGTCGCGGGCCTCGGCGAACGCCTCGACGACCTCGACGGACGCCGGCTTCTCGACGTCGAGCCGGCGGGCGAGCTCGTCGAGCAGGTCGGGCAGCACCGGTCCGTGCGTGCACACGAGGGCGGGCTCGCCCCGCTCGAGCAGCCGGGTGAGGTGGCGGTGGGCCTTCGTGGGGTCAGCGGCGAAGCCCTCCTCGGACAACCCGCCCCTCGTGCGCAGCGGTACCCCGACCGCGTTGGCGAACGGCTCGACCGTGCGCAGGCACCGCTCCGAGGGCGAGGTGACGGCGAGGGTCACCCCGTACGCGGCGAGCACCGGCGCGAGGTCCGCCGACCGGGCGCGGCCGACGGCGGTGAGGGGGCGCAGCTGGTCGTCACGGGACCACTCGTTCCGGGCGACGGCGGAGGCGTGCCGCACGAGGACGAGCGGCCACGTGTCGAGCCGCTCGGTCTGCTGCAGGCGCACGAGGGCGAGGAGCTGGTCACGGTCCCGGGCGTAGTCGAGGCGGGCGTGCGCGGTGGCGACGTCGAGCCAGGCGACCTCGTCGATCTCGTTGACGAGGTGGCCGTGCCCGCCGGTGACCCGGGCCGTCCAGTAGCGCACGACCTTGTCGTCGGGGCTGCCGTCCCGGCCGAGCAGGGTGTAGCGGGCCTCCGGCAGGGGAGGCCCGAGGCGCACGACGAGCCCGGTCTCCTCCTCGGTCTCGCGCACCGCGGCGACGGCCCAGTCCTCGTCGTCGTCGAGCTTGCCCTTGGCCCAGGACCAGTCGTCGTAGCGGGGACGGTGGACGAGCGCGACCTCGAGGCCGCCCTCCTGCACGCGCCAGGGGACGGTGCCCGCGGCGGGGATCCTCATGTCCGCCGCCCGGAGCGTCGGGCCCCGCTCACCGCCGACGGGCCCTGCGGCGCCGCTTCGCGTGCATCTCGATCATCGCCGTCTGGATGTCGGTCCGGGGCGCGCCCGTCTCGTCGAGGTGGTGGCGGATCCACCGCCCGTCGGGTCCGAGCCGCCAGTGCATGTACTCGTCGCTCATGCCCCGTTCCATGAGGGCCTCGAGGTCGGCGAGGTGGCGCGGGTCGACGAGGCGCACGAGGGCCTCCACGCGCCGGTCGAGGTTGCGGTGCATCATGTCGGCGCTGCCGATGAGGGCCACCGTGTCGCCGCCACCGCCGAAGAGGAAGATCCGCGAGTGCTCGAGGAAGCGTCCGAGGATGGAGCGGACCTCGACGTTCTCCGACAGCCCTTCGACACCGGGGCGCAGGGCGCAGATGCCGCGCACCCACAGCTGCACCGTGACGCCCGCCTGCGACGCGCGGTAGAGGGCGTCGATGAGCTGCTCGTCGACGATCGAGTTGACCTTCCACGCGATGAGTCCGCTGCCCGGCTCGCGCTGCTCGTGCTCGATCTCGGCGTCGATGAGGTCGATGAGGCCCGAGCGCACCGAACGCGGCGCGACGAGGAGGCGCTTGAACCGGCTGCGCGGGGCGACGCCGGAGAGCTGGTTGAACAGGCGGGTGAGGTCCTCGCCGACCTGGTCGTCGACGGTGAGCAGGCCGAGGTCCTCGTAGAGCCGGGCCGTCTTCGGGTTGTAGTTGCCCGTGCCGACGTGGCAGTAGCGGCGCAGGCCCTCGGCCTCCTGACGGATGACGAGGGAGAGCTTGGCGTGGGTCTTCAGCCCGACGATGCCGTAGACGACGTGGACGCCGGCGTGCTCGAGCTTGCGGGCCCACGAGATGTTGTTCTGCTCGTCGAAGCGGGCCTTGATCTCGACGACGGCCAGGACCTGCTTGCCGGCCTCGGCCGCGTCGATGAGGGCGTCGATGATCGGGCTGTCACCGCTCGTGCGGTACAGCGTCTGCTTGATGGCGAGCACCTGCGGGTCGGCGGCCGCCTGCTCGATGAACGCCTGCACCGAGGTCGAGAACGAGTCGTAGGGGTGCTGGAGCAGGACGTCCTGCTTGCGGATCGCGGCGAAGATGTCGCGGGCCTTCGCGCTCTCGGTGGGCGCGAGGTCGGGGTTGGTGCGGGCCACGAACGGCTCGAAGTGCAGGTCGGAGCGTTCGAGGTCGGCGATGACGTTGAGCGCCCGCAGGTCGAGCGGCGCCGGCAGGCGGTAGACCTCGGACGAGGCGACCCCGAGCTCGCGCACGAGGAGGTCGAGGACGTGGGCGTCCATGTCCTCCTCGACCTCGAGGCGCACCGGCGGGCCGAAGCGGCGCCGGGTCAGCTCGCGCTCGAGCGCGGTGAGGAGGTTCTCGGCGTCGTCCTCCTCGACCTCGAGGTCCTCGTTGCGGGTGACCCGGAAGGTGAAGTGCTCTCGCACCTCCATCCCCGGGAAGAGGTGGTCCAGGTGCGCGGAGATGACGTCCTCGAGGGGCACGAACCGGGTGTCGTACATGTCGGCGAGCGGCGACTCGTCCGGGCCGGGCTCGACGCGCAGCATGCGGGGCAGCACCGGCGGCACCTTGACCCGGGCGAAGTGCTCCTTGGCCGTGCGCGGGTTGACGAGGACGACCGCGAGGTTGAGCGAGAGCCCCGAGATGTAGGGGAACGGGTGGGCCGGGTCGACCGCGAGCGGGGTGAGCACGGGGAAGAGGCGGTTCGTGAACATGCGGCTGAGCCGGTCGCGCTCGTCGTCGGACAGCTCGTCCCAGCGCACGATCGTGATGCCCTCGGTCTCCAGGGCGGGGCGCACCTGCTCGCGGTAGACGCGGGCCTGCATCGTCAGCAGCTCGTGGGCGACGAGGGAGATCTGCTCGAGGACCTCGCGCGGTTCGAGGCCGGATGCCGACCGCACCGCGATGCCGGTGGCGATCCTGCGCTTGAGGCCGGCGACGCGGACCATGAAGAACTCGTCGAGGTTGGAGGCGAAGATCGCGAGGTAGCGGGCCCGCTCCAGGAGCGGGACGTTCTCGTCGGCCGCGAGCTGCAGCACGCGCTCGTTGAACTGCAGCCAGGAGATCTCGCGGTCGAGGAAGCGGTCGGCCGGCAGCCCCTCCGCCGCCGCGGCCGCCGCAGCCGCCGCGGCCGCCGTCACGGGGGCGGCCGGGCGGACGACGAACCGCCCGTTGGAGGCGCGCGGCTGGTGCGTGCGCGTCTCGGTCGCCGAGGCGCTCGCGATGGACACCTCGCTGACGATGCTCGCCTCGGCCGCCGCGTCGGCGGCGGCGTCGCTCGCGCGGCTGCGCTCGGGGACCTCGACCTCGATCCCGACTCCCGTGTCTGCCGTCATGACCCAATCCTGTCAGGTGCTCGTGCGGGTGTACTGACCGTCGACCGCGGCATCGGTGAACCCGAGCCGCTCGTACGTGCGCCGAGCAGCCGTGTTGTCGCCGTCGACGTAGAGCTCGACCTCGTCCACGCCGCGCCGGGCGAGGTGGGCGAGACCGAGCCGGGTGAGCGGGCCGCCGAGCCCCCGGCCCTGGTACGCGGGGTCGACGCCGACGACGTAGACCTCGCCACGACCGGCCTCCACCTTGGTCCAGTGGGAGGCGACGACCGCCCCGGTGGTGTCGTCGACGACGAGGAGCAGCCCCTCCGGGTCGAACCACGGCTGGGCCATCCGCTCGCGCAGGTCCGCGACCGTGAGCCGGCCCTGCTCCGGGTGGTCCGCGAAGGCGGCCGCGTTGAGCCGCACCCAGGTCTCGTCGTCGGTGCCCGGCATGAAGGGGCGAACCGAGAAGCCCTCGGGGAGAGCGGGGTCCACGGCATCCGCCGGGCCGAGCCGGCGTGTCATCCGGTGCAGGCTGCGCGTCAGCACGAGTCCTGCGGCCCGGGCCAGGGCCTGCGCCGCGGGCAGCATCCCGTGCGCCCACACGCTGCGGGCACCCTCGGACAGGGCCGCTTCGAGCAGGGCCCGCCCGTGCCCACGCCGGCGCTGGGTCGGCTCGACGACGAGCTCGGCGACGGCATCCGCGGTTCCGGCTCCTGCCACCTGGGCGTACCCGACGAGCGCACCGGCGTGATCGAGCCGGAGCAGGTGCACCACCCCGTCCCGGGCGGGGCCGACGGCGAGCCGGAACGCCTCCGACACCGGGGCGACGCCGTCGACCGCGGCCGCCCGCCCGAAGAGGGCGACGAGCCCGGATGCCGTGGCGTCGGGGACGGCGGGGACGCGCTCGGTGCGCGCCACGTCAGGTCTCGATCTCGGAGAAGGAGTCGGCGACCTCGGGGACGAACCGGTAGCCGACGTTGCGCACCGTGCCGATGAGCACCTCGTAGTCGGTGCCGAGCTTGGCGCGCAGGCGGCGCACGTGGACGTCGACGGTGCGGGTGCCGCCGAAGTAGTCGTAGCCCCAGACCTCCTGGAGCAGCTGCGAGCGGGTGAAGACCCGCCCGGGGTGCTGCGCGAGGTACTTGAGCAGCTCGAACTCCTTGTACGTCAGGTCGAGGAGGCGGCCACGCAGCCGCACGGAGTACGTCGCCTCGTCGATGACGAGCGCCCCCGCCGTGATCGGCCCGCCCTCGTCGACGGTGGCCTCGGCCGTGCGTCCGAGCGCGAGCCGGAGCCGGGCCTCGACCTCCGCGGGGCCGGCCGTGTCGAGGATCACGTCGTCGACGCCCCAGTCGCTCGTCAGCCCGGCGAGCCCGCCCTCGGTGACGACGACGAGCAGGGGCGAGGAGATCCCCGTCGTGCAGATGACCCGGCACAGCGACTTGGCCATCGCGAGCTCGCGGCGGGCGTCGACGATGACGACGTCGGCCTGGGGGGCGTCGACCAGGGCGGACGCCTCCGCAGGCAGGATGCGAACATGGTGGCTCAGCAGTCCGAGCGCCGGGACGACCTCGGCGCTGGGCGCCAAGGTGTTCGTCAGCAGCAGCAGGTGGGCCATCACCCACGAGGATAGGCGGTCATGCACACGACACGTCCGGACGACGGTGCGCTCGAGACGGTCACCGTCCGCTACTGGGCCGGGGCCCGGGCGGCGGCCGGTGTCGACGAGGAGCGGGTGGCGGAGGTCACCACGGTCAGCGCTCTCGCGGAGCGGCTCGTCGCCGCGCACCCCGCCCTCGAGGCCGTCCTGCCGGTCTGCTCGCTCCTCGTCGGCGGGCGCGCCAGCACCGGGGACGACCCGGTCCCGGCCGGGGCCGTCGTCGAGGTCCTGCCCCCCTTCGCCGGGGGATGATGGGAGGATGCCGCGCGTGGACGACCAGCCGAGCGACGTGACCCCGGACTCGGGTCCGGTCGAGGTCCACGAGACGCGCGCCGCCCGCCGGGCCCGCCGTGAGGCCGTGCTCCGCGAGCCGGTCCTGCCGGCCCTGGCGACGGTGCGCCGCCCGGTCGCCGTCGTCGCGACGATCGTGCTCGCCGCCCTCCTCGTGCTCGCCGTGCTCGCCGACCCGGTGCTGCTCGCCGCGGGGCTCGCGTGGGCCGGCATCGTCCTCGCGTGGGGCTGGCCGACGCTCCACGGGTCGTCGAGCCGGTTCGGGTCCTCGCTCGCGATCGGCGTCACGGGGGTGCTCGCCCCCGCGGCCGGGGCCGTCACCTCGGACGAGCCGTACCTGCGGCTGGTGCCGCTCGCGGTCGTCGTCGGCCTCGCCGTCATGTTCGGCCACCAGATCGTGCGTCGCGACGGGCGCCCCCGGCTCACGGACTCGATCGGCATCACCTCGCTCGGCCTCGCCGTCGTCACGATCGGCACGACGTGGCTGCCCCTGTCACGCACGCCCCGCGCCACCGAGGTGGCCGTCGTCGGCTTCGTCGCCATCGCCGCGTCGGCGCCGGCCGACCTCGCGGCGGCCGCCGAGAAGGCGAGGCCGTGGATGATGCCCCTCGCGATGCTCCTCGGCGGGGCGGGCGCCGTCGTCGCGGCCGCGGTGCTCGGTGCCCCGGATGCCGCGCCGGCCGCCCTCATCGGGTTCGTCTGCGCCGCCGTCGCCCACGCCGTGCGCCGGGTGCTCAGCGTGCTGCCGGCCATCACGGCCGTGCGCGGACAGCTCTCGAGCGCCGCGGCGTCCCTGCTCGTGCCGGGCGTCGCCGCCTACGGCCTGGCGCTCGCCGTCGTCGGCTGAGCCCGGAGGGGCTCAGTCGGTACCCGGAGGGGCTCAGTCAGTAGACGAGCGCCCGCGTGCCGGGTGCGACGACCTCCTCGACGAACGCGGCCGCGCCCCGCACCGTGACCCCCGGGAGCAGGTCGTCGACGGTGAGGCCCCGTCGCTGCGCGCACTGGCCGCACACCGTGACCCGGGCCCCCTCGAGGAGGGCGTCGCGCAGCTCGGCGAGCGGAGCCGCGTGGGGCAGCGCGACGGCCTCGGCGCGACCGGGCAGCACGAGGAGGGTCGCGTCGCCGGTGAGCCACAGGCTGACGTCGAGGCCCGAGGCGAGGGCCGTCGCCGCGACGGTGAACCCCTGGTTGAGCCGCTCGAGCGCCTCGACCCCGCAGGTCACCTTGACGACGAGGGTGGTCGCGGGGGAGTCCATAGACTGCAGCGTATGGTCTTCCACCTCGACGCCACCCTCCACGCCGACCTCGCGCCCCTCGCCTGGCTCGTCGGCCGCTGGGCCGGAGCGGGGCTCGTCGGCTACCCGACGATGGAGTCCCAGCGCTTCGGCCAGGAGGTCGTGTGCAGCCACGACGGGCGCCCGTTCCTCGAGTGGCGGTCGCGCACCTGGCTGCTCGACGAGGACGGTCGCCAGGTGCGGCCGCTCGCGACCGAGGTCGGCTTCTGGCGGCCGGTGCCCGTGCACGACGACGGCAGCAACGTCGAGCTGCTGCTCACCCACCCCACCGGCTTCGTCGAGATGTACGCCGGGGTGGCCGACACCGCGAAGGTCGAGCTGCGCACCGACGGGGTCATGCGCAGCCCGTTCGCCAAGGAGTACACCGCCGGCCACCGCATGTACGGCTACGTCAACAGCAACCTCATGTGGGTCATGGACATGGCCGCCGTCGGGCAGCCCCTCCAGTCCCACGTCTCGGCGGAGCTCAAGCGCGTCGAGTGACGGCCCAGGGGGGTGACGCCCACGCCTCAGGGGGTGACGAACACGTCGAGGTACTCGTCCATCGTGTCGGTGCGCAGCGCCTCGCCGAGCTCGGCCATCTTCTCCTCGTCGACGACGTCGATCGACGCGCCGCCCGGCGAGGTGCCGAAGCCCGAGAACGGGGCGGTCGCGAAGACGACGTCCCCGCCGCGGATGTCGCGCAGCGACACGGCGTAGTCGGTCATCGCCCGGATCGACAGGCCCTGGTCGACGACGAGGTTCTCCGTCGCGGCATCCGCGAACCTCGCCACGGCGAGGGGGTTCGTGATGTTCTCCGGGCTCGTCGCCTTGAGGAAGAGCGCCTTGATGAAGGCGAGCTGGCGCCGGCCACGGGAGATGTCGCCCTCGCTCAGCGTGTAGCGCTCGCGGACGAAGGCGAGTGCCTGCTCCCCGTCGAGGTCGTTCCAGCCCTCGACGATGCCGTCGCTCCCGCCCTCCTCGGCATACACGCGGACGCCTCCCACGGCATCCGTCATCCTCTGGAACCCCTCGAAGTCGGTGCGGGCGACGTGGTGGATGCGGATGCCGAGCAGCTGCTCCATCGTCGCGACGAGGAGGGGCTCGCGACCGTAGGCGTACGCCGCGTTGATCTTGTCCTTGCCGCGGCCCGGGATGTCGACCCACAGGTCGCGCGGGAAGTGGATCATCTGGACCGTCGAGGCGTCCTCGGGCACGTGGACGAGCACGATGACGTCCGAGCGGCCGGCGTCGCCGGGCCGGGTGTCGGCGCCGAGGACGAGGAAGTTGGTGCCGATGCCGGTCTCGGGGACGTCGGTGCCGTCGGGGGCGGTCACCGGCGGGCGGTTCTCGGGGAGGAAGTCCTCCTGGGTGATGTTGTCGTTGACCCGGTAGCCGAGGTAGCCGACGAAGGCCACGATCCCGCCGAGGACGAGCGCCACGACGGTCGCGAGCACGATGAGCACGCGGCGCGTGCCCCGGCGGTTGCGTCGCCGCTCCTCGGTGGGGTTCTCCCCGGCGTCCGGGGCACCCTCGATCAGCGACTGCACTCCCTGCTCACTCACCCGGTCAGTGTAGGTGCGGCGTCTGGACGCCCGCTGGGACCGGCCTACATTGGTGGGGTGAGCGATCTGGGCGAGCGGCTGAGGGCACGGGGCAAGCGCCTCACGTCGCAGCGCGAGCGGGTGCTGGCCGCCGTCGGGCGGCTCGGCCACGCGACCCCGGACGAGATCGTGGATGCCGTCGCGGCGGACGGGGGCGGGGCGGTGCCGGCCTCGACCGTCTACCGGGCGCTCGACGCGCTCCAGGAGCTCGGCCTCGTCGGCCACACCCACGTCGACCACCGGGCGCCGAGCTACCACCTCGCCGAGCACGCGACGCACCTGCACGTCGTCTGCCGCGCGTGCGGCTGGGTCGGCGAGGCGCCCCTCGACGTGGCGGACGAGCTCGTCGCCCGCCTCGACGAGACCCTCGGATTCGCCTCGGACGTCTCCCACGCCGCGGTGCACGGCCTGTGCCGCACCTGCCGCGAGGCCACCCCATGACCGCCGGAGGAACCCCGATGAGCACGTCCACGACCAGCTCGCCGCTCCTGGCGCGGCCCGGCGCCGTCGAGGGGGAGGGCACCGACGCCGGCGTCGCGTCGCACTACGGCGACCCGGTGCGCGAGCAGCGGCTCCTCGCCGAGGGGATGGCGGCCGTCGACCTGTCGCACCGAGGGGTCGTCACGGTGACCGGGCCCGACCGGTTGTCGTGGCTGCACTCGCTGAC
Source organism: Fodinibacter luteus (assembly GCF_039541575.1). NCBI lineage: Bacteria > Bacillati > Actinomycetota > Actinomycetes > Micrococcales > Intrasporangiaceae > Fodinibacter (ex Wang et al. 2009) > Fodinibacter luteus. The sequence goes on along the minus strand of NZ_BAABGM010000022.1, from coordinate 36,772 downwards.
GACCCAGCACCTCACGGGGCTGGCGCCGCGCACCTCGCGCGAGTCGCTCGTGCTGTCGCCCAAGGGGCACATCGAGCACGCCCTCCACCTCGTCGACGACGGCGAGACGACGTGGGTCACGATCGAGCCGGGCACGGCATCCGGGCTCGCGTCCTGGCTGGAGTCGATGCGCTTCATGCTGCGCGTCGAGGTCGCGGACGTGAGCAGCGACTGGGCGGTGCTCGGCGAGCCGGTGGGGGCGGAGTCGGCCTCGGGGGAGCCGCTGGCCTGGGTCGACGCGTGGCCGGGACCGGTCGGCGACACGGCCGTGTACGGGCCGGTCGAGGGCCACCCCGGGCTGGGTCGGGCCTGGCGCGAGCTCATCGTGCCTCGGCCCGGCCTCGAGGCCGCCGTCGGGGACCGGCCGCTCGCGGGGACGTGGGCGGCCGAGGCCCTGCGGGTGGTCGCGTGGCGGCCGCGACTCGGGTTCGAGACCGACCACCGGACGATCGCGCACGAGGTCGACTGGCTGCGCACCGCAGTCCACCTCCACAAGGGCTGCTACCGGGGCCAGGAGACCATCGCCCGCGTGCACAACCTCGGTCGTCCGCCGCGACGCCTCGTCTTCCTCCACCTCGACGGATCCGGGCACGTGCTGCCCCAGGCCGGGTCGCCGGTGCTGTTCGGCGGGCGCGAGGTGGGGCGGCTGACGACGGTCGCCCGGCACCACGAGGACGGCCCCGTGGCCCTCGCGGTCGTCAAGCGGTCGGTGCCCGAGGACGTGGATCTTCTCGTCGGCGAGACCTCGGCGGCGCAGACGGTCGTCGTCACCGGCTGACGGCCGCAGATCCTCCGGTTCGCGGCTGCCATGATGGGGGCATGGCCACCCCCGCCCCGTCCCCGACCGGCACCCTCGTCACCGTCGCCCCGACCGGCGCCGAGCACGCGAAGGTCGACCTGCCCCAGCTGCCCACGACGCTCGACGAGCTCGTAGAGACGGGGCGGCGGTGCGAGGCCGCGGGGGCCGCGCTCATCCACCTGCACATCCGCGACGCCGCGCACGCGCCGACGCTCGACCCCGGCCTCCTGCGCGCCTCCGTCGACGCGCTGCGCTCCGAGACCGACCTCGTCGTGCAGCTGTCGACCGGCGGGTCGGTGCACGACCCGCTCGAGTCCCGCCTCACCGTCCTCGACGCCGAGCCCGACTCGTGCTCCCTCACGTGCGGTACGACGAACTTCGGCGACGACGTGTTCCTCAACCCATGGGGGTTCATGAGCGACCTCTACGTCCAGGCCCAGGAGCGCGAGGTCGTGCCGGAGTTCGAGCTGTTCGACCTCGGGCACGTCCATGCGTTGCGCCGCCTCCTCGACACGCACGGGCTGCCGTTCGGCGCCCGGGTGCACGTCGACTTCGTCACCGGGGTCCCGGGGGGGATGCCGGCCACGACCGCCGCCCTCATGGCGGGCGTCGCGATGCTGCCCCCCGAGGTGACGTCCTGGTCGGCGACCGGCATCGGGCGCGGCCACCTCCCGATCATGGCGGCGGCGCTCTCGGCCGGCGGCCACCTGCGGGTCGGCATGGAGGACAACGTCATGTTCGCGCGCGGCCGGGTCGTCGAGCACAACGACGAGCTCGTCGCGCGGGCGGTCGAGCTGGCCACGCTCATGCAGCGCCCGCCGCTCACGACCGAGCAGGCACGTGAGCTGCTCGGGGTCAAGGACCGCCGGGAGCGTGCGGCGCGCTGACGGAGGGATCGTGGGCCGCCGGGAGCGTGCGGCGCGCTGACGGAGGGATCGTGGGCCGCCGGGAGCGTGCGGCGCGCTGACGGAGGGATCGTGGGCCGACCGGGTGACGGTCGACGCCGGCGCGGGTCAAGGGTGGGGGCGGTCCGCAGAACGGGACGGACCTGTCGGTCCGGGAATGCGAACTGCATAATCTTGGGTTATGGCAAGCGTGCGCATCTCTTTTGAGTTCCCGGCCGTCGTCAACGAGAAGGCGGCCCGGACCGTGGCCGGGGGCGTCGCGCTGGTCTCGGCCCTCGCCCTGGTCACGGGCTGGCTGTGGCTCGCCGCGCTCCTGGCCGTAGGGTTCGCCCTGCGCGTTGCCTTCGGCCCCCGGCGCAGCGTCATCGGCTGGATCGCAGCCGACGTCGTGGCACCGCGCCTCGGCACGCCGAAGCGCGTTCCCGGCCCGCCGAAGCGTTTCGCCCAGGCCGTCGGCCTCGCCCTCACCCTCACGGCCACCGTCTTCCTCGCCGCCGGGCTTCCCGTCGTGACGACCGCGCTGCTCGCGGTGCTCCTGATCTTCGCGAGCCTCGAGGCGGTCGTCGGCTTCTGCGCCGGCTGCTACGTCTTCGGTCTCCTCATGCGGGTCGGACTGGTTCCCGAGGAGACCTGCGCCGCGTGCAACGACATCTCCCTGCGTCGTCGCGAGACCGCGGCCGCCTGAGGGGTGCGGTGCGAGGGGCGAGCACCTCGAGACTTGCTTCGGGAGGGTATGCATCCGATACGGGCTGACCAGCCTCCGATACCGGCGGCCGCGCCCGCGGTCCGGGCGGGCGCACGGTGAGCCTCGCGGGTGGCGGCGCTCGGTGGGCTTGTGGGAGATGCGCGGGGTGGAACCGGCTCGACGGGGGGCCGCCGCCCTCCAGCGGATCGGGGCCGATGCCCGCCCGATTCTGCGCCTCGCCGCGGCTGGCGTAGGCTCTCCCGAGGGCTTCGCACGTGCCTCGCGCCCGCCTGTGAGGGGCTTCACGCTTGCTCTAGTTTGCATTTTGCTAACTAGAGCAAGCATACTGGAGGCGTGAGCAAGAATCCGCTGAACGACCTGGGCAGCAGCCTCGGCGAGTACCTGCGCGAGCAGCGCACGGCCGCCAAGCTCTCCCTCCGTCAGCTGTCCGAGCTCGCAGGGGTCTCCAACCCCTACCTGTCCCAGATCGAGCGTGGACTCAAGCGCCCCAGCGCCGAGATCCTCCAGCAGCTCGCGAAGGGGCTCGAGGTCTCCGCCGAGAGCCTCTACGTCAAAGCGGGCATCCTCGACGCCGAGGTCGCCCCGCTCTCCGATCCCCCGGACGTCCGAGGGGCCATCGCCGCCGACCCGGCCCTCACCGAGCGGCAGCGCAAGACCCTCCTGGACATCTACGAGTCCTACGTCGAGGACACCCCGCGGCAATGACGCCCACCCCGTACTCACGCACCACCACGAAGGAGACATCAATGTCCGTCATGGAAGACATCAGGAAGACCGTCGACACCACCCCGTTCTACGCCGCCGTCGGCGCCACCGACCTCGCGGTCGAGAAGGTCCGTGAGGCCCGGGTCCGCGCGGAGAAGGTCCGCGTCGAGATCTCGGCCGACCTGGCCCCCGCCAAGGTCCAGGCCCGTGCGACGACGATCGCCGACCAGGTCAAGGAGATCCCGGCCGTCGTCATCAACGAGACGATGGTCGTCGGTGGCAAGGTCGTCGAGGGCTACGACGAGCTCGCCGTGCGCGGCAAGAAGCTCGTGACCCGCATCCGCAACCAGAAGGCCACCAAGGACTTCGTCGCCCAGGCCGAGACCACCGTGGCCCAGGCCAAGGGTGCCGTCACCACGGCCCGCAAGGCCACCGCCGACATCGAGCGCTCGGCCAAGGCCACCATCACGACCGCCCGCCACGAGGCCGTCAAGGTCGCCAACGTCGTGACCGGTTCGGTCGCGGAGGAGGCCAAGGTCGCCACGACCGAGGTCAAGAAGTCCGCGAAGGCCACCCGCACGGCGGCCAAGCGCACCACGACGACCACGAAGAAGGCCGCGGAGCGCACCACCTCCTCGGCCAAGGCCGCCACGACGAGCGCTCGCAAGGCCGCCGTCGCCGCGGAGAAGGCCGTCGAGAAGACCGCCGACAAGGTCGGCGACCTGCCCGCCGCCAAGACCACGGTCAAGCCGGTCACCGCGACCGTCGAGACCCCCGTGGCCGAGGTCACCGTGAAGGCCACCGAGAAGAAGGCCTGACCGCAGCACCCGTCGCCGGCCCCGGCCGACGACACCCGTCACCGGACCCCCCTTTCCCGGTGACACCCCCGACGACCGGGGCCGGGTCACCGGCCCCGGTCGTTCGCGTGCCCATGGGGATGCCGTCCGCCCGCCTGCGCGCGGATAGGGTCGTCGCGTGCCCGCCGAGCCCGCCCCGCCCGTCACCACCCCGCCGGCCCTCGCCGAGGCCCCGGTCGTCGCGCACGTGACCCGGGGCGGCGTCGTCGAGTCGGTGCACCGGGCGAGCATCGCCGTCACGGGCCCTAACGGGGTGCTCACCGCCGCGTGGGGCGCGGCCGAGGACCCGGTGTTCCCCCGGTCCTCGAACAAGCCGCTCCAGGCGGCCGCGATGCTCCGCGCCGGGCTCGAGCTGCCCCCGCACCACCTCGCCCTGGCCAGTGCCAGCCACTCCGCCGAGCCCTTCCACCTCGATGCCGTGCGGGACATGCTCGCCGCCGCCGGGCTCACCGAGGCCGACCTGCAGAACACCCCCGACCTGCCCTACGAGCCGGGGGAGCGCGACGTGTGGATCGCCGCCGGTCGCACCGCGCGCCCGCTCGCGCAGAACTGCTCCGGCAAGCACGCCGCCATGCTCGCGACCTGCCGGGTCAACGGCTGGGACCTCACGACGTACCGCGACGCCGGCCACCCCCTCCAACGACTCATGGCCGACACGATCGCCGACCTCGCCGGTGAGCCGGTCGCCGCGACCGCCGTCGACGGCTGCGGAGCCCCCGTCATGGCGATCTCGCTCGCGGGCCTCGCCCGGGCGTTCGGGCGCATCGCCGCGGCCGGGCCCGACACGCCCGAGGGCACCGTGGCCGCCGCCATGCGGGCCCACCCCGAGTACGTCGGGGGCACCCGGCGCGACGTCACGGCGCTCATCCGCGGCACCGACGGGCTCATCGCCAAGGACGGCGCCGAGGCGGTGTACGCCGCCGGGCTCGACGACGGCCGGGGTGTCGCCCTCAAGATCACCGACGGCTCCCAGCGAGCCCGCCCCGTCGTCCTCGCCGCGGTCCTGCGGCAGCTCGGGGTGCGCTCGAGTGCGTACGACCGGCTCGAGGACGCCCCGGTGCTCGGCCACGGGCGCCCGGTCGGCTCGATCGTCGCGGTCGGGATCAGCCCCGAGACCCCGGTCGGAGGCCGTGCGTGAGGGCCGTGCTCCAACGCGTCGCCCGCGCCTCGGTGACGGTCGACGGCGAGGGCGTCGGCGAGGTGACCCGCCCCGGCCTGCTTGCGCTCGTCGGCGTCACCCACGACGACGGCGAGGAGCAGGTCACGACGATGGCCCGCAAGATCGCCGAGCTGCGCATCCTGCGCGACGAGCGCTCCGTGCGCGACGAGGGTGCCCCGGTGCTCGTCGTCAGCCAGTTCACCCTCTACGCCGACACCCGCAACGGCCGCCGCCCGTCGTGGAACGCGGCAGCACCCGGCCCGGTCGCGGAGCCCGTCGTCGAGCGGGTCGTCGAGGCGCTGCGGGCCCGCGGCGTCGAGGTGGCGACCGGCCGGTTCGGGGCCCACATGGACGTCGAGCTCGTCAACGACGGGCCGGTGACGATCGTCCTCGACGTCTGACGCTTACGCTTGACCCATGAACCTGCTCGAGGACCTCCAGGATTACATCGTCCTGGGGCTGTCGATCGTCGCCCTCGGCGTCGAGGTCTGGGCGTTCCTCGACTGCGTCCGCCGCCGGCCCGACGCCTTCGTCGCCGCCGGCAAGCGCACGAAGCAGTTCTGGATGCTCGTCACGGGCGTCGCCATGCTCCTCGGGTTCGTCGCGCTCGGCGGCGTGGGCTTCCTCGCGATCATCGCCATCGTCGCCGCCGGGGTCTACCTCGCCGACGTCAAGCCCGCTCTCGACCAGGTCATGGGCCGCGGCAGCGGCCGGCAGGGGCCCTACGGCCCCTGGTGAGGCGCGACGGCATCCCAGGCCAGCGTCAGCTCGCCGAGGCGCCAGCGTGAGGGTCCGTCGAGCAGCGGCCACCCGGCATCCCGCATCGACCTCGCGGCCGAGAGGAAGCGCTGCCGGATGCCGTACGCGGCCTGGGGGGCCTGCCGCGCCCACGCCTCGTCGAGCGAGGTGAGCAGCCGGTGCACGGGCTCGCCGGGCACGTTGCGGTGGATGAGGGCCTTGGGCAGGCGCTCGGCGACCACCCCCGGGCGGTCCAGGCCGCGCAGCCGCCAGCTCAGCGTCAGGCTCACCGGCCCCTCGGGGGTGACGGCCACCCACGACGCGAGGCGCCCGAGCTCGTCGCACGTGCCGTCGACGAGCAGCCCGTCGGGAGCCAGCCGCGCCGTCGTCGTCGCCCACGCGCCGGCGACCTCGGACGCGTCGTACTGCCGCAGCACGTTGAACGCGCGCACGACGACCGGCCGGCGGTCCCCGGGCAGGGGGACCTCGAACCCACCGACGGCGAAGCCGAGCCCGGGACGCTCGAGCGGCCGGGCCGCCGCCACTCGGTCGGGGTCGATCTCGATCCCGACGACCTCCACGTCGGGCCGCACCGCCCGCAGCCGGTCGTGCAGCTCGACGGCCGTGACCGGCGAGGCGCCGTAGCCGAGGTCGACGACGACCGGTGGGCCAGGGCTCCGGCGCAGCCGCCACGCCTGCGGGCCGGCGAGCCAGCGGTCGCAGCGGCGCAGGCGGTTGGGGTTCGTCGTGCCCCGGGTGATGACCCCGACGGGGCGCTGCTGCGTCACGGGCCCAGCGTAGGTGCCGGCCCGCGCCGTGGCCGGGGACGGCGGACCCACAGGGAGCCGACATACCCTGAGCAGGTGCTGGCGTGGTGGCGCAGACGTGCGCGAGACGGCCGGGTGAGCCTGTCGATGGTCGCCCTCGTCGTGTCGCTCGCGGCCGCCCTCGTGCTCGGCCTCACGAGCTGGGTGCCCAAGGTGCTCGCCCGCGACATCGGCGTCGCCGACGTCGAGCCCGGCCTGCTCGAGGTGGCCCAGGGAGCCCGGGGGGTGCAGTCACTCGGGGCGGGGCTGTCGGTCGCGCTCTACGACTCCGGCTTCCGGCTGTCCCGGGGCAGCACCGTGCTGGCCGACACCGTGACCCGCGGCGCACCCGTCACCGCCGTGCGCGGGTCCCTCGGCGAGGTCGACGACCACCCGCGCGAGGAGGTCTCGGCCGAGCTCATGCACGTGCGGGTCGACGGGGTCCGCAGGGTCGACGACACCGTCGAGTACACCGGCGTCGTCCACGACGGCGAGACGACCCTGCCGCTGCGGATCGGGTTCGAGCCGACCGACGGGCGGATCCGGATGGAAGCCGCGGTGCCCGGCGCCGACGCGCTCGCCATCCACCTCGACTGGCGACCCGCGACGACGGGGATCGCCCCGGCCCTGCCCGAGCGCAACCTCCGGGAGCGGGCCTACTGGGTCGACCCGTCCGTCGTCGAGCAGCCGGCGTTCACGTGGGTGCTCGGCACCGACGTCTCGATCGGGCCGGTCCAGGTGCCGCGGGCCGTCGACCTGCGCCAGGACGGCCGGATCGCCGTCCACGTGTGGTCCCCCCGGGCCGTGGTGACCGTCACGGACACGCCGAGGCCGGCGTGACACACTCGGAGCCATGAGCACGCCCCCCACCGGCCGACGGCTCCACCGCGTCGCCATGGTCACCGTGCACACCTCTCCCCTCGCCCAACCCGGCGAGGGCGACGCCGGCGGGATGAACGTCTACGTCCTCGAGGTCGCGCGCCAGCTCGCCCGGCGGGACATCGCCGTCGACCTGTTCACCCGCACGACGAGCGCCTCGCAGCCCGCCGTCGTCGAGGTGGAGCCCGGTGTCGTCGTGCGGCACCTCGCGGCGGGCCCGTACGAGGGGCTGTCGAAGGAGGACCTGCCGGGCCAGCTGTGCGCCTTCGCGGCGGGCATGATGCGCGTCGCGGCCCACGCGCCGCCCGGCTACTACGACCTCGTCCACTCGCACTACTGGCTCTCGGGCCAGGTCGGCTGGCTCGCGGCCGACCGCTGGGGCGTGCCGCTCGTCCACACGATGCACACGATGGCGCGGGTCAAGAACCTCCACCTCGCCGACGGCGACGTCCCCGAGCCGCTCGGTCGCGAGATCGGCGAGGCCCAGGTCGTCGAGGCCGCCGACCGGCTCGTCGCGAACACCGCCCGCGAGGCGCAGGAGCTCGTCGAGCTCTACGACGCCGACCCCGCCCGCGTCGTCGTCGCCGAGCCGGGGGTCGACCTCGCCCTGTTCCGTCCCGGCTCCACCCTCGAGGCCCGCGCGGCCGTCGGCGTGCCCTCGGATGCCGTCCTCCTCCTCTTCGTCGGCCGGATCCAGCCGCTCAAGGGCCCCGACGTCGTCGTGCGGGCCGCCGCCGAGATGGTCCGGCGCAGACCGGAGCTGCGCTCGCGGCTCGTCGTCGGCATCCTCGGCGGGGCGAGCGGCACCGGGGTGCGCAACCCGATGGGGCTCCCCGAGCTCGCCGAGCGGCTCGGCATCGGCGACCTCGTCCGGTTCGTCCCGCCCGTCGACCGCGCCACCCTTGCGCAGTGGTACCGGGCCGCCGACGTCGTCCCGGTGCCCTCGCACAGCGAGTCGTTCGGGCTCGTCGCCGTCGAGGCGCAGGCGTGCGGCACCCCCGTCGTCGCGGCCGACGTCGGTGGCCTGCCGACGGCCGTCGGCCCGGGCGGCGTGCTCGTCGTCGGCCACGACACCGCCGACTGGGCCACCGCGATCTCCGGGGTCGTCCTCGACCCCGACCGCCGGGCCGGCCTGGCGCGGGCGTCCGCCGAGCACGCCGCCGGCTTCGGCTGGGCCCGCACCGCACAGCGGCTCGCCGAGGTCTACGCCGACGCGATGACCCACCCCCGCGAGGCGCCGATCAGCGACGCCGAGCTGCTCACCGGCATCCCTTCGGCGGTCATCCCGTGACCGACCGCGCCACCGTCTGCGCGACGATCGAGTCGTACCTGCGTGAGAGCGGGCTCGAGTGGGAGCCCGGGTCCCGCGACGGCGAGTACGTCGTGACCCTGCCCGGTGAGAAGAAGCTCAGGACGGTCGCGTCGCTCGTCGTGGCCGACACCGCGGTCTCGGTCTCGGCCTTCGTCATCCGCAACCCCGACGAGAACCACGGCGAGGTCTACCGGTTCCTGCTCCGCCGCAACCTGCGCCTCCCGGGCCTCGCGTACGCCGTCGACCGGGCCGGCGACGTCTACGTCACCGGCCGCGTCCCGACCGCAGGGGTCGACGCGACGTACCTCGACCAGCTGCTCGGGGTCGTGCTCACCGCGTGCGACGAGCCGTTCAACGAGCTGCTCGTCATGGGGTTCCTGTCCTCGATGCGCAAGGAGTGGGAGTGGCGCGTCTCGCGCGGCGAGAGCCTGCGCAACCTCGAGGCGTTCCGCGGCATCCTCGCCCGTCCCGGGGACCCGGAGGCCGGCCAGCAGACCACCTGACCCCGCTCCCGGCGGGTGGCTAGGCTGGCGGCATGGCACACACGCTCATCCTCCTGCGACACGGCGAGTCCGACTGGAACCAGAAGAACCTCTTCACCGGGTGGGTCGACGTCGACCTCACCGAGAAGGGCCGTGCCGAGGCGGTGCGCGGGGGCCACCTCATGCGCGACGCGGGGCTGCTGCCCGACGTCGTGCACACCTCGGTGCTGCGCCGGGCCATCACGACGGCCAACCTCGCCCTCGACGCGTGCGACCGGCACTGGATCCCGGTGCGCCGCAGCTGGCGGCTCAACGAGCGCCACTACGGCGCTCTCCAGGGCCTGGACAAGGCGGCGACCCGCGAGAAGTACGGCGACGAGCAGTTCATGCTGTGGCGCCGCAGCTTCGACACCCCGCCGCCGCCGATCGAGACGGGCACCGAGTTCGACCAGACCGGCGACCCGCGCTATGACGGCATCGACGTGCCCCTCACCGAGTGCCTCAAGGACGTCATCCCGCGGATGATGCCCTACTGGGAGACCGACATCCAGTCCGACCTCCGGGCCGGCCACACGGTGCTCGTCACCGCCCACGGCAACTCGCTGCGCGCCCTCGTCAAGCACCTCGACGGCATCAGCGACGACGACATCGCGGGCCTGAACATCCCCACGGGCATGCCGCTCGTCTACCGGCTCGGCGACGACTTCATGCCGACCGGGCGCGGTGAGTACCTCGACCCCGAGGCGGCCGCCGCGGCCGCGGCCGCGGTCGCGAACCAGGGGCGCTGACCCCGGCGGGACGTCCGGCAGGTCGGGCCCCCAAGGCCCCAGAGTGCCGGACGCAACACGCCCCGGAGTGCCGGACGCAACACGGCCCAGAGCGCCGCACGCACCGTGGGTGCGGACGGCTCGGTCAGCGGGGCCGCACCCACAGGTCCCGAGGGTCGCCGCGGCGGAACACCTGCCGCCACGCCCCGAGCCGTCGACCCGACGCGTCCCACAGGACGAGGCGGTAGACCGACGCGAGCCGCGCGTCGACGACCTCGAGCACGCCGGTGCCCTCGTCGAGCGGGGAGACCCGCGACGTCGGGTAGACGTTCGAGGCGACGGCGACGAGCTGCGCGTGCGCCGCCCCGAGGCCGGGTGCGACGACGAGGAACCGTCCCGTGTTCGACCGGAACCACGGCAGCCGCACGGCGAACGGGTCGCCCGCCTGCTCGGCCGGGATGCAGCGCGCCGTCTCGACGTCGAGGGCAGCCAGACCGCCGCGCCCGTCGCCGGCGACCCGGACCGAGCGCAGCACCGCGCCCCCGGGCAGCAGCGTCTCGGCCACGACGACCCTGCCGCCGCGGGCCGGGTCGCCGTCGTCCGAGCCCACGCCGGTCCGTTCGGGTGCGAGGACGTCACCGCGCGTCCCGACGTCGTGGACGACCCGGCTGCGCACCGCGGCCGGAGCCAGCCCGGTGCACGCGGCGACGAAGGGGGTCAGGGCGGCGACGAGCGAGGCCCCGAGGGGTGCGGCCGGGTCGATCGGGCCGAGGCCGGGCACGGAGGCGGCGAGCGGCCCTCCCTCGTAGCCGTCGATCCGCACCCGCAGGGCCGGCGGGACACCGTCGCCGAGGGGGACGGTGGCGACGCCGTCGCGCAGGGCGACCTCGTCCCACGTGCGCTCGACGTCTCCCCCGGGCGTGTACCGCACGCGGGCAGAGTGCTCGGCGACGAGCACGGTGGGCCTGCCGAGCAGGAGCAGCCCGGCCGGCCCCCCTCCACGGGGCGCGGTCAGCACGAGCGGGACGACGTCGTCGGCGAACTGGAGGCGGTCGCGCACGAGGTGGCTCTGGAGGAGCAGGGCGGGGGCGACGCCCTCCGGGCCGGCCCACAGCAACAGCCGGCTCCCGCCCGGCCCGGCCACCGCTGTCGCCGCGACGACGACGCGCCGGCCGAGCACGTCGTCGGCGAAGAGGAGCCGGGCCGTCGTGGACGCCGACGTCGCCAACACCGCGAGCCGGGGGTCGCCCGCGAGGCGGCCGCGTGCCGGCCACGTGGCCGTCGTCGTCCACACGGGGTCACCCGGTTCCGGTGGTCGGGGAGGGGCGCCGGATGCCGCGCCGCGTGCGACCTCGCGCGCCCCCCACGTCGCGGCCGTGCCGACGGCGAGGGCGCCCACGGTGCCGAGGACGACCGAGCGCCGGTGCACCCGCCGGCTGCGGGCGGCGACGAGCTCCGCCGGGTCCGGCGGGTCGTCCGGGCCGCGCAGGACGAGGTCGAGGGCGGCCTCGAGGTCGCGGTCCAGCGCCCACTCGGCCTCGGGGTGCCCCTCGGCCGCGCGCGCCGCCCCGTGGGCGGCGAGCAGCCGGCCACGTACGGACTCCCGGGCCGTGCGGACGCGCTCGGACGGCATCCCCAGCAGGGCGGCGATCTCGTCGTCGCCGAGGTCCCAGGCGGTGCTGGCCACGAGCGCCGCACGCTCGAGCGGGGTGGCGCCGAGCAGGACCGGGACGAGGGCGAGGACGCTCGCGTCGGGGGGCGTGTCGCCCACCCCGGGCAGGTCCGCGAGACGCGTGGCCCCGGTGCGGGCGCCGCCCCGGCCCGGTCGCCGGGCCCCGCCGTCCGCCGCCTCGAGCGCCGCCAGGAGGACGGCCCGGCGGGCGCAGGCCGCGGGGGCGCCGTCGTCGCGGACGGCATCCCACGTCGACTGGAGCTCGGCGAGCACGTCCGTCGTGACCCGACGGGCCCGGTCGGTGTCGAGCAGGACGAGCCGGGCCGCCGGCTCGAGGTCGGGCCACCGGGCGGCGACGAACCGCCGGAAGTCCTCGTCGACGGTCAGGGTCACCGGTCCAGTGTCCGCCTCGGGCGCCCCCCCGACCAGAGGCCGGTACGGCTCGGGTGGGGCCCGGGCGGGGCTCGGGTGGGGCTCAGGCGGGGGTCGGGTGGGGCCGAGGTCGGGCTCGGGTGGGGCTCGGGCGGGGGCTCAGGCGGCGAACCGGGGCCACAGGTCGTCGGGGTCACGGCGCCCGAACGCCTGCCGCCAGGATCCCAGCCTGGCCCCCCGGTCGTCCCACAGGACGAGGCGGTAGATCGCGGCCTGACGGGCGTTGGCGACCTCGAGGACGCCGGTGCCCCGGCGCAGGTCGCCGACCCTGGAGACCGGGTAGGCGTTCGGTGTCACGGCGAGGAGCTGGGCCCGGGCCGCCCCCGGCGCGACGACGAGGAAGCGGCCGGTGTCCTCGCGCACCGGGGGCAGCGGCGCCGCGAAGGGCAGGTCGGCGTCCTGCACGGCGATCGGGCGCACCGTCTCGAGGTCGAGGTAGGGCGTCCAGCCCCGGCCGTCGTCGCGCACCCGCACCGAGCGCAGCAGGGCGCCCTCGGGCGTCGTCGTGTGGACGACGGCGACCCGGCCCTCCCGCGGCTGGGCCACGACGGCTCCCGGGTCGATGACGTCACCCGGCGCCGGCCCCTCGAAGGCGAGCAGGCTGAGGAAACCCGGTCGCGGCGGACCGGTCACGGCCATCGCGAACGGAGCGGCGGCGGCCATGAGGGTGTTGCCGACCTCGCCGCCGCTGCCGCTGCCGAGGGTGACCTGCTGCGGTCCGGCGGGGGCCCCGTCGAAGCGGCCCGCGCGCACGCGGACGGCCGGCCCGACCGGGAGCGGCACGAGCGACGCCCCGACGCCGTCGGCGAGGCCGACCTCGGTCCACCGGCGCCGCACGGCGCCGTCCGCGGTGAACACGACGGTGGCCGAGTACGAGCACCGCTCCTCCCCGGGCCGGGCGAGCACGACGAGCAGGCCGGTCGCCCCGGTGCCGTCGGGGACGACGACGGGGACGACGTTGTCGGTCCGGTCGATCTCCCGCACCGTGAGGGGCACCTCGGTCAGGGCCGGCGCGTCGGCGCCTCGCGGGCCGGCCCACACCGACACGACCGTCGAGTCGCGGGTGGACTCGGGGAGGCGCACGACGACGATGCGTCGGTCGCCGACCTCGTCGGCCCACAGCAGCCGGCTGCCGGGGCCCGACCGGGAGATGACGAGGGCCTGGATGCCGTCGTCACCGGCGAGCGCGCCGCGGGGCGTCCACGTGCCGGTCCCGGCCCAGCTGCGGTCACCGGGCGGCGGGAGGACCGGCCTCGCAGCCGTCGACGCGCTCGGCCCGGACGTGAGGCCGGTGCCGACGGCCCAGGCGCCCGCGGCCGCGCCGAGCACCCCGAGCCCGCCGACGACGAGCGTCCGGCGGCGCACCGCCCGGCTCCGGTCGGCGACGAGCGCGGCGGGGTCGGGTGGGTCGCCCTGGCCGCGCAGCAGCATCGCCACCGCGTCGTCGACGTCGGGGTCGAGGGCCCACGGTGCCGGGGAGAGCCCCTCCTCCCGGCGGGCCTCGTCGTGGGCCCGCGCGAGCCGGTCGCGCAGGGCGGCGACCTCGGCGCGGACGGCGGCGGACGGCATCCCGAGCAGGGCCGCGACCTCGTCGGGCTCGAGGTCCCACACGGCGCGGCCGGCGAGGACGGCCCGCTGCACCGGCGTGGCACCGTGCAGGGCCGTGGCCAGCGCCGCGACGACGGGGTCGGCGACGTCATCGTCGTCGGGGTCGTCCCAGGACGCCGCAGGCGCCGGGCCGGGGCTGGGGGAGGGCGGCGACGAGGCGGCCGCGGTGTCCCTGGTGGCCGAGGTGGCCGCCGTGAGGACGGCGCGGCGGGCGAGCTCGCCCGGGCGGCCCTCGTCGACGGTGGCGCGCCACCGCTGGTGCAGCCGGGCGAGGGCGTCGGTCGTGATCCGACGGGCGGCGGGCGCATCGAGGGTGACGAGGAGGGCCACGGCCTCGAGGTCGGGCCAGCGGGCGGCCACGAACTCGCGGAAGTCGTCCTCCACGGTGAGCGTCACCGCCCCAGTCTCACCCGGGAGCCCCGCCGCGGGGGAGACCTTCGACGCGACCACGGTCCGGCGCCGGACCCCGGCCGGGTTCAGCGGAGCGCGGGCGAGCCGTCCTCGGCGTCCTCGTGGCTCGCCTCGCTCGCCGGGTCGAACTCGCCGGTGACGAGCCAGATGACGCGGTGGCCGACGCTCACGGCGTGGTCGGCGAAGCGCTCGTAGTAGCGGCCGAGGAGCGTGATGTCGACGGCGGCCTCGGTGCCGTGCGGCCACGACCCGTCGGTGACCCGCGCGAACAGCTCCCGGTGCAGGTCGTCCATGGCGTCGTCGTCGCGCTCGATCTGCTGGGCGGCGACGACGTCGCGCGCGGCGATGACCGAGCCGGCCTTCTCGACGATCCCCTCCGCGACCCGGCCCATCTGCAGGATCGTCGAGCGCAGCTCGGGCGGCACCGCGGACAGCGGGTAGCGCAGCCGGGCGACCTTCGCGACGTGCCGGGCCAGGTCGCCCATCCGCTCGATGTCGCTGCTCATCCGCATGCTCGTGACGATGACCCGCAGGTCGGTCGCGACGGGCTGCTGGCGCGCGAGCAGGTCGAACGACATGAGGTCGAGCTCGGAACGGCGGGCGTCGATCTCGGCATCGGCCGCGATGACCGAGTCGGCGAGCTGGATGTCGGCGTCGAGCAGCGCGGTCGTCGCGCGGCCCATCGCCGACGACGCGAGGTGGGTCATCTCGACGAGCATCTCGGCGACGCGGTCGAGCTCCTCGTGGAAGGCCTTGCGCATCACGGTGGGGCGTCCTCAGGGTCGTGGTGGTGGGATGCCGTGCCGGGCGTCGGCGCGGTGCCTGCCGGAACCCTGACACCCGGGGGTGAACCGCAGGCGCACCCGAGGTGAACTTCTGGAGCGGGCCCACCGTGCGGCGTCGCGCGCGGCACGGTGGGCCACCGGCCGGGTCGTACCCTGACCTCGTGGATCCTGCGCTCGCGGCAACCCTCGGCGGGGCGGTCGGCCTCGTCATCGGGGCCGTGGCCGTCGCCGCCACCCGCTGGTCCGAGCGCAGCACCAGGGACCCCGTGCCGCCGGAGCCGCCACTGCCGCGAGGGGTCGGCGACGTCCTGTCCGTCCTGCGCTCGATCGCCGTCGTCCTCGACGAGAACGACGCGGTCGTCAACACCTCCGCCTCGGCCGTCAGCTACGGCCTCGTGCGGCACGGCGAGCTCGTCCACGACGAGCTGCGCCACATCGCGCGCCAGGTGCGCCGCGACGGCATGATCCGCGAGGCCGAGCTCGACCTCGCCCGCGGCCCGAACGCCCAGGCGAGCACCGTCATGCGGGTGCGGGTCGCGCCGATCGCGGTCTCCCACGTCCTCGTCCTCGCCGAGGACCACACGCACGCCCGCCGGGTCGAGGAGATCCGACGTGACTTCGTCGCCAACGTCAGCCACGAGCTCAAGACGCCCGTGGGCGGCATCTCGCTGCTCGCCGAGGCCGTCCTCGACGCCAGGGACGACCCGGAGGCGGTGGAGCGCTTCGCCCAGCGCATCATGGTCGAGTCCAGCCGCCTCAGCCGCCTCGTCCAGGAGATCGTCGACCTCTCCCGGCTCCAGGTGGCGGACACCCTCCACGAGCCCGAGCTCGTCGACGTCGGGGTGGTCGCCGCCGAGGCCGTCGACCGGGTCCGGGTGGCCGCGGAGGCGCGCCGGATCGACCTCACCCTCGTCAGCGAGCAGGGGCTGCGGGTCTTCGGCGACGCCGAGCTGCTCGCCACCGCCGTCGCGAACCTCGTGACGAACGCGGTCAACTACAGCGGGTCGGGCACGCACGTCGGCATCGGGGCCCGCCGGGTGGGCGACAGCGTCGAGGTGTCGGTGACCGACCAGGGTGAGGGGATCCCCGCCGCCGAGCAGGAGCGGATCTTCGAACGCTTCTACCGGGTCGACGCCGCCCGCTCGCGCGCGACGGGCGGCACCGGTCTCGGGCTCGCGATCGTCAAGCACGTGTGTGCGAACCACGGGGGGCGGGTGAGCGTCTGGAGCCAGGAGGGGCGCGGCTCGACCTTCACGATGACCCTTCCCGCGGCGGCCGACCGGCCGCGCGCGGTCGCCGACGAGCCCGGCCCGACCCGGCCGCGGACCGACGAGGAGAGAGCCCTGCATGACGCGCATCCTGATCGTTGAGGACGAGGTGTCGTTCTCGGACCCGTTGTCCTACCTGCTGAGCAAGGAGGGCTACGAGGTGTCGGTGGCCGAGAACGGGCACGACGCGCTCACGGAGTTCGACGCGGCAGGGGCCGACCTCGTGCTGCTCGACCTCATGCTGCCGGGGCTGTCCGGGGTCGACGTGTGCCGCGCGTTGCGCCAGCGATCCAACGTGCCCGTCATCATGCTGACCGCCAAGGACAGCGAGATCGACAAGGTCGTCGGGCTCGAGCTCGGGGCCGACGACTACGTCACGAAGCCGTACTCCTCGCGCGAGCTGCTCGCTCGGATCAAGGCCGTCCTGCGCCGGCTGTCCGAGCCCGAGGAGCTGCTGCCGACGACGCTCGAGGCCGGGCCGGTGCGCATGGACGTCGAGCGGCACGTCGTGACCGTCCGCGGCGACCAGGTCTCGTTCCCGCTCAAGGAGTTCGAGCTGCTCGAGATGCTGCTGCGCAACACCGGCCGGGTGCTGACCCGCATGCAGCTCATCGACCGCGTGTGGGGCAGCGACTACGTCGGCGACACCAAGACCCTCGACGTCCACATCAAGCGGCTGCGCGCCAAGGTCGAGTCGGACCCGGCGAAGCCGGCGCACATCCTCACCGTGCGGGGGCTGGGCTACAAGTTCGAAGCCTGAGCTCTCGGGGACTCAGCCCGTGGTGAGGCCCTCGTAGTAGCCGGTCGCGGGCAGGACGGGCACGGTGACGACGTTCTCGCCGGCCTGCGCGGTGGACACGACGAGCTCGACGTTGTCGCCTGGGGCGGCCGGCAGGCTCTCGATCTCGACCCTCGTCGTCGTGCCGGACAGTGTGTCGCCCGAGCTCGCCGGGATCGCGGCCGCCGCCGAGGTGGGGGCGCCCTGGACGGTGAAGGTGACGTCGACGGCCGAGGTGCCGGAGTTGACGGCCTGGCCGATGAGCACGGCGGTGCCGTTCTCCTCGGGGACGACGAGCGCGAGGTTGCGCAGCTCGAGCCCGTCGATCGACAGCCGCACACCGTCGCCGGCGGGGTAGTCGACGTCGGTCTGCACCGGTGAGAACACCGCGCAGCCCGAGGCGAGAAGGGTGGCGCCCGCGAGGGCGGCGGCGCGCAGGGCGTGGGCGGCTCGGATCGTCACGGGGGAAAGGATATCCATGCGCCTGCGCGCCGCGCGGGGACCCGCCCGAAAGCGCCGTCGGTGGCGGTGTCGTCACGCGCCCGCGGCGCGCGGCGCGCCCGCGCGAAGCATGCCGAACGACGTTCTGTCAAGACCCGATTCGCGCCTCGTGCACCCGGATTCCGGGGCTTGACCTGCGCAAACGCCGACCCGCTGCATTTCTGCGACACGCCGGTGCGTGGTATCCTGAACGTCGCGAAAGGGGCCAACAACACATGGTTTTCAAGGTCGGCGAGACGGTCGTGTACCCGCATCACGGGGCGGCACGCATCGAGGAGATCAAGACCCGCACGATCCGCGGAGAGGAGAAGCTCTACCTCAAGCTCAAGGTCGCACAAGGCGACCTCGTGATCGAGGTCCCAGCCGAGAACTGCGACCTCGTCGGGGTGCGGGACGTCGTCTCCAAGGAGGGCCTGGACAAGGTGTTCGAGGTGCTGCGCACCCCGTACGCCGAGGAGCCGACCAACTGGTCGCGCCGGTTCAAGGCCAACCTCGAGAAGCTCGCTTCGGGCGACGTCATCAAGGTGGCCGAGGTCGTGCGCGACCTGTGGCGCCGCGACAAGGACCGCGGCCTGTCCGCCGGCGAGAAGCGCATGCTCGCCAAGGCTCGACAGATCCTCGTGTCCGAGCTCGCGCTCGCCGAGAAGACCGACGAGGAGAAGGCCGAAGTCATCCTCGACGAGGTCCTCGCGTCCTGACGCCGGGCACCCGCCCACCCACACTGACGTGACCGACGCCGACGCTGCCCCCGGCAGCGTCGGCGTCGTCGTCGTCGCGGCCGGGTCCGGGTCGCGCCTCGGGGCCGGGGTGCCGAAGGCCTTCGTGCGCCTGCACGGCCGCCCCCTCCTCGCGTATGCCGTCGACACCGTCGCGCGGCTGCCGCACCTGCGGTCGGTCGTCGTCGTCGCGCCCCTCGACCACGCGGCCCCACGGGACGCGGCCGACCCCGTGTGGGAGGGGGTCGAGCTGCCGTCCGGTGCCGTGGTCGTGGCCGGCGGGGCCGAGCGCACCGACTCCGTGGCCGCCGGCCTGGCCGCGGTCGACGCGACCTGCGACGTCGTGCTCGTCCACGACGCCGCCCGCTGCCTCACCCCCCTCGACGTCTTCGAGCGGGTCGTCGAGGCGGTGCGCCGGGGCGCCGCCGGTGCCGTGCCGGGCCTGCCCGTCGTCGACACCGTGAAGTCGGTCGACGCCGAGGGCGTCATCACCGGCACCCCCGACCGGGCGAGCCTGCGGGCCGTCCAGACACCGCAGGGGTTCCGTCGGGAGGTCCTCGCCACGGCGTACGGCAGCGGGCTGCGGGCCACCGACGACGCCGCCCTGGTCGAGCGCTGCGGCCACCACGTCGTCGTCGTCGCCGGTGACCCGCTCGCCTTCAAGGTGACGACGCCCGACGACCTCGAGCGGGCCGAGCGCCTCCTCGCCCGGGCCGGTCGCCGGTGAGCGCGCTGCCGCGGGTCGGGGTCGGGGTCGACGTGCACGCCCTCGCGGCCGAGGGGTCCGACCGCGAGCTGTGGGTCGCGGGCCTGCCGTGGCCGGGGGAGCGCGGCCTCGACGGCCACTCCGACGCCGACGTCGCGGCGCACGCGGCCTGCGACGCGCTCTTCTCCGCCGCCGGCATCGGCGACCTCGGAGCCCACTTCGGCACCGCGCGACCGGAGCTGGCCGGCGCCTCGGGGGTCACGCTGCTCGCCGAGGCCGCCCGGCTGGTGCGCGCGGCCGGGTTCGACATCGGCAACGTCGCGGTGCAGGTCGTCGGCAACCGTCCCAAGGTCGGCACCCGCCGTGCCGAGGCGGAGCAGGCCCTCTCGGATGCCGTGGGCGCACCCGTGTCGGTGAGCGGCACGACGACCGACGGGCTCGGGCTGACCGGTCGCGGAGAGGGCGTGGCGGCGATCGCGACCGC
The DNA here is from genome assembly GCF_039541575.1 of Fodinibacter luteus. NCBI lineage: Bacteria > Bacillati > Actinomycetota > Actinomycetes > Micrococcales > Intrasporangiaceae > Fodinibacter (ex Wang et al. 2009) > Fodinibacter luteus. The sequence continues at coordinate 17,257 of NZ_BAABGM010000022.1, read as the reverse complement.
CCTCGTCGTCGCCCGTCCCTTGGTCGACCGGTAGGTCACCCCGCGACGCCCGTGCCCCCGCCCCCTTCCCGTCGGTGGCGTCGGGAGCTAGCGTGACCACGGCACCGCCGGTCGCCCGAGGGGGACCGGCGGTGCGGCGCCCCGCAGCCGCCCGAACGCCATCCCGAACCGAGGAGACCCCGTGCCCCAGACCGTCCAGGGAGTCATCGCGCGCGCCAAGGGCGCCCCCGTCGAGCTCGTCGACGTCGTCGTCCCCGACCCCGGGCCCGGCGAGGCGGTCGTCCGGGTCGAGGCCTGCGGGGTCTGCCACACCGACCTGCACTACCGCGAGGGCGGGATCAACGACGAGTTCCCGTTCCTCCTCGGCCACGAGGCGGCGGGCACGGTCGAGGCCGTCGGCGAGGGCGTCACCGAGGTGGCGCCCGGTGACTTCGTCATCCTCAACTGGCGCGCCGTGTGCGGCCAGTGCCGCGCGTGCCTGCGCGGCCGGCCGTGGTACTGCTTCGCGACCCACAACGCGACCCAGCGGATGACCCTCACCGACGGCACCGAGCTGAGCCCGGCCCTGGGCATCGGCGCCTTCATCGACAAGACCCTCGTCGCCGCGGGCCAGTGCACGAAGGTCGACCGCGCCGACCCGGCGGCCGTCGGCCTGCTCGGGTGTGGTGTCATGGCCGGCTTCGGCGCCGCGGTCAACACGGGGGGCGTCGGGCGGGGCGACTCGGTCGCCGTCATCGGCTGCGGCGGCGTCGGCAACGCCGCCATCGCCGGCGCCCGGCTCGCCGGTGCGACGACGATCGTCGCGGTCGACGTCGACGCCCGCAAGCTCGCGGCTGCGACGGACTTCGGCGCCACCCACACCGTCGACTCGAGCACCGAGGACCCCGTCGAGGCGATCCGGGGGCTCACCGGGGGCCACGGAGCCGATGTCGTCATCGAGGCGGTCGGCCGCCCCGAGACCTACGAGCAGGCGTTCTACGCCCGCGACCTCGCCGGCACCGTCGTGCTCGTCGGCGTGCCCACCCCCGACCAGCAGGTCACCCTGCCGATGATCGAGATCTTCGGCCGCGGCGGGTCGCTCACGTCGAGCTGGTACGGCGACTGCCTGCCCTCCCGCGACTTCCCGATGCTCGTCGAGCTGCACCGCCAGGGCCGCTTCGACCTCGACGCCTTCGTCAGCGAGCGGATCGGCATCGGCGACGTGGAGGCGGCGTTCGGCCGGATGCACCGCGGCGAGGTGCTGCGCTCGGTCGTCGTCATGGGGGGTGGACGGTGACCGCCGACCTCGGGATGCCGGTTCCCGCCTCACCGGGCGCCGTGCGGGTCGAACGGGTCGTCACCTCGGGCGTCTTCGAGCTCGACGGCGGCTCCTGGGAGGTCGACAACAACGTGTGGCTCGTCGGCGACGACCACGAGGTGCTCGTCGTCGACGCCGCGCACGACGCCGAGGCCATCCTCGCCGCCGTCGGTGACCGCCGCGTCGTCGCCATCGTCTGCACCCACGGCCACAACGACCACGTCAACGCCGTCGGCGACCTCGTCGCCGCGACCGGTGCCACGGCATCCCTCCACCCGGCCGACCGGGTGCTGTGGGACCAGAGCCAGGCCGAGCCGCCCGGGGGCGAGCTCGCGGACGGGATGCCGTTCACCGTCGGGGACGTCGAGCTCACCGTCATCCACACCCCGGGTCATGCGCCGGGGGCCTGCTGCCTCCACGCACCGGCCCTCGGGGTGCTGCTCTCGGGCGACACCCTCTTCAAGGGCGGCCCCGGGGCGACCGGGCGCTCGTACAGCGACTTCCCGACGATCATCGACTCGATCCGCACCCGGCTGCTCGGCCTGCCCCCGGAGACCGTCGTGCTCACCGGCCACGGCGACCCGACGACGATCGGCGCCGAGGCCCCACACCTGCAGGAATGGGTCGCCCGGGGCCACTGACCGTCGCTCCGCTCCAACGGCGCCCGCGCACCGGACCCGACGAACCCCTTCGTTCCCGGACCAGCCTGGTCCGGCACGGTGGGGGTTTCTCGGGTGACCGATGAACCCGAGGCCGGGGTGGGGTGCGGGTGCGGGTGCGGAATCGGGGGTTGGCCCCTCCCGCCGGTAGCCTTGCCCGGTGACTCTCAGGTTGTTCGACTCCCTCACGCGCGAGCTGCGTGACTTCGTCCCCGTCGTGCCCGGCAAGGCGGGGATCTACATCTGTGGGCTCACGACCCAGGCCCCTCCGCACCTGGGCCACGTCCGGTTCGCCGTCGCGTTCGACGTGCTCCGGCGCTGGATGACCCGCGGGCACGGTTTCGACGTCACGCTCATCCGCAACGTCACCGACATCGACGACAAGATCCTCGCCAGGTCCGCCGAGTCCGGCGAGGCCTGGTACGCCGTGTCGTACCGCCACGAGGTCGAGACCGCCGCTGCGCTCGACGCCCTCGGGGTGCTGGCGCCGACCTACGAACCGCGCGCGACGGGCCACGTCCCGGAGATGGTCGACCTCATGGAGGCGCTCGTCGCCAAGGGTCACGCGTACCCGGCCGCGGACGGCAGCGGCGACGTCTACTTCGACGTCCGCAGCTGGCCGGAGTACGGCGCCCTGACCCGGCAGCGGGTCGACGACATGGTCGACGCCGAGGACGCCGACCCCCGTGGCAAGCGCGACCCCCGCGACTTCGCCCTCTGGAAGGGCCACAAGCCCGACGAGCCCGCGACCGCCGCGTGGCCCACGCCGTTCGGGGTCGGCCGCCCGGGGTGGCACCTCGAGTGCTCGGCGATGGCCCGCAAGTACCTCGGCGACACCTTCGACATCCACGGGGGCGGGGTCGACCTGCGCTTCCCGCACCACGAGAACGAGATGGCGCAGTCCCGCGCCGCCGGGCTGGGGTTCGCCAACTACTGGCTGCACAACGCGTGGGTGACCATGGGCGGCGAGAAGATGAGCAAGTCCCTCGGCAACTCGCTGCGGGTCAGCGAGGTCGTCAAGGAGCACCGCCCGCTCGCGGTGCGCTACTACCTCACCGCGGCCCACTACCGCTCGACGATCGAGTTCCATGTGGGCTCGATCGAGGAGGCCGGCACCGCCGTCGAGCGCATCGAGGGCTTCCTGCGTCGGGCGCTGCCCGGCGTCGTCACCGCGGTGCCGACCGGCGACGAGATCCTGCCCGACGAGTTCCGCGAGGCCATGGACGACGACCTCGGGGTCTCCGGCGCCCTCGCCGTCGTGCACGAGGCGGTGCGCACCGGGAACACGGCCCTCGACGACGGCGACCACGAGGACGCCGCGGCGGTGGCCCGCGTCGTCGTCGCCATGACCGACGTCCTCGGCGTCAACCCCCTCGACCCCGCGTGGTCGGCCGGCGACTCGTCGGCCGCCGACGCGCTCGCGAGCCTCGACGCCCTCGTCAGGGAACGCATCTCGGCCCGGGCCCAGGCCCGGTCCGCCCGTGACTACGACACCGCGGACGCCATCCGCGACGAGCTCGCCGCCGCCGGCATCGCGCTCGAGGACACCGCCGCGGGGGCCCGATGGTCCCTCGCGCGGGGACGGAGCGAGTGAGCCATGGCCGGTAACTCCCAGCGACGCGGCGCGGTGCGCACGACGAAGAAGAAGGGCCCCCAGGTGGGGTCCGGCGGACAGCGACGCCGTGGCCTCGAGGGCAAGGGTCCGACGCCCAAGGCGGCCGACCGGCCGAACCACAAGGCCCACAAGGCGGTCAAGGCCGCGGCCCGGCGTGGGGGCGGCGGTCAGTCGGGGCGCACGAGCACCCGCAGGAACAAGGCGAGCAGCGAGATGGTCGCCGGCCGCAACGCCGTGCTCGAGGCCCTGCGGGCCGACGTCCCGGTCACGACGATGTACGTGGCCGGTCGCATCGACTCCGACGACCGGGTGCGCGAGGCGCTCAAGATCGCGACGGAGCGGGCCGTCCCGGTCCTCGAGACCCCCCGCGGTGAGCTGGACCGGCTCACCGACGGCGCGGTGCACCAGGGACTGGCCCTCCAGGTGCCGCCCTACGAGTACGCCCACCCGAGTGACCTCATCGACCCCGAGGCGCCCGGCATCCCCCTCGTCGTCGCGCTCGACGGCATCACCGACCCGCGCAACCTCGGCGCCATCGTCCGCTCCGTCGCCGCCTTCGGGGGGCACGGCGTCGTCGTGCCGAGCCGACGGTCGGCGGGCATGACGGCATCCGCGTGGAAGACCTCGGCCGGCGCGGCCGCACGCATCCCGGTCGCCCAGGCGACCAACCTCACCCGTGCCCTCGAGGAGTACCGCAAGGCGGGGTTCTTCGTCATCGGCCTCGACATGGACGGCGACGTCGAGCTGCCCGACCTCGACCTCGCCTCGGAGCCGCTCGTCGTCGTCGTCGGGTCCGAGGGCAAGGGCCTGTCGCGGCTCGTGCGCGAGACGTGCGACCAGGTCGTCTCGGTGCCGATGTCCTCGGCGGTCGAGTCGCTCAACGCGGGCATCGCGACCGGCGTCACCCTCTACGAGATCGCCCGGCGCCGCCGCCGGGGCTGAGCCCGCCGGGCAACCGGACGACCCCCCTTGGGCGTGGACGCTCGGTGCCGCGGCCCGGACTGTGCGAGGATCGGCGCCGCCGGAGCACCCCGGCGCCGGGGGCACGGATCCCCCACACCGACGCAGAGAGGGAATCATGTCTGACTACGGTTCGACCCCACCGCCTCCGCCGCCGCCCGGGTCGGGCGACGGCGGCTACGGGGGCGGGTACGCCCCGCCGCCGCCGGCCGGAGGCATGGGCGGTCCGGTGGACCACCCGAAGGGGATGACGGTCCTCGTCCTCGGCATCCTGTCGCTCGTGTGCTGCTCGCCGCTGGGCATCGTCGCGTTCATCATGGGCAACAACGCCCTCAAGGAGATCGACGCCCAGCCGGGCCGTTACGGCAACCGCCAGATCGTCCAGATCGGGCGCATCCTCGGCATCATCGGCATGGTCTTCCTCGTCCTGTCGATCCTGTGGGTCCTGTTCTTCGGTGGCCTCGCCGTCCTCTCGGGCGACACGAGCAGCATGTGACATGACGCTCGCCAGCACGTCGGCGCGACCCGGTCCGGTCTCGGACCGGGTGCGCGCCCTCGTGCTCCCGGGGGCGGTGGGGGTCGCGGTCGCCGCCGGCACGGCCTACGTCGCGCTCGTCGACCCGAGCGAACCCGGCCACTACCCCCTGTGCCCGACGTACGCCATCTCCGGCATCTACTGCCCCGGCTGCGGCCTGCTCCGGGCCAGCCACGAGCTCGTGACGCTCGACGTCGCGGCGTCGGTCGCCTTCAACCCCCTGGCGCTGCCCCTCTACCTCGGGTGCGCCGTCCTCTTCGTGCGCTGGGTCCTCGCCCGCTGGCAGGGCCGAACGCTGCGGTGGGACCCGCCCACCTGGATGCCGTGGGCGCTCGCGGTCGCGTTCGTCGTGTTCACGGTGGCGCGCAACGTCCCCGGCTGGGCCTGGCTCTCACCCGCCTGACCCGACCCGGTCGCCCAGGTCCTGCACTCCTTGCAGATCACCCACGTCCGGGCGGGCGGAGAGGGCGCGCGAGCGTGGGTGATGTGCAAGGAGTCGAGGGGGACGTGGGGCGTGGGGCGGCCGGGTCAGGTCTTCGGCAGGACGATGACCGTCGAGTGCACCGCCTTGTCGCCGAGGGTCTGCTTGTCGGTGTCCCACAGCATCCACAGGTAGGACAGGTAGAAGACCTGGTTGACGATGCCGTGGACGACCTCGCGCAGGAACGACATCCCGGCCCCGATGGGCCGTCCCGTGCGGTCGTCGACGAGCTTGAGCCCGACGACCTTCTTGCCGACGCTCTGGCCGGTGCGACCCATCCGGAACACCCGGTTCCACAGCCACAGCACGAACATGACGAGGAAGCCGAGCCCGATGAGCAGCCCTCCGGTGACGGCGAGCCCGGTGTCACCCCCGGAGCGGGTCAGGTTGCCGTACTGGTCGTAGCTCAGCTCGCTCGGGCTGGCGAACGCGAGCATGATCCCGCCGATGACCATCGGGACGAGACCGAGCAGGATGAGCGCGGAGTCGACGAGGTAGGCGAGCACGCGCTTGCCGAAGTCGGCGACCGGGCCGAAGCTCGCCTCGACGTACCCGATCGACCCCGGCACGGCGGGGCCGCCGGCGTAGGCCGGTGCCGCGCCGTAGCCGCCGTACGGGTTCGGTGGTGCTGGTGGGAGGCCCTGGCCGTACGCCGGCTGGCCGTAGGGCTGTTGGCCGTACGCCGGCTGGCCGTAGGGCTGTTGGCCGGATCCCGGCTGGCCGTAGGCCTGCTGGCCGTAGGGCTGTTGGCCGGATGCCGGCTGGCCGTAGGGCTGTTGGCCGGATGCCGGCTGGCCGTAGGGGTCCTGGCTGCCCGGGGCGGGGGGCGTGCCGTAGGGCTGTGGCTGGCCGTACCCGGGTGCGCCGTAGGGCTGCTGCTGCTCGTACGCCGGTGGGGTGCCGTACGGCTGCGGCGGGCCGTAGGGGTTCGGCTGACCGGATGCCGCGGGCGCACCCTCGGGCTGCTGGGGCACCTGACCGGGTGGCGGGGCAGCCGCGGGTGGGGGTGTCACCGGGTCGGACGGGGCCGGGTCGGACAGGGCCGGGTCGGACGCGGTCGTGCCGGGCGCCTCGGGCGCGTCGGGTGCGGCGGTGGGCTCGTCGCGCGTCGGGTCGCTCGGACCCTCGGGCTGGTCGGTCATCGGGTCCCCCTGAGCGGGTCGGGTGGGTCGCCTCGATCCTAGGCGCGTCGCGAGGGCTTGGCGATGACGGGCAGCTCGCGGGTGTCGATGCCGAGGACCGCCTGCTCGTCGGGCTTGCCGGGAAGCACCGAGCGCACGTAGTCGTCGATGGCGTCCTCGATGCGGATGTCGTGCTGGGCGCGCTCGGCCATGTACCAGCGGTGCTCGAGCACCTCGTGGAACACCTCGGCGGGCTCGAGCTTGGCGACGAGCTCGCGCGGGACCCGCCGGGTCACCGGCTCGTAGACGCTGGTGAGCCAGTCGTTGGCGACGAGCTCCTCGTCCTCACCTTGGCGCCCGGTGCTGGCGGTGTACGCGTCGAGGTCGTTGAGCAGGCGCCGGGCCTGGTTCTCGCGCACGTCGAGCCCGGTGAGGCGCAGCAGCCGGCGCGAGTGGTGCCCGGCGTCGACGACCTTGGGCTGGATCTGGATCGACGTGCCGTCGATGTCGGTCGTGATCGCGAGCTCGTCGACGTCGAAGCCGAGGGCGTTGAGCCGGCGGATCCGGTCCTCGACGCGCCACCGTTCGTTGTCGTGGATGAGCTCGCTGCCCGTCAGGGCGTTCCACAGGGCGCAGTAGCGCTCGACGATCCGCTGGCTGACCTCGACCGGGTCGCGGTCCTCCTGGAGCAACCCGCCGGCCTCGAGGTCCATGAGCTCGCCGGCGATGTTGACCCGGGCGATCTCGAGGTCGTGGTCGCGCTGGCCGTCGCTGAGCCGCTGGCGCAGCTCGCCGGTCTCGGCGTCGACGAGGTAGGCCGCGAACGCCCCGGCATCGCGCCTGAACAGGGTGTTCGACAGCGACACGTCGCCCCACCAGAACCCGGCGAGGTGGAGGCGCACGAGCAGGACGGCCAGGGCGTCGATGAGCCGGGTGGCGGTGCCCTTGCGCAGGCTCTGGCTGTACAGGGCCCGGTAGGGGAGCGAGAACTGCAGGTGGCGGGTGATGAGGCAGGCGTCGAGCTCCTCGCCGTCGACCCCCACCCGGCCGCTCACGACGGCGAACGGCTCGACGCACGGCATGTCGAGGCGCACGAGGTTGCGCAGCATGTCGTACTCGCGCCGGGCGATGTCCGCCTTGATCTCCTTGACGGCGAGGACCCGCCCCGACAGGCGCACGAAGCGCACGACGTGGCGCGAGATGCCCCGGGGGAGGGCGGCGAGCAGCTCGTCGGGCCACTCCTCGAGGGGGATCCGCCAGGGCAGGTCGAGCAGCGCCGGATCGGGACGGGCGGCGGTGATCTCGAGAGCCATGGCGGAGCCTCCGTGGAGAGACGGTGGGCGGTGGTGAGCCTACGACGCAACGCTGGCGGACGGCATCCGGCCGGCGGTGCAGCACCACGTCGTGGCGGGGGAGGCGGTGGACGCGCGACGCCCCGGACGAGGCTCGTCCGGGGCGACGCGGGCGGTCCTGGTGGGAGCCGGCTCAGCCGAGCCGGGCGCCGCTGTCCTTGCTGAACACGTGCATGTGCTCGGGGTTGGGGTAGACGAAGATCTTCGCGCCCTTGTCGGGGACCCGACGACCGTCGACACGGGCGATGAACGGCTTGGCGAGGGCGTCGTCGCCCGCGCCCTCGAGCCTGATGTTCGAGTCGGCCGGGGTGGCGTAGACGTAGGCGTCGGCGCCGAGCTCCTCGACGACGTCGACGACGAGCTCGAGACCGTCCTCGTTCGTCGTCACCTCGACGTCCTCGGGGCGCACCCCGACGATGACGCTCGAGCCGGCGCCGGTCAGGTGCTGGCGCTCGAGGTGCAGGCGGTGGTTGCCGAACTGGACGCCGTCCTCGGTGACCGGCACCGACACGAGGTTCATGGCCGGCGAGCCGATGAAGCCCGCGACGAAGACGTTGTTGGGCCTGTCGTACATCTCCCGCGGGGTCGCGCACTGCTGGAGGATGCCGTCCTTGAGCAGGGCGATCCGGTCGCCCATCGTCATGGCCTCGATCTGGTCGTGGGTGACGTAGACGGTGGTGACGCCGAGGCGACGCTGGAGGCTCGCGATCTGGGTGCGGGTCTGGACACGCAGCTTCGCGTCGAGGTTGGACAGCGGCTCGTCCATGAGGAAGACCTGCGGGGAGCGCACGATGGCCCGGCCCATGGCGACGCGCTGGCGCTGGCCACCCGAGAGCGCCTTCGGCTTGCGCTCGAGGTACTGGGTGAGGTCGAGGATGCTCGCGGCCTCCTCGACGCGCTTGCGGATCTCGGCCTTGTCGACGCCGGCGATCTTGAGCGCGAAGCCCATGTTGTCGGCGACGGACATGTGCGGATAGAGCGCGTAGTTCTGGAAGACCATCGCGACGTCGCGGTCCTTGGGCGACAGGTCGGTGACGTCTCGGTCACCGATCCAGATCTTCCCGCCGTTGACCTCCTCGAGGCCGGCGAGCATCCGCAGCGAGGTGGACTTGCCGCATCCGGAGGGGCCGACGAGGACGAGGAACTCCCCGTCCGCCACGTCGATGTCGAGGCGGTCGACCGAGGGCGTGTCGTTGCCCGGGTAGATCCGCGTGGCCTGATCGAACTTCACAGTTGCCATGGCGTCATTGCCTTCCTTCACCGGCAGGAACGTGCCGGACGATCCGTTGTAAAGGTGGTGGAGCTCCCGCCACATCGGTGTAAGCGGTTACGCCAGTATGCCGTGCCGAGACGTCCGGGCACCACCCCCGACTCGGTCGCCTCGGCCACACCGCGTCGGCCACCCCCGGCCACACCCGCGAACGTGGGTGAAGATCGCCGTGTCGCCGACGATCTTCACCCACGTTCGCGAGGGCGCGTCCGGCGCCGTGGTTAGAGTGCGCCCCGTGAACGAGTCGAGGTCCGCCCGCCTCGCCGACATCGCCGCCCAGGCCGACGTCAGCGAGGCGACGGTCAGCCGCGTGCTCAACGCCCGGCCGGGGGTCTCCGACGCCACCCGGCAGGCCGTGCTCACCGCGATCGACGTGCTCGGCTACGACCGCCCGACGCGGCTGAAGCCGAAGTCGGCGCTGCTCGTGGGGCTCGTCATGCCCGAGCTCGTCAACCCGATCTTCCCGGCGTTCGCGCAGGTCATCGAGACGGCCCTGGCCGCCGAGGGCTTCACCCCGGTGCTGTGCACCCAGACGCCAGGCGGGGTCCACGAGGACGACTACGTCCAGATGCTCCTCGACCGCGGGGTCTCCGGGATCATCTTCCTCTCCGGCCAGCACGCCGACGCCACGTCCGACCCGGCCCGCTACCAGGCGCTGCGCGAGCGAGGGCTCCCCATCGTCCTCGTCAACGGGTGGCTCGCCGGCGTCGACGCCCCGTTCGTCTCCAACGACGACGTCGCGTCGATGGACCTCGCGGTGAGCCACCTCGTGCAGCTCGGGCACACCGAGATCGGGCTGGCGCTCGGCCCGGAGCGCTACACCCCGGTCGTGCGCAAGCTGCAGGGCTTCCGGGCCGCGATGCGCGACCACCTCGGGGCCGACCCCGCCCACCTCGAGCGACTCGTGACGCACACCGTGTTCAGCCTCGAGGGCGGGGCGGCGGCGGCGGGGCGGCTCATCGGCCGCGGGGCGACCGCGGTCATCTGCGGCTCCGACCTCATGGCCCTCGGCGCGATCCGGCAGGCCCGGTCGATGGGCCTCGCGGTGCCGCGCGACGTGTCCGTCGTCGGCTACGACGACTCGACGATGATGGGCTTCACGGACCCGCCGCTCACGACGATCCGCCAGTCGGTCGAGGCCATGGGGGATGCCGCGGTGCGAGCCCTGCTCGACGAGATCGGCGGCGAGGCACCGCCGAGCGCGGAGTACGTCTTCCGGCCCGAGCTCGTCGTACGCGGATCGACCGGCGCAGTGCCGCACCGGGCCTGAGCGGCGTGCCGCCGCTCAGGCCCGCGCCCGCCGCTTCCGCCGCGCCCGCCGCTCTTGCTGTTCCCGCCGCGCCCGCCGCGCCCGCCGCGCCCGTGGCCGACCTCGGAGCCGGCGCGGTCCTGACCCGTGGCCACCTCTGGCGCGTCGCCGGGGTCGCGCCTAAGGTCGGGGCATGAGGATCTCGGACGTCGTCAGGCGCAAGGGCGGGAATGTCATCACGGTGCGGACGGACGCCTCCGTCACCGAGCTGCTGAGCCTGCTGTCGGAGCACCGCATCGGTGCGGTCGTCGTGAGCGACGACGGTGAGACGGTGCACGGCATCGTCAGCGAACGCGACATCGTCCGGCACCTGCACACCGACGGTGCGGCGCTGCTCGAGGCGCCGGTCGCGCAGATCATGACCTCCGAGGTCCACACCTGCGCGCCCGAGGACAGCCTCGACGACCTCGAGTCGGCGATGACCGAGCGGCGGTTCCGCCACGTGCCCGTGCTCGTCGACGGCCGGCTGCACGCCATCGTGAGCATCGGCGACGTCGTGAAGAACCGCATCGACGACCTCCAGGCCGAGCGCGACCAGCTGCGCACCTACATCCAGTCCTGACCGGGCCTCCTCGACCTATTGCACACATCCCACCGCCACGGCGGCCCGGCAGCCGCCGGAACGTGGGTGATGTGCAATGAGTCGGTCAGGACGTGGTCGTCTGGGTCCAGCGCACACCCAGCAACACGGCATACCGTGGTGCGCATGTCCGCCGACGCGATCGCCGACGGCTCCCTGCCGGACGGCCCCGAGCCGCACCGTGAGCACGCGCGACTCGGGGAGTACCGGCTCGTCCAGCGGATCGGCGAGGGGGGGATGGGCGTGGTCCACCTCGCCCTCGACCGGCACGGTCGCGCCGTGGCCCTCAAGGTGCTGCGCACCCACGTCGCGCACGACCCCGACGCCCGGGCGCGCCTCGCCCGCGAGGTCGACACCCTCGGCCGCATCCGCAGCCCGTACGTCGCACCGATCATCGACGCCGACGTCGAGGGCCCGACGCCGTACATCGTGACGCGCTACGTTCCCGGCCCCTCCCTCGACGAGCACGTCACCGAGCGTGGCCTGCTGCCGCCCGCCGAGCTGCACCGCGTCGCGAGCGGGCTCGCCGAGGCCCTCGACGCGATCCACTCCGCGGGGGTCGTCCACCGCGACGTCAAGCCGGGCAACGTGCTGCTCGTCGACGGCGAGCCCGTGCTCATCGACTTCGGCATCGCCCACGTCGCCGACGACATCCGCCTCACGATGGCCGGCCTCGTCATGGGCACCCCGGGCTACCTCGCCCCGGAGGTCGTCGCCGGTGAGGACGTCACCCCGGCCACCGACTGGTGGGGCTGGGCGGCGACGACGGCCTTCGCCGCGAGCGGGACCCCGCCGTTCGGCAGGGGTGCGATGAGCGCCGTGCTCGCCCGGGTGGCCCGGGGCGAGCCCGACCTCGTCGCCGTCGACCCGCGGATCGAGCCCCTCCTGTACGCCGCGCTGTCGCCGGACCCCACGGAGCGGCCGCACCACGACGAGGTCGTCGCCGCGCTCGAGAGCTACGCGCACGGGGGCCCGGTCACCGAGGCCATCCGGGTCCGGCGGGTGCACCCGGACACCCGGGTGCTCGCGACGCCCGAGACCTCGGTGCTCCCGCTCGCCCCACCGGCGCCGTCGGCGGAGGCGGGGGCGGAGGCCGGGGCGGTCGCCGGCGTCGTGCTGACCGGCGGCGGGGGGGCCGGTGCCGCCGCGCCAGGCGGCGGGGATGCCGTGCCGCTCGGGTCCGCAGCCCCCTCACCTCCGCCTCCCCCTCCGACGGCGTCGCCCGGCGCCGCGCCCCCGGCCTCGGTGCTGCCGCCGCCGCCCGTGACGGCGGTGTCGTCCGGGCGCCCGGCCGGCCCGCCCGGCTGGGAGCTGGCCCGCCCGGCCGGCGAGCAGCCACCGCCACCCCCCGTGCGACAGCCGGCGGGTCCGGCATCGTACGGTCCGGCAGGTTCCGCGCCACCGGCACGACCGGCACCACCCGCGCCGCCGGGGTCGTACGGTGCGCCCATCCCGCGCCCGCCGGGCGGTCCCCTGCCGGAGTCGGAGTCCGACTGGGACGCCGCCCGCCTCGGTCACGGCCCGTACGGCGACCCCCGAATCGGGCGGCCGACCCGGTCGGGCACCCTCCTGGCCCTCCTCGCCGTCCTCGCCGCCCTCACCGCTGCCGCACCCGTGCTCGCGGGGCTCGTCCTCGTCGGCTGGGCGACCCTCGCCCGCACCGCGGACCGGTCGGTCACGTCCCTCGTCATGCGTCGCCACGAGCGGGGTGCCCGCGGCAGTGACGTCGCGGTCGCGGTCGCGAGCAGCCCGTGGCACCTCGTCGTCGGCCTCGTCGGGGCCGTCGTCACGGCCGTGCTGCCGCTCCTCGTCGGCGTGTGCGCGGTGTTCGCGACCGCCCTCGTGCTCAGCGCCCTCACGGGCACCGACGTGCGGGCCGACGACGTCCTCCCGCTGCTGTCCGCCGGGGTCTTCGCCGGCCTCACGGCGTGGTGGGGCCCGGGGGGCGCGAGCCTGCGCCGGGGCAGCCGGAGCATCGTGCGCGGCCTGACCCCCGGGAACACGACCCGGCAGGTCGTGGCGGCCCTCCTGCTCGTCGGGGCGGCCGGCATCCTCGCGTCGACCCTCACCGGGGACGGGCCGTCCTGGTGGCCGCGGACGACGCCCCCGGCGTGGGTCGACACGACGGTCCCAACGCCGTGACGACCCCGTCGAAGGGGCGCCCGGGCCGACGCGCCGACGGTGGTCGATCGCCCCGGCGACGCCGGTTCATGGTCGGCGACTCGCCCACCGAGCCGATGCCGATGGCCGACCTGCTTCGCCGGACTCCCTACCGCGACACCCGGATCCCCGGCGAAGCCGCCGAGGACGCCCAGGTGCGGTGGGCCCTCGACCTCGCCGCGCGCGTCGGTGAGCTCATGCTGCGATGCGGTGCCGGTGCCCCGCAGGTCGTCGGGAGCGTGGCCGCCGTCGCCGCATCGGCGGGGGTGGACGTCGTCGAGGTCGACGTCACGCTCCAGTCGCTCATCGTCCAGGCGACGAGCGCGACCGGGCGGCCGCACACCCTGCTGCGGGTCGTGCGTCGCACCCGTCATGACTACGCCCGGCTCGTCGCGGTCCACGAGCTCGTCGAGGCGCTCGCCGCGCGCGAGATCGACTCCGTCGAGGCCGACCGCCGGCTGCGGGAGATCAAGCGCCGACGGCGTCCGTTCCCGGTGTGGGCGGTCTCGCTCGCCAGCGCGGTGCTCGCGTCCGCCGTCGCGGTCATGATCGGCGCCAGCCCCACGGCCGCGGTCGCCACCGTGCTCGTCGTGCTCGCCGTCCTCGGGGTCGGCCGCCTCTACGCGGGGCTGGCGCTGCCCGAGTTCTACTCCAACGCCATCAACGCCCTCGTCGCGACGGTGCTCGCGGGAGCGGCGTACGCGGGGTCGACCGCCCTGGGGTCGCCGATGAGCGAGGACGACTTCGCCTTCATCGTCGCCGGCGGCATCGTCGCCATGCTGCCCGGCCGCTCGATGGCGTCGTCGATCGAGGACGTGCTGTTCGGCTTCCCGCTGACCGGTGCCGGGCGCCTGCTCGCAGTGCTCGTCGCCCTCATGGGTCTCATCATCGGCATCGGCGCGGGTCTGAGCGTCATGCTGCTGCTCACCGAGCTCGTCGACACGGCGTTCGTCTCGCCGTCGGTGCTCGAGCTGCGCACCGACCAGGCCTCCGTCGTCGCCGCGCTCGCCGGGGCCCTCGTCGTCGGGCTGAGCGGTGCGGTCACGGTGCAGAGCCGGGCGCGGCTCATCGTCCCGACGGGCCTGCTGTCCGTGGGGGCGGCGGCGATCGGGGCGACGCTGCAGCGGGGGGTCGGCATCGGGGTCATCGCCGCCACCGGCCTCGCGGCCGTCGCCCTCGGGTTGGTCGGGCGCGTCGTCGCCGCGCGGATGGACGCCCCGGCGATGGTCGTCGTCGTGCCGGCGAGCTTCGCGCTGCTGCCAGGTCTCACGATCTTCCGGGGGCTCTACGAGCTCGTCGCGGCCGGTGGCAGCTCGCCCGGGTCGCTGACCATCCAGTCCGGCCTCACGACGCTGCTCAGCGCCGGTGCGATCCTGCTGGCGATCGCCACCGGCACCGTGTTCGGCGAGATCCTCGCCTCCCGCTGGGACGGCTCGGTGCGCGGCGAGCGCCCCGCGGGTCGTGGGGGTGACCCGTGAGGATGCCGGGCGTCCGCGCCGCCCGCTCCGGGGCACGTAGACTCCGGGGCTGACCGGGCCCGGGCGGCCCGGGTCCGCTGGCGTGGCGCAACCGGTAGCGCACCTGTCTTGTAAACAGGGGGTTGAGGGTTCGAGTCCCTTCGCCAGCTCTCGCTCTTGATCTTGTCCCTGACCCCTCTGAACTGCGATAATGCCCTTGTTCACGTGCCCGACAACGTGGACGTAGGGGGTCAGGGATGAACACCTGTAGTCAGAGATATGGCACGCAGATGGCACGCGAACGCCGTCCCGAGCGGGTGTCATGAGCGGCCGCAAGGGCCGACGAGGATTCGGCAGGATCCGGAGGCTGCCGTCCGGGCGGTGGCAAGCGAGCTACATGGCCCCCGATCTTCGTCGGACCAACGCGCCGATGACCTTCCTCACCAAGGCCGATGCCGAGGGCTGGCTCGGCGTCGAGCGGCAGAAGATCGTCCACGGGGAGTTCGAGCGCCCCGAGCCGCCGGCGCCTCCGACCGCCGTAGTGACGTTCACCGACTACGCGACAACCTGGGTCGCAACCCGGGAGATCAAGCCGAAGACGCGTGAGGGCTACGAGCACGTGCTCAACAAGTACCTCGTGCCGCGGTTCACCAACCGGCCCATCGCCGACATCACGCCTGCTGAAGTCCGCACGTGGTGGGCGTCGATGAACCCTGACACCCCAACCGTCCGGGCGCGTTCCTACGCACTCCTCAAGGCTGTGCTGAACACGGCGGTCGCGGATGACCTCATCGACGCGAATCCGTGCCGTATCCGCGGAGCCTCGAACTCGCCGCGAGCTCGTGACGTCCGGCCGGCGTCGGTCGAGGAGCTGTCCGCCATCGTCGAGGCAATGCCCGAGCAGTATCGCGCACTGGTGCTGCTCGGCGCCTGGTGCGCCCTGCGCAGCGGGGAGCTGCTCGAGCTGCGTCGCCGCGACGTCGACATCGTCCACGGCACCGTACGGGTCGAACGCGCAGTCTCCTGGGTCCGCGGCAAGGCGGTCACCGGCACCCCGAAGTCGGCGGCTGGCACCCGCACGGTCGCGATCCCGCCGCACATCGTTCCAGTGGTGACCCACCATCTCGAGGTCTTCACCGGGTCTGCTGCGAACGACCTCCTCTTCCCCGGCGCCAACGGCGTCTCGAACCTCCAGCCGTCGACGCTGTACAAGTACTGGCAGCCGGCTCGGGTGTCGGCGGGTCGACCGGACCTCCGTTTCCACGACCTCCGACACACCGGCGCGACGATGGCCGCGATGGCCGGCGCAACCTTGGCGGATCTCCAGCAGCGACTTGGGCACAGCAGCGTCAACGCCGCCCTGCGCTACCAGCACGCGTCCCAAGACCGCGACCGGCAGATCGCCGAGGCGCTTTCCCGGATGTCCAACTCGGCCGGCCAGTAGGACCGTCGGTCCGCCCGTCGCGGGCGCGACCATCTCGCCGGCACCCGCACGCGCGACCCGCTGTCGGCCGCGTCCTGGGGCGAGTTCGACTTCCCGAGCACTCGGAGCACCACGAAGCGCCAAACACACCGCCGCCAGCACCACAGCAACGGCACCTGCGCCCCCACTCCGCGACTCACGCACCCGCCCTGCCTCAACTCGCCGACCTCCGCAACGTCCCCACCGCGAAAATCCAAAATGCCGTCAACTTCACACCCGATGCATTCCGGTTCTGCGGATGTTTCAGTGATGCGAATCGGGGGCTGTTTCGGTACCGTGGATTCATGTCGGGGGAAGAGCAGCGAGGATGCCCACAGTGTTGGGCGCCCCTCTCGTATGCGGGCCGTGGCAGGCGTCCCGTTTGGTGCTCCAGCCGGTGTCGGAACATCGCTGCAGTGACCCGTCGAGGAGCACGCGAGGCGGCCGTCCAGATCCGAATGATCGACGTACCCAAGGCGCCCAAGCCTCGTCCCGAGCGCACTTCGACGAGGGAGGAACGGGACGAGTCGGCGATCAATCGAGTGGCCCGGTCGTCGCGCCTGACCCGCGATCTCCTGGTTCGGCTTGAGCGCCGGCGGCTGGCGGGAGAGCTCGACAGCGAGGTTTGGGATGACATCACGGCGATGCTCGACAAGTTCATCCCCGGTTCGTCGGCCAGGCCCACGCCGTCACTCCAGCCACCGCTCGGTGGCTCGCAGCCCGCGTCGGCGAACACGTTGCCGGAGATCGTCCAGGCCCTCGACCGACTGTCAGCGGGCTTGGAGACGGGTCGGATCTACGACCGCGACGTCGTAACCCTGGGGCCGGCCCTCGATCGACTCGGCAGCGCCTGGGTCCGACGCACCTCGCGCTAGGGACAACCCGCGCCTCGGTCCGCTTGTTCAGCTTGCGGCGAGGATCGCTCTCCCCGCGGAGCGGGTCTGTCAGATCAACGGTGTAACCGGCAGTTCTCATTAGAGGTTCTCCGCTGCCGGCATC
>NZ_BAABGM010000021.1:0-6061 GCF_039541575.1 Fodinibacter luteus | reverse complement strand
AGCGGGGCCGGTACGTGGTGTGGGACCTGACCGACGGGTCCTACGACCGGCACCTGGAACGGTTGCGGGTCGAGCAGGCGATCAACGACCCGCCACCGCTGACCCCGCAGCGACTGGCCGAGCTCGTCGCCGCGATCACCGGCGACGACCCGCACGAGCAGTCCTGGGCGGAGCACGAGCTGGACCTGTACGAGCACGGCGACGAGAACGCGGTCGACCACGACGACGTGCCCGACGAGTTCTGGGCGCAGCACCTGGCCAGCCTCGACGGCGTCGCCTGAACCCCACACGGCCCTCGCCACCGCCGCGACGGCGAACATTGACCGTCCGGGTCCCGATCCTGTCGATTCCGGGTCATCGCTCGGTCGCCCGCGGATCCGTGGCATCGTCAGGGGCGGGTCCTGTCCCTCCACATCTCACCGCAGGGGCGAGGGTCCGACCGCGTCGAGGAGGCGAGGTCGTCGTGGCGAGCTGGCGGATGAGTGCCGTGGCCCTCTACGTGCGCTGGACCCGCAAGAAGCGCTACGCGACGGCCGAGGCGGGCACAGCGTTCCTGCACTCGGTCAAGGGCCCGCCCACCCCGCCGCGCGACGCCCTCGCGACCTGCGAGGTCACGACCGACCAGGTGCGAGAGCGCGACGTGCACGTCCTCGGCGGCGCGGTGCCCCGGCATCCGGGAACGGCGTCGTGGTCTACCTGCACGGTGGGGCGTACACGAACGAGATCGTCGAGCAGCAGTGGGAGTTCGCCGCGTACCTCTCACGGCGATCCGGGTACGACGTGCACGTCCCCATCTACGGCTTGGCGCCGCACCACACCGCCCTCGACGCGGTCCACCTGGTCGACGAGGTGGTCGCCACGCTGGCGGCCGCGGGGCGTCCGTGCGTGCTGGCCGGCGACTCGGCCGGCGGCGGCCTCGCCCTCGTCGCGGCCCAGCAGTCCGACCCGGCGACGCGGGCCCACATCGCCGGGCTGTTGCTCGTCGCGCCCTGGGTCGACCTCACGATGGACAACCCCGAGATCGATGCCGTCGAGCCGCGCGACCCCTGGCTCACCCGTGCCGGCCTGCACCCCATCGCGACGTCATGGGCCGGTGAGCTGGGGGTGGACGACCCCCGGGTGAGCCCCCTGCGCGGCGACCTCAGCGGCCTCCCGCCGGTCGAGGTGTGGGTCGGCACCCGCGACATCACGCTGCCCGACTGCCGCGAGCTCGGTCGCCGGATGCCGTCGGACGTCCCGTTCGTCCTCCACGTCGAGCACGGGGCCATCCACGACTACCCCCTCCTGCCGGCACCCGAGGGACGCGCGGCCCGGCGCGATATCGCGGATCGGGTAAGCACACTGCTCGCGGCGAGGAGGTGACGAAGCAGACCCTGACGAGCCGGACCGTGACGAGTCCGAGTCGGTGAGCGTCCCGACCCGACGACACCTGCCGCGTCAGACCACGCCCAGGAGGACCATCGCGTCGGCGACCCGCGTATAGGCGGCGAGGTTGGCGCCCATGACGTAGTTACCGGGGTCTCCGTAGCGTTCCGCCGTCTCGACGCACTGGGCGTGGATCGAGCTCATGATCGCCTCGAGCCGCTCTTCGGTGTCCTCGAAGGTCCAGGAGTCGCGGCTCGCGTTCTGCTGCATCTCCAGTGCGCTGGTGGCCACGCCACCGGCGTTCGACGCCTTGCCCGGTGCGTACCGCACTCCGGCCCCCTGGAACATCGCGACCGCCTCGGGCGTCGAGGGCATGTTGGCTCCCTCGGCCACGAGCTCGACCCCGTTCGACAGCAGGGCGCGGGCACCGCTCTCCGGCAGCTCGTTCTGGGTGGCGCACGGAAGGGCCACCTGGCACGGGACGTCCCAGACGGAACCGTTCGACACGTGGCGTGCCCCGGCCCTCCGGGCGTCCGCGTAGTCGGTCAGCCGACCCCGGCGTACCTCCTTGACGTCCTTGAGCAGGTCGAGGTCGATGCCGGCCTCGTCGACGACGTAGCCGCCGCTGTCCGAGCACGCGACCACGGTGCCCCCCAGCTGGCGCACCTTCTCGATGGCGTAGATCGCCACGTTGCCGGAGCCGGAGACGACGACCCGCTTGCCGTCGAGCGACTCCCCGACGGCGGCGAGCATCTCCTGGGCGAAGAACACCGTGCCGTAGCCGGTGGCCTCGGTACGCACCCGGGAGCCGCCGACGGCGAGACCCTTGCCGGTGAGGACCCCTGACTCGTAGCGGTTCGTGATCCGCTTGTACTGGCCGAACAGGTAGCCGATCTCGCGGCCACCCACCCCGATGTCGCCGGCGGGCACGTCGGTGTACTCACCGATGTGCCGGTACAGCTCGGTCATGAACGACTGGCAGAAGCGCATGACCTCGGTTTCGGAGCGGCCCTTGGGGTCGAAGTCCGAGCCGCCCTTGCCGCCGCCGATCGGCATCCCGGTCAGGGCGTTCTTGTAGACCTGCTCGAAGCCGAGGAACTTGATGATCGAAAGGTTGACGCTCGGGTGGAACCGCAGGCCGCCCTTGAACGGCCCGAGCGCGGAGTTGAACTCCACGCGGAAGCCGCGGTTGATCTGCACCCGCCCCTCGTCGTCGACCCAGGGCACCCGGAAGATGATCTGCCGCTCCGGCTCGCACATGCGGGACAACACCGACCACTGGGCGTACTCGGGCCGCGTGCCGATCATCGGGGTGAGGCTGAGCATGACCTCGTAGACCGCCTGGTGGAACTCCACCTCCCCGGGGTTGCGCGACAGGACCTTCTCGAAGTGGGGCTGGACCCGTGGATGGAGCGCTGCGGTCATGGGCTCACTCTTGCACCGCCCCACCGCGCCTCGCGCGGTCCCTCGCCCTCGTCATCGTGACCGTCGGTGCGCTGCGGCAGGATGGCCGCGTGAGCGAGACGCCGAACGACCCCGCCGCGCAGCAGCCGAGCGACGTCGTGCCCGACGACGTCCGCCACGAGTGGACCACGCTCGCCGAGCAGGCCCGCGAGCACCAGTTCGCCTACCACGTCCGCGATGCCCCGACGATCAGCGACGGCGAGTACGACGCCCTCATGCGCCGCCTCAACGACCTCGAGGACGCGCACCCCGGCCTGCGAACCCCCGACAGCCCCACCCAGCAGGTCGGGGGTGCGGTGTTCTCCACCGACTTCACCGCGGTCGACCATCTCGAGCGCATGCTCAGCCTCGACAACGCCTTCAGCGCCGACGAGCTGTCCGCGTGGGCCACCCGCGTCGAGCGCGACGCCGGGGGAGCCAGCCTGCACTACCTGTGCGAGCTCAAGATCGACGGGCTCGCGGTCAACCTGCTCTACGAGCGGGGCCGCCTCACCCGTGCCCTGACCCGCGGCGACGGCCGCACCGGCGAGGACGTCACGCTCAACGTCCGCACGATCCACGGCATCCCGACCGAGCTCGCCGGCGACGACGTGCCCGAGCTCGTCGAGGTCCGCGGCGAGGTGTTCTTCCCCATCGAGGCCTTCGGCGACCTCAACGCCCGCCTCGTCGAGGCCGGAAGGGCGCCGTTCGCCAACCCGCGCAACGCCGCGGCGGGGTCGCTGCGCCAGAAGGACCCCCGGGTCACGGCGACCCGTCCGCTGCGCATGCTCGTCCACGGCCTCGGCGCCCGCCGCGGCCTCGACGTCGCGACCCAGAGTCAGGCCTACGAGCTGCTCAAGGCGTGGGGGATGCCGGTCAGCAGCCACTACCGGGTCCTCGACACCGTCGACGAGGTGCAGGCCTTCGTCGACGGCTACGGCGAACGACGGCACAGCGTCGAGCACGAGATCGACGGGGTCGTCGTCAAGGTCGACGAGGTGAGCGTGCAGCGCCAGCTCGGGGCGACGTCCCGCGCCCCGCGCTGGGCCATCGCGTTCAAGTACCCACCCGAGGAGGTCAACACCAGGCTGCTCGACATCCAGGTCAACGTCGGGCGCACCGGCCGGGTGACCCCCTTCGGCGTCATGGAGCCGGTGACCGTCGCCGGGTCGACCGTCTCGATGGCCACCCTGCACAACGCCCACGAGGTCCGCCGCAAGGGCGTCCTCATCGGCGACACGGTCGTGCTGCGCAAGGCGGGCGACGTCATCCCCGAGATCCTCGGCCCGGTCGTCGACCTGCGCGACGGCACCGAGCGCGCCTTCGAGATGCCGACGCGCTGCCCGGCGTGCGGCACCGAGCTCGCGTACGAGAGGGAGGGCGACAAGGACATCCGTTGCCCGAACGCGCGTTCGTGCCCGAGCCAGCTGCGCGAGCGGCTGTTCGGGCTCGCCTCACGCGGCGCGTTCGACATCGAGGCCCTGGGCTGGGAGGGCTCCATCGCCCTGCTCGAGTCGGGGGTGCTCCACGACGAGTCGACCCTGTTCTCACTCACCGCCGACGACATCGCGAAGGTGCCGCTGTACACGCGGGCCGCCAAGCGCACCGACCCGCCGGGGGCCGTCGTCGACGGTCGGGTGCTGTCGGCCAACGGCCACAAGCTCGTCGCCAACCTCGAGGCCGCGAAGCAGCAGCCGCTGTGGCGGGTGCTCGTGGCCCTGTCGATCCGCCACGTCGGCCCCACCGCCGCCCGCGCGATCGCCCAGCACTTCGGGTCGATGGAGGCCGTGCGTGCCGCCTCGGTCGACGAGCTGTCCGGCGTCGAGGGCGTCGGCCCCGTCATCGCCGAGTCGGTGCGCGACTGGTTCGACCGGCCGGGCAACGAGTGGCACGTGGCCATCGTCGACCGCTGGGCCGCCGACGGGGTGCGGATGGTCGACGAACGTGACGACGCCGTCGAGCCGACCCTGGCCGGCCTCACCGTCGTCGTCACCGGTTCGCTCGAGGGCTTCTCGCGCGACGAGACCAAGGAGGCGATCCTCGCCCACGGGGGGAAGGCCTCCGGGTCGGTGTCGAGGAAGACCGACTACGTCGTCGTCGGGGAGAACGCGGGGTCCAAGGAGGACAAGGCCCGCGAGCTCGGCCTGCGGATCCTCGACGAGGCAGGGTTCCGCCGGCTCCTCGAGACGGGCAGCCCGGACTGACCGGTCGGCAGCTCGCAGCCGCGGGCAGTCGGGACCCGACCGGCCGGCCGGCAGCTCGCACCCGAGCGGCGGGCAGTCCGGACCCGACCGCCGGGCCGGCAGCGCGCACCCGGAGCGGCGGGCAGTCCGGACCGACCGGCCGGCCGGCAGCTCGCACCCGAGCGAGCGGGCAGTCCGCTCTGACGGCCCGCCCGACCGGAGCCGCCGGCAGCCCGGACTGCTGACTGGCCGGCCGCCCGGCCCCACCCGGCGGGCGGCACGACCGTCCAGCGGACGGCTGACCCGTCCCGGGCCGTCAGGGGCCGCTGCGCAGCGCCCGTGGGGCGTTGAGGTCGAGCACGACGGCGACGACCCTGGTCACGAAGACGAGCGCGACCGCGATCCACGCTGTGAGGGTCGTGAGGGCGCCCGCCTCGTGGAGCACGACGACGAGGGCGGCGCCCGCGAGAGCCGGCACGGCGTACAGCTCGCGACGCAGCACCTCGGGCACCTGCCCGGTGAGCACGTCGCGCAGCAGCCCACCACCGATGCCGGTGATGCCGCCGATGAGCACCGCGGCGAGCGCGCCGGCCTCGGCACCGAGGGCGACGAGGGCGCCACTCACGGCGAACACGGCCAGACCCGCGGCGTCGAGCATGCGCACCGTGAACGACACCCGCCGCCACCGTGCGTCGGGGTGGCGCTCGGCGGCCGCCTGCCACGTGCCGTGGAGGAGGAAGACGATGAGGCCCGCGACGACCGCCGCCGCGAGGAGCCGCCAGTCGCTCACGCCGACAGGCGGGGTGATGCCGAGGAAGACGTCCCGGATGATCCCGCCGCCCAGCCCCGCCACCCACCCGAGGACGAGGATGCCGAACAGGTCGAGGCCGCGGCGCACACCGACGATGGCGCCGGACAGGGCGAAGACGAAGACACCGACGAGGTCGAGGACGAGCTGCGTCGAAGCGGTGTCGGTGAGCACCGGGTCATCCTCCCAGCCCACCCGGTCCCCCCGCGGCGCCCGCCCACCGCCCGCCCCGCCGCCCCCCGCCTCGCCCACCCCCCGCCCC
>NZ_BAABGM010000020.1:0-183671 GCF_039541575.1 Fodinibacter luteus | reverse complement strand
TGTCCCCGGGACACCCGCGCGAGCTTGAGGTCATCACCCCCACCGGGCACACCTACCGCTCCACCGCGCCCCCACTGACCGGCTGGGGCTGGCAACCCGCCGAGCCGGACACCCCGGCGACACCCCTTGCGCAGGCATCGTCGCGCGTTCCCGCAGGTCCGCGACTTGACCCGGGCGGGCATCTCGGGTTGCGTGGGTCCGCATGACGGTCATCGGATTCCACTGCTCCCACGAGCAGGTCGCCCCCGCGCGCCTGCTCCGCGACGTCCAGCACGCCGAGCAGGCGGGCTTCACGGCGGCCATGTCGAGCGACCACCTGTCGCCGTGGTCGCAGCGCCAGGGCGAGTCGGGTTTCGCCTGGTCCTTCCTCGGCGCCGCCCTCGCGACGACGAGCCTGCCGTTCGGCGTCGTCACGGCCCCCGGCCAGCGCTACCACCCCGCCATCACCGCTCAGGCCATCGCCACCCTCGCGAGCATGTTCCCCGGCCGCTTCTGGGCGGCGCTGGGTTCCGGCGAGGCGAGCAACGAGCGCGTCACCGGCGACCCCTGGCCCCGCAAGGAGGTCCGCGACGCGCGCCTCGTCGAGTGCGTCGACGTCATCCGCCGGCTCCTCACGGGTGAAGAGGTCAGCCACGACGGCCTCGTCACCGTCAACCGCGGTCGTCTGTGGTCCCTCCCGGATGCCGTCCCACCCCTCATCGGGCCGGCTGTCACTCCGGCGACCGCCGCACGGCACGCGGCGTGGGCCGACGGCCTCGTCACGGTCAACCAGCCGCTCGACACCCTTCGCCAGGTTCTCGACGCCTACCGCGGCGCCGGTGGCCGTGGCCCCGCCCGCCTCCAGGTCCACCTCAGCTGGGCCGCGACCGACGACGAGGCTCTGGCCATCGCCCACGACCAGTGGCGCAGCAACGTCCACGGGCCGCCCGTCTCGTGGGACACCGAGACCGTCGAGGCCTTCGACACGATGGCGCGCACGGTCACCCCGGAGCAGGTCGCGGACGTCGTCAACGTCTCGAGCGACCCGGCCCGGCACGCCGCCTGGCTCCACGAGTACCTCGAGCAGGGCTGGGAGGAGGTCTACCTGCACTTCGTCGGCAAGCAGCAGGAGGCCTTCATCGACACCTTCGGCGAGCACGTCCTGCCCCAGCTGGGAGCGAGCCGATGAGGCTCTCCCAGACCGGTGACGTGTGGTGGAAGTCGGCCGTCTTCTACTGCGCCGACGTCGAGACCTTCCAGGACTCCGACGGCGACGGCATCGGCGACCTGCGCGGCATGACCGAGCGGCTCGAGTACCTCGCCGACCTCGGGGTGACCTGCCTGTGGCTCATGCCCTTCTACCCGACCGCCGGGCGCGACGACGGCTACGACATCACCGACTTCTTCGGGGTCGACCCGCGCCTGGGCACCCTCGGCGACTTCGTCGAGCTCGTCCGCACGGCCCGCAGCCGCGGCATCCGGGTCATCGTCGACTTCGTCATGAACCACACCTCCGACCGTCACCCGTGGTTCCGGAGCGCCCGACGCAGCGTCGACGACCCCTACCGCCGGCACTACGTGTGGTCGCCGACGAAGCCCCGCACGAGCAAGGCCGAGGTCGTCTTCCCCGACCAGGAGGACAGCATCTGGGAGCTCGACGACAAGACCGGCGAGTACTACCTCCACCACTTCTACAAGACCCAGCCCGACCTCAACGTCGCCAACCCGGCCGTCCAGGAGGAGATCGCGCGCACCCTCGGCTTCTGGCTCGAGCTCGGCGTCTCCGGCTTCCGGATCGACGCCGTGCCGTTCCTCTTCGCCGAGGACACCTACCCCGGCTCCGAGCCCGGGGGCTTCGACCCGCAGCGCTACCTCAAGGACGTCCGCGACTTCGTGACCCGCCGCCTCGGCGACGCCGCCCTGCTCGGCGAGGTCAACCTCCCCTACCCGCAGCAGAAGGAGTTCTTCGGCGGCGCGGACGGCGACGGCCTCAACATGCAGTTCGACTTCAACGGCATGCAGCGCCTCTACCTCTCCCTCGCCCGCGGGGATGCCGGTCCGCTCACCTCCGCGCTGCGCGAGCGCCCCCCGCTCGACGTCACGAGCCAGTGGGCCAACTTCGTGCGCAACCACGACGAGCTCACCCTCGACAAGCTGAGCATCGCGGAGCGCAAGGAGGTGTTCGCCGCGTTCGGGCCCGACCCGGGCATGCAGCTGTACGGCCGTGGGCTGCGTCGACGGCTGCCGACGATGCTCGGCGGCGACCAGCGCCGCATCCGACTCGTCTACTCGCTCATGTTCTCCCTGCCCGGCACCCCGACGCTCTTCTACGGCGAGGAGATCGGGCTCGGCGAGAACCTCGACGTCGAGGGGCGCCTCGCCGTCCGCACCCCGATGCAGTGGGATGCCGGTGCGAACGGCGGCTTCTCCACCGCACCGAGGCGCCGGCTCACCCGCCCGCAGCCCGCCGGGCTGTGGGGCCCGGAGCACGTCAACGCCGCCGACCAGCGCCAGGACCCCGGCTCGCTCTGGTCGTTCGTGCGCACCCTCATCCGCCGCTACCGGCAGATGCCGCAGATCGGGTGGTCCGACGTCGAGGTGCTCGACCACGACGTGCCCGCCGTGCTCGCCCACGTCTGCCGGTGCGAGGACTGGCGCCTGCTCGCGATCCACAACCTCGGTGCCGACGACGCGCTCGTCACCCTCGACCTCGGGACGGTCCCCGAGGGCACGGTGCTGCGCGACGTCCTCGACGGGCGCGACGACCAGCCGCTCGACCCGAGCGGCCGCGTCGAGGTTCGCGTCGACGGGTACCGCGGCCAGTGGCTGCGCGTCCTCACCCCGGGCGAGCTGGCGTACGCCTGACACCGGCAGCACGTCCGGCTTGGTGGAAGTCGCGCTCCCACCGGTACGGTGGTCCCGACATCGGCAGTGACCGCCGCCACACCCAGCACCGCGGTCACCACGACCCCTGTCGGCCGCGCGGGGCGGGCACCTCCACCGCGCACGGCCGGCACCGACGCGGCATCCCGTCACCACGGGAGCCCGGAGAAGGAGTGCCCCGTGAGCGACAACGACGTCGCCCCGCTCGAGACGGCGTTCGGCGTGGACCACCACGTCAGCCGCGCCGAGGCCCCCGACCGCCCCGCCCAGGACGGCGGCCCGGAGATGGTGCAGCTGCTCAACCCCGAGGGTGAGCGCGTGTCCCATCCCGAGCACGACGCCGCCGTCGAGGCGCTGACCGACGAGGAGCTGCGCGGGTTCTACCGCGACCTCGTGCTCATCCGCCGCTTCGACGCCGAGGCCACCGCGCTCCAGCGCCAGGGTGAGCTCGGCCTCTGGGCCAGCCTGCTCGGCCAGGAGGCCGCCCAGGTGGGCTCCGGGCGAGCGCTGCGCCCCCAGGACTACGCCTTCCCGACCTACCGCGAGCACGGCGTCGCGTGGTGCCGGGGCGTCGACCCGGTCAACCTCCTCGGCATGTTCCGGGGCGTCAACCACGGCGGCTGGGACCCGAACGAGAAGAACTTCCACCTCTACACGATCATCATCGGCGCCCAGACGCTGCACGCCACGGGGTACGCCATGGGCGTCCAGCGCGACGGCAACGTCGGCACCGGCGACGACGACCGCGACACCGCCGTCATCGCCTACTTCGGCGACGGTGCCACGAGCCAGGGCGACGTCTCCGAGGCCCTCGTCTTCGCGGGCGTCAACAACAGCCCCGTCGTCTTCTTCTGCCAGAACAACCAGTGGGCCATCTCCGAGCCCAACGAGAAGCAGACCCGCGCCCCGCTGTGGCACCGCGCCCGCGGCTTCGGCTTTCCCGGCATCCGGGTCGACGGCAACGACGTGCTCGCCGTCTACGCCGTCACCAAGGCGGCCCTCGACGCCGCGCGCACCGGTCAGGGCCCGACGTTCATCGAGGCCTACACGTACCGGATGGGCGCGCACACGACGTCCGACGACCCGACGAAGTACCGCGTGAGCGCCGAGGTCGAGGTGTGGAAGCACCGCGACCCCATCGAGCGCTTCAAGCGCTGGCTCACGACGACCGGCCGCGCCGACGCCGACTTCGTCGAGGCCGTCGAGGCGGAGGCCGAGGAGCTCGGCACCTCGGTGCGCCGTCGCTGCCTCGAGATGCCCGACCCCCCGGGGACCGACATGTTCGACCACGTCTACGCCGAGCGGCACCCCCTCATCGAGCGGGAGCGGGCCGAGTTCGAGGCCTACCAGGCGTCCTTCGAGGAGGCCCAGCGGTGAGCGCCCCGACGACGACCCTCGCGAAGGGCATCACGAGCGGCCTGCGGGCCGCCATGGAGCGCGACCCCAAGGTCGTCCTCCTCGGTGAGGACATCGGCAAGCTCGGCGGTGTCTTCCGGGTCACCGAGGGCCTGCAGAAGGACTTCGGCGAGGAGCGGGTCATCGACACCCCGCTCGCCGAGGCCGGCATCCTCGGCACGGCGATCGGCATGGCCCTGCGCGGCTACCGCCCAGTCGTCGAGATCCAGTTCGACGGCTTCGTGTACCCGGCGTTCGACCACATCGTGAGCCAGGTCGCCAAGCTGCGGGCCCGCTCGCTCGGCTACGTCGCGATGCCGATCGTCATCCGCATCCCGTTCGGCGGCGGCATCGGGGCGGTCGAGCACCACAGCGAGTCCAACGAGGCCTACTTCGCGCACACCGCCGGCCTGCGCGTCGTCGCCTGCTCCAACCCGCACGACGCGCACTGGATGATCCGGCAGGCGATCGAGACCGACGACCCCGTCGTCTTCTACGAGCCGAAGCGCCGCTACTGGGACAAGGGCGAGGTGGGCGACGCCCCCGAGGGCCCGCTCGGGTCGGCCCGGGTGCTCCGCGAGGGCACCGACGTCACGCTGCTCGCCTACGGCCCGATGGTCAAGACCTGCCTACAGGCCGCCCAGGCCGCCGAGGAGGAGGGGCGCTCGCTCGAGGTCATCGACCTGCGCTCGCTCTCCCCCCTCGACGAGGACGTCATCCTCGCCTCGGCGAGGCGGACCGGGCGGGTCGTCGTCGTCCACGAGGCCTCGACCTTCCTCGGCCTCGGCGCGGAGATCTCGGCCCTCGTGACCGAGCGCGCGTTCTACCACCTCGAGGCGCCGGTGCTCCGCGTCGGCGGTTACGACGTGCCCTACCCGCCGAGCCGCATCGAGGAGGAGTTCCTCCCCGACCTCGACCGGGTGCTCGACGCCGTCGACCGCTCCCTCGCCTACTGAAAGGGTTCTGGCACATGGCTCTTCGTGAGTTCAAGCTCCCTGACCCGGGTGAGGGCCTGACCGAGGCCGAGCTCGTCACGTGGCACGTGGCGGTCGGCGACACGGTCAGGGTCAACGACGTCGTCGTCGAGGTCGAGACGGCCAAGTCGCTCGTCGAGCTGCCCGTGCCGTTCGCCGGCACCGTCGCGGCGCTGCACGCCGCCGAGGGTGACACCGTCGAGGTCGGCACCGTCATCATCACGATCGACGACCCCAGCTTCATCGGGTCACCCGATGAGCCCCCCCTGTCCCCGACCAGCGTTCCCCCGGACGGTGGGGGTTCGTCCGGCACGGCCACGCCGGATGCCGTCGCGCCGGCTTCCGCGCCCGCCTCGCCTCCCACAGGCGCCTCCGCACCTGCCGGGGCCCCGGCATCGGAGGCGATCGCCGAGGGGCTCATCGGCGGCACGACCTCCACGGGCCGCACCGCGGTGCTCGTCGGCTACGGGGTCAGGCAGACCGAGGCCAAGCGCCGCCCCCGCACGTCGTCCCGGCCGGAGAAGCTCGAGGGCCCGGGGCTGTCCGGGAAGGGAGGCGGCGACGTCGCGATCGAACCACTCGAACCACTCGAGCCGCTCGAGTCGGGAGCCGAGGGCGTGCCGCTCACCGGCGCCCGGGTGCGCGCCCTCGCCAAGCCGCCCGTCCGCAAGCTCGCCAAGGACCTCGGCGTCGACCTCGCCTCGGTCACCCCCACCGGCGACGGCGGGGTCGTCACCCGGGCCGACGTCGAGGCCGCGGCCGCGGGAGGTGGGCCGTCGAGCGCCGCGGGCGCCACGGCATCCGGCGGGGGGATGCCGGTCGGCGCCGCCTCGTGGCCGGCCGGCGGTGAGCGCGAGAGCCGGGTCCCGATCAAGGGCGTGCGCAAGATGACCGCCCAGGCGATGGTCGGCAGCGCGTTCACGGCGCCGCACGTCACCGAGTGGGTCACCGTCGACGTCACCGCGACGATGGACCTCGTCGACCGGCTCAAGAAGGACAGGGAGTTCCGCGACGTCAAGGTCACGCCGCTCCTCGTGCTCGCCAGGGCGATGTGCGTCGCGGTGCGCCGCAACCCCGGGGTCAACGCCAGCTGGGACGAGGCGGCCCAGGAGATCGTGCTCAAGCACTACGTCAACCTCGGCATCGCCGCGGCCACCCCTCGAGGTCTCGTCGTCCCGAACGTCAAGGACGCCGACCGGATGACGATGCACGAGCTCGCCGAGGCCATCGGCGCCCTCACCGCGACGGCCCGCGAGGGTCGCACCCAGCCCGCCGACATGGCGGGCGGCACGATCACGATCACGAACGTCGGGGTCTTCGGCGTCGACGCCGGCACGCCCATCCTCAACCCGGGGGAGTCGGCGATCATGGCCTTCGGCGCGATCGACCGCCGCCCGTGGGTCGTCACCGGGCCCGACGGCGCCGAGTCGATCGAGCCGCGGTGGGTCACGACGCTCGCGCTGAGCTTCGACCACCGCCTCGTCGACGGTGAGCTCGGGAGCCGATACCTCGCCGACGTCGCCGCCATCCTCGCCGACCCGGCCCGCGGCCTCGTCTGGGGCTGAGCGGTGGCGACGCGCGACGAGCCGCTGGGTGTCGTCTTCCCCGAGGTCGACGGCCGGCGTTCGACCAGTGCCACCGGTCGTGCCGTCGTCGCCGAGGCCCTGCGGCGGGTCGACCCCGTCGGCGCAGCTGCGGCCAAGCGGGAGACGAACTGGCGCAGCGGCTACCTCACCCACTTCCGCCGGCTCGTCGAGGCCGGCCTGGCCCGACCCGAGGATGCCGTGGCGATCGCGGACGCCGGGCTCGCCGCAGTGCACGCCCGGATGCGCTGGCGCGACCCCGACGGTGCCGAGTGCGGCCTCGACGCCGCGCTCGGCGGGGTCGTCGGCAGCCCCGCGGACAGCCTGGCCACCGAGAGCCTCGGCGGCGCCGGCGAACCCGACACCGCACTCACGGTGCCCTACCGGGGTTCCCGCCTCGCCGGCGACGACCTGCGCCGTCGCCTCGACGCCTGGGTCGCCGACGGCGTCGTCGAGCCGAGCCTGCGCGACGCCGTGGGCGCCGTCATCGACAACCCCGACTGGCTGCGGCTCGAGGGGCGCACCGTCGTCGTGCTCGGCGCGGCAGCCGAGATGGGGCCGTTGCGCTCGCTCCTGCGCTGGGGCGCCACCGTCGCGGCCGTCGACCTGCCGCGCCCCGAGCTGTGGACCCGGCTGCTCGACGACACCGCCGGGTTCGCCGGCCGGCTCCTCGTGCCGGCCTCACCCGGTTCCTCGCCGCTGGCCGAGCGCGCCGGGGTCGACCTCGTCCACGACCTCCCGACGGCCACCGGCTGGGTCTGCGGGCTGCCCGGGTCGCTCGTCGTCGGCAACTACGTCTACGCCGACGGGGCGATGAACGTGCGGGTCAGCACCGCCGTCGACGCCATGACCCGCATCGTGCGCCTCGCCCGCCCCGACTCGGCCCTGTCCTTCCTCGCCACCCCCACCGACGTGTTCGCCGTCCCCGGTGAGGCCGTCGACGCCTCGACCCGCTCCTACGCCGAGCGGCGC
Organism: Fodinibacter luteus; assembly: GCF_039541575.1. Taxonomy (NCBI): domain Bacteria; kingdom Bacillati; phylum Actinomycetota; class Actinomycetes; order Micrococcales; family Intrasporangiaceae; genus Fodinibacter (ex Wang et al. 2009); species Fodinibacter luteus. The sequence continues at coordinate 175,885 of NZ_BAABGM010000020.1, read as the reverse complement.
ACCTCGAAAATGCTGCGCGGCCCACTGCGCACGCTGTCCGGGGGTCGCCTGCTGCGCCGCAACTACCGGCCCGGCGAGGACCCCGGCATCAACGACTCCGTCGTCCTCCAGCAGGGCCCGAACTACCTCCTCGCCAAGCGGATCCAGCGCTGGCGGGCCACGTCGGCCCGGGCCCAGGGGGCGACGGTGTCGTTCAAGATCGCCCCGCCCACCCGCACCCGCTCGGTCGTCAAGAACCGCGCGCTCGCCGCGGCGTACGCCGGGGCCCACCGCTTCGGCGTCGAGGTCTTCGAGCCGGGCACGGCGAACACGCTCATGGCGGCCCTGCTCGTCCACGACCTCGTCGCCGGGTCGCCCGCCCACGAGCACCCGTGGCAGGACGAGGCCTACGCCGCGGCCCACGGCGGGCTGTGGCGGGCGGCCTACGACCCGCGCAGCGCGCTCGGGCTGGCCGCGCTCCTCGGCGCCGCCTCGGCCCGCCCCTGACTTCCGGGCCCCAACCCCCGCTGGCCTTCCGGCCCGCCCGCTCGGCACGAGCGGGCACGTGGCTGCCCCCAGCGACCACTTCCGCACTCAGCGCGAGCGGTCGGCGCGGATCCGGATGCCCGCGGCTGCCGACGCCTACGGAATCCGTGGTCGCGGTCGGTCGCGGCACCCGTCATGATGGAGGCATGAGCGCCACCTCGTCGATGCCGAAGCGACCCTCCGACCCCCTCGACCTCGTCGACGTCGACAGCCTGCTCACCGACGAGGAGAAGGCGATCCGGGCGGCGACCCGCCAGGTCTGCGCCGACGTCGTCGACCCGCACGTCATGCAGTGGTACGAGGAGGGCGACCTGCCTGCCCGCGAGCTCGCCCGTGAGTTCGGCAGGGTCGGCCTGCTCGGCATGCACCTCCACGGCTACGGCTGCGCCGGGATGTCGGCGGTCGACTACGGGCTGGCCTGCCTCGAGCTCGAGGCGAGCGACTCCGGCATCCGCTCGCTCGTCTCGGTCCAGGGCAGCCTCGCCATGTTCGCGATCTGGCGCTTCGGCACCGAGGAGCACAAGCAGCAGTGGCTGCCGCGGATGGCCACCGGCGAGGCGATCGGCTGCTTCGGCCTCACCGAACCCGACCATGGCTCCGACCCCGGCTCGATGCGCACGCGCGCCCGCAAGGACGGCGACGACTGGGTGCTCAACGGGTCGAAGATGTGGATCACGAACGGCTCGATCGCCGACGTCGCCGTCGTCTGGGCGAACGCCGGTGAGGAGAACGGCGGCATCCGTGGATTCGTCGTGCCCACCGACACACCGGGATTCGCCGCGCACAAGCTCACCCACAAGATGTCCCTGCGCGCGTCGGTCACCTCCGAGCTCACCTTCGAGGGCCTCCGGCTCCCCGCGGATGCCGTGCTGCCGGACGTCACGGGCCTCAAGGGCCCGCTCGCCTGCCTGTCGGAGGCCCGCTACGGCATCGTCTGGGGTTCGCTCGGCGCCGCGCGGTCCTCGCTCGAGGCAGCCCGTCGCTACTCGATGGAGCGCATCCAGTTCGGCCGTCCCATCGCCGGCTTCCAGCTGACCCAGGCCAAGCTCGCGAGCATGGCGACCGAGCTGCAGCTCGGCCAGCTGCTCGCCCTGCACCTCGGCCGTCGCAAGGACACCGTGGGCCTGCGCCCCGAGCAGGTGTCGGTCGGCAAGTACAACAACATCACGAAGGCCCTCGAGATCTGCCGCACCGCGCGCACGATCCTCGGCGCCAACGGCGTGAGCGGTGAGTACCCCGTGATGCGGCACGCCAACAACCTCGAGTCGGTGCTCACCTACGAGGGCACGGTCGAGATGCACACCCTCGTCATCGGCCAGGCCCTCACCGGCGAGTCCGCCTTCCGGTGATGCTGTCCGCCTACGCACCCCTCTTCCGCGTCCCCGGCGCCACCCGCTTCATCGCCGGCACCTCGCTGTCGCGCACCGGCGGGGCGATGTTCGGCGTCGCCGTCATCGTCATGGTCAGCGAGCGTCGAGGGTCCTTCGGCCTCGCCGGGGCCGTCTCGGCGGTCGGTCTCGCGGTGCTCGCCGTCGCCGGCCCGGTGCTCGGCCGCCTCGTCGACAAGCACGGCCAGCGCCGCATCGCCCTCCCGTTCGTGCTGTTCTCGGCGCTGTGCGGCGTCACGGTGGCCGCGCTGTCGTGGCGCGACGCCCCGGCGTGGAGTCTCTTCCTCTTCTACGGCCTGTCGGCGGTGCTTCCCGAGCCAGGCCCGATGTCCCGCGCCCGGTGGGCCCACATCTACCGCGACGACCCCGACCGGCTGCACACGGCGATGTCCTTCGAGCAGGTCGCCGACGAGGCGTCGTTCGTGCTCGGGCCCGTGCTCGCCGTGCTCGTCTCGACGCTGTGGTTCCCCGAGGCGGGCCTGCTCATCGCGGAGCTGTTCTTCACCGTCGGCATGCTCACCTTCCTCGCTGCACGCGCCACCGAACCGCCCGTCGTGCCGCACGCCGAGCGGCCGGCGGGGCTCGCCGTGCGCCGGCCCGGGCTGCTGCTCGTGGCGACCGCCCTCGTCATGACCGGCGTCATCTTCGGCGCCAACGAGGTCATCGCCGTGGCGTACGCCAAGGAGCAGGGGTCCACCGGGTTCTCGAGCGTCATCCTCGGCGCCTTCGCGCTCGGCTCGACGCTCGCCGGCATCGTCTTCGGCAGCCGGGTCATGCGCTCCACCCTGACCCGCCGGCTCGTCCTGGCCGCGGCGGCCATGTTCGTCCTCGAGGTCCCGGCCCTGCTCGTCGACGGGCTCTGGCCGCTCGCCGTCGTCATGTTCGTCGCGGGCTCGGCGACCGCGCCGATGCTCATCACGAGCCTGTCGCTCGCCCAGCGCCTCGTGCCGAAGGCTCTCGTCACCGAGGGGATGGCGATCGCGATCACCGGCATCCTCATCGGCATCTCGGCGGGGTCCGCCGTCGCCGGCTGGGCGATCGAGGCCTGGGGGGCACAGCCGGCGTATGCCGTGCCGGTCGTCTCCGGCGGCCTCGCCCTCGCGCTCATCGCGGCGCGGCGCCGGCACCTCGAGCGGGCCGAGGTGGCGGGCGCCGAGGAGCACGTCCCGGTCAGCTGACCTCCAGCCACGCGCCCGCGCGCATGACGGCGACCACCTCGAGGTCGTCGTCGAGGTGGACGAGGTCGGCCCGCCGGCCGGCCTCGAGGGCGCCGACGTCCGGGATGCCGAGCACGCGTGCCGGTGTCGCCGTCGCGGCCTCGACGGCCGCCTCCAGGGGGACCCCGGCCACCGTCACCGCGTACCGCAGGGCCCGGTCCATCGTGAGCGTGCTGCCCGCGATGGCGCCGTTCGAGACGAGCCGGGCGACGCCGTCGCGCACCCGGACCACCGAGGGCCCGAGGACGTGGTCGCCGTCCCCCGCGCCCGCGGCGGCCATCGCGTCGGTGACGAGCGCGAACCGGCCCGGCGCCGACGCGGCGGCCCGGCGCAGCACCTCGGGGTGGAGGTGGATGCCGTCGGCGACGAGCTCGACGACGACGCGCTCGTCGGCGGTGAGCGCGAGCACCGGGCCCGGTTCCCTGTGGTGCACCGGGGGCATCGTGTTGAACAGGTGGGTGGCGACGGTGACGCCGGCCCCGATCGCGGCGAGGGTGTCGGCGTACGTCGCGTCGGTGTGCCCGAGCGCCACGACCACCTCCCGCCCGGCCAGCAGGGCCACGGCGTCGAGCCCGTGGTCGAGCTCGGTGGCGAGCGTGACCATCCGCACGGCATCCTCGCCGGCATCGAGCAGGCGGGCGACCGCGGCGGGCTCGGGCACGCGGAGCAGCGTCGGGTCGTGGGCGCCGCACCGGCCGGGACTCAGCCACGGACCCTCGAGGTGGAGCCCGGCCAGCTCGCCGGTGCGCACGAGCGGGGCCAGGGCGCGCAGCGACGCGACGAGGCGCTCCTCGGTGTCGGTGACGAGGCTCGCGACCATCGTCGTCGTGCCGTGGGCACGGTGGGTCGCGATGACCCGCTCCGCCTCGGCGCGGTCGCCGGTGGTGAACGAGGCGCCCCCACCGCCGTGGCAGTGCTGGTCGACGAAGCCGGGGACGAGCAGGCCGGTGAGGTGGCGGTCGGCCGGTGCGGACGGCATCCCCGCGCCGGCGCCGGTGACCCGGTCGCCGGACGTCGCCGCCCACCCGGGCCCGACGAGCCCGGCGGGGAGGGCGACGCGGTCGGCGGTGAGGATCACAGTTCGTCAGCCTCCTCGTCCTCGCGCCCGGGGGTGCGCAGGTTCCACCGGCGGATGACGACGCGGAAGAGCACGTAGTAGACGGCGGCGTAGCCCAGCCCCATGACGATGAGCAGCCCCGGCCGGGTCGCGATGTTCCAGTTGAGGACGAAGTCGAACAACCCTGCGCTGAAGCCGAACCCGTCCTTGGCGCCCAGTGCGTTGGCCAGGGCCATCGACGTTCCGGTGAGCACCGCGTGGAGGACGTAGAGCGGCCAGGCGACGAACATGAAGGCGAACTCGAGCGGCTCGGTGACGCCGGTGAGGAAGGCGGTGAGCGCGGCCGACGCCATGAGCCCCCCGACCGCCTTCTTCGCGCGCGGCCGGGCCTCCTGGTAGATCGCGAGCGCCGCCGCCGGGAGGGCGAACATCATGATGGGGAAGAACCCGGTCATGAAGGCGCCGGCGGTGGGGTCGCCCGCGAGGAACCGTGCGATGTCGCCCTGCACCGCCTCGCCGCCGGCCGGAGGGACGTACTCGCCGATGAGGAACCACGGCACCGAGTTGAGGATGTGGTGCAGGCCGAGGGGGATGAGGAGCCGGTTGGCCGTGCCGTAGACGAAGCCGCCGATGATCGAGTTCGCGGCGACCCACTCACCCAGGTGCGTCAGGCCCGCGTCGAAGGCGGGGTAGATGATGCTGAGCAGCACCGCGAGCACGAGCGTGGCGAAGCCGGTGACGATCGGCACGAAGCGGCGGCCGCCGAAGAACGCGAGGTACGGCGGGAGCGAGATCCGGTAGTAGCGCTCCCAGAGCCGGGCCGCGATGAACCCACAGAGGATGCCGCCGAGCACGCCGTAGTTGATGAGCTCCTGCTCCTCGCCCGGCTTGGGGGGCGGCAGCACGAAGGGCGACACCGCGTCGCCGACCCCCTTGAAGACGAGGTAGCCGACGACGGCGGCGAGCGCGGTGGAGCCGTCGGCCTTCCTCGCCATGCCGATGGCCACGCCGACGGCGAACAGGAGCGGCAGGTTCGCGAAGAGGGCGTTGCCGCCCGCACCGACGACGGCGGCGACGGTGTCCCAGCCGAGGCCCTCGGCCCCGAGCAGGTCCGGCTGGCCGAGGCGCAGCATGAGCGCCGCGACCGGGAGTGCCGCGATGGGGAGCATGAGGCTGCGCCCGAACCTCTGGACCGGGGCCAGGTTGATCCGCTTCCTCGCGGCCTCCCCGGCGGTGACGTCCGCGGTGCTCATCGGTGGTTCCCTCCTCGGGGGTGGTGCTGCGGGTTCCCGGGCACGGTGTCGCCCAGGGAGAGGTACAGCTCGTAGCGGTCGCCGCGGTAGTGGCTGAGCACCCGCTCGAGCGGGGCTCCCTCGCTGCGGCTCGAGCGGTCGACGGCGAGGATCGGGTCACCGACGCGCACCTCGAGGTGGTGGGCCAGGGCGGCGTCGGCGACCTCGGCGCGCACCGACTGCTCGGCCGAGTCGACGGGCCGGGAGTATTCCCGCGCGAACAGCTCGTGGAGGGATGCGGCGAGGTCGTGCCGGTCGAGGCCGGGGAGCAGCTCGGGGGAGTACCACCCCCTCTCGAAGGCCATCGGCTCGCCGGCGGCCAGCCGCACCCGCTCGACCCGCCAGGCAGGTGCGCCGGGGGCGAGGCCGAACCATCGGGCCACGTCGTCGGGTGGCGCGGCCGCCTCGACGCGCACGACGCGGGTCGACGGCGACAGGCCCCGTCGCCGCATGTCCCGGGTGAACGACGCGAGGTGGAGGTGCGAGCGCACCCGGGGCGGCGCGACGAAGGTCCCCTTGCCCTGGACGCGCTGCAGCACGCCGTCGCCGATGAGCGCCTCGATGGCGCGGCGGACGGTGGCGCGCGACACGGCGAAGCGCTCCATGAGCTCGCGCTCGGACGGGATGGCGGAGTCGGGGAGGAGCTCGGTGGCGGCCATCGTCGCGAGGACCGAGCGCAGCTGCACGTGCTTCGGCTCGACCCCGTCGGTGATGCGGTGGGGCTCCCGGCGGGGCCGGCTCGGCACGGTCGGCACGGTCGGCTCGGCCCCGTCGGTGATGCGGTGGGGCGCCGGGGGCGGCATGCTCGGCACGGTGGCGCTCCCCTCTCGGCACTGGTGGTCCTGACTGGTACGGTCCAGTTCGCCCCAGCGAGGATGCACCCCGCTCGAGCACCCGTCAACTCCCGTCGAAAGGCCCCCTGATGAGCAGCAAGGCAGAGCAGATCCTCGCCGCCCTCGGCGGCGCCGCGAACATCGTCGAGATCGAGCCCTGCATCACCCGGCTGCGCACCGAGGTCACCGACGCCGGCCTCGTCGACGAGGCCGCCCTGAGGGCTGCCGGCGCCCACGGCGTCATCCGCGCCGGGTCGGTCGTGCAGGTCGTCGTCGGCCCCGAGGCCGACAACCTCGCGGAGGACATCGAGGACCTCATGTGAGCGTGGTGCTCGCGCCCGTCGCCGGCCTCGTGCGCCCCCTCGCCGAGGTTCCCGACCCCGTCTTCTCCGCTGAGATGGTCGGGGCAGGGGTCGCCGTCGAGCCGACCGGCGGGCCGGGCGAGGCCGTCTCGCCGGTGGCCGGCACGGTCGTCACGCTGCACCCGCACGCGTTCGTCGTCCGCACCCCCGAGGGCACGGGCCTCCTCGTGCACCTGGGGATCGACACCGTGCGGCTCGGGGGCGCCGGCTTCGAGCCGCTCGTCGAGGTGCAGGCCGTCGTGGATGCCGGCCAGCCCGTCACCCGCTGGGACCCCACCGACGTGGCCGCCCGGGGCCTGAGCCCCCTCGTCATGGTCTGCGTGCTCGACACCCGGGCCGGCGCGGTGACGAGCGAGCGCACCGGCTCACGGGTCGCGGCCGGGGAAGCGCTCTTCACCTGGCCCCCACCCGGACCGGCATCCGCGCCCGCGTGACGTCGTCGCAGGTCCGTGCCCTGCTCCTCGATCTCGACGGTCTCGGGCCCGCCTCCTTCCCCCGAGTCGCCGGAGTTGGGTGCTGGAGCGGTCGTTGCAGCGACCACCGCAGCACCCAACGCCCGGTGTGGGCCCTCAGGGGTGGGCGGTCACCGGGGCCTCGGTGTCGGCGTCGGCCTCGTCGGTCGTGCGCTCCCCGTAGCCCGAGCTCTTGCGCAGCTCCACGTGGGGGAGCAGGAGCATGACGAGGAAGCCGACGACCATGACGGCGGACCCGACGAGGAAGACGAGGTCCATCGACTCCGAGAAGCCGACGAGGAACGGCTGCGCGAGCCGTTCGTCGAGGCCGGTGAGGAACGAGCTGTCCTCGAGCACGCCGCCGGCCACGCCCGCGCCGCTCTCCTGGGCGGCCTGCAGCGCCGCCGCGGCCTCGGCGTTCGCGGGGTCGGCGAGGGCGGCCTGGAACGACGGGGTCGGCACCGCCGCGGTGAGCGCCGAGGTGATCCGGTCGGAGGCCGTCGAGAACAGGATCGACAGGAACACCGCCGTACCGAGCGCCCCACCGATCTGGCGGGTGAAGGTCGCCGTCGAGGTGGCGACCCCGATCTGCTGGGGTGGCACGGCGTTCTGCACGGCGAGCGTGAGCGGCTGGAAGTTGAAGCCGAGGCCCAGGCCGAAGAAGACCATGACGACCATCGTCTGCCACAACGGGGTGTCGTACGCGACGTAGTGGAAGACGAAGAGCGACACGGCGAGCAGGCCCGACCCGATGACCGGGAACATCCGGTAGCGCCCGGTGCGGGAGATGACCTGGCCCGAGAAGACCGAGCCCACCATGATGCCGAGGGTCATCGGCAGGAGCAGCAGCCCCGCCTCGGTCGGGGTCGCGCCCTTGACGATCTGCAGGTAGAGCGGGAGCGCGGCCAGCCCGCCGAACATGGCGACGCCGATGAGCACCGAGGCGACGGAGGCGACCCCCACCGTCCTGTTGCGGAACATCGCGAGCGGGAGGATCGCCTCCTCCTTCATCCGCCACTCCTGCCAGAAGAAGCCGACCGTGCCGAGCACCCCGACGACGTAGCAGGTCGTGGACGACACGGCGGTCCAGCCCCACTCGCGGCCCTGCTCGGCGACGAGGAGGAGCGGGACGAGGGCGACGGAGAGCAGTGCGGCCCCCAGCCAGTCGATCCGGTGGTCGAGGCGGGTGTGTCGCAGGTGCAGCGTCCTCGAGACGACGGCGAGGGCGAGGATGCCGATCGGCACGTTGACGAGGAAGACCCAGCGCCAGCCGTCGATGCCGAGGATGGTCTCCTGGCCCGCGAAGAAGCCCCCGATGACCGGGCCGAGGACCGACGCGGTCCCGAAGACGGCGAGGAAGTAGCCCTGGTACTTCGCGCGCTCCCGCGGGGGCACGATGTCGCCGATGATCGCCAGCGCGAGCGAGAACAGGCCCCCGGCGCCGAGGCCCTGGACCGCGCGGTAGAGGGCGAGGGTGCCCATCGAGGTCGCGAACGTGCACAGCACCGAGCCGACGACGAAGATCGAGATGGCGATGACGAAGAGCTTCTTGCGCCCGTAGATGTCCCCGAGCTTGCCGTAGAGCGGGGTGACGATGGTCGAGGTGATGAGGTAGGCCGTCGTGGCCCACGCCTGGTGGTTCAGGCCCTTGAGGTCGTCGGCGATGGTGCGGATCGCCGTCGCGACGATCGTCTGGTCGAGGGCGGCGAGGAACATGCCCATCATGAGCCCGACGAGGATCGTGACGATCTGGCGGTGCGAGAGCGGCCCGGTCGGCGAGTCCGCCGACCAGGTGGCGACGGGTTCGGTCATCGGTCGGTCCTTCGGGTGGGCGTGGAGAGCGAGGCCTCGAGGTCGGCGGCGAAGTGGCGCAGGTGCCGCGAGAACGCCACGACGTCGTCGTCGTCCCAGTCGGCGAGCAGGCCCCGCAGCCAGCGGTCGCGGTCGTCACGGATGCCGTGGAGGAGGGCCTGCCCCTCGTCGGTGAGGGTGAGCGCCTGGGCCCGACCGTCGTCGGGGTCCGGCCCGCGGGTGACGAACCCGAGGTCGACGAGCAGGCTCACCTGCCGGCTCACCGTCGACACGTCGGAATGGATCGCCTCGGCGAGCGCGGAGACCCGCCGCGGTCCGGCGACGAGGTTGAACAGGAGCGGGTAGGCCATCGGGTCGACCTGCGGATGCCGTCGCGGCGCCTGCTGCCGCACGTGGTGGAGCAGCTTGACGACCCGGACGAGGTCGTCACCGAGGACGGCCGTCGGGGTCGACGGGGTGGGGCTGGGCGGCATGCCGGGGAACTCCTCACGAAAGTTGCTTGCGGCATACAACCATATCCGCCGGCGCGGCATTCCGGCATCCGGCGCGGCTCGGTCAGGTCGTGTGGGCCCCGAGGTGGTGCAGGAGGTTGTGCGAGAAGCGCTGGCCCATGAGGCCGACGACCCCCTTCATCGCCGTCGTCACCGCCGGGCGCAGCACGCCGGGGAAGGGCAGCTCGACGGTGATCGTCATCGCCGTCTCGAGGTGGGTGCCGCGGGGGTGCGGGGCGAGGGCGTACCAGCCGGCGACGCCCGCGCTCTCGTCGCTGTCGGGGGCCGGGTCGTGCGTGAAGTCGATGCGGTGCGGCTCGTCGAAGTCCATCCGCTCGCGGAAGGTGAAGGAGAAGTTCGCGCCGAGCACCGGGATCCGGGAGAGCTGCCACACCCAGTGCTCGCCGTGCTCGGTCACCGAGTGCAGGAACGGGGTGAAGCGGGCGAGCAGGTCGGGGTCGGTGAGCACGGCCCACACCTCGCCGACCTCCGCGGTCACCGTCGCCGTGGACCGGCTCGACGTCGAGAACGTCGCCATCAGGGGGTGATGACCAGGGCGGCGAGCACCCGCCGCGCGACGTCCTCGTCGCCGTGGACGACGACGTGGAGGTCCTCCGGGGCCCGTCGGCCGCCGGCGAGCCGGGTCGCGACACGGGTCGACATCGTGAGCGAGGTCGTGACGACGTCCGGGTGCTCGTCGGCCCCGCCGGTGAAGAGGGGGATGCCGACCGCACGACCGTCCTGCTCCTCGACCCGCGCGCCGGCCCGGCCGGTCGTCGGCCCGGTGAGGTCGAGCACGACGGCGTTGCCGGGCTCGATGGCGGCGTCGCGGGCGATGATGCGTGGGAGGGCGGCGAACAGCCGGGACACGGTGTGCGCCGCGGCGCTCGAGTCGAGGTCGCCGGGGCGGTCGAGCGCCTCGCGGATGTCCTGCTCGTGCATCCAGATGTCGAAGACCCGCACCCCGAGGAGGTCGCCGAGCGTGGTGCGGCCGAAGGGGCCGTCAACCGGGGTCGACGCCCACTCCGTCCCCGAGCGGTAGACCCGCAGGCGCTCGTCGAGCCGCTCCTCGAGCTCGTCGAGCACCTCCTCGAGGCTGCGCCCGCGACGGGACTCCACGTACTTCTCCATCCGGGCCCCGAACTCGTGCCGCACGTGGGCGTGTCCGCTCACGTCGAGGTCCGGCACGGGCTCGCCGGCGACCATCGCCTCGGTGCTCGCGACGTGCGCCACCTGGTCGAGGACCGTCCAGCCGGGGCAGTCGGTGGGGCGCGTGGCGTCGTCGGGGCGCATCGTGCGCCCGAGGTCGATGACGTTCTGCACGGTGCGGGCGTACGCGTCGACGAGCTCGCCCAGGTCGCTGGGGGCCGGGGGGTGCACGGGCATAGCGCCACAGTACCTACGCTGTGGGGCATGGCCACCCCGCAGACGACGTCGGCCGCGCGCTCCGCGGGGTTGGCGCGACCCCTCGGGCTCGCCGTCGCCGCGGGCCTGCTGGCCGCCGTCGTCGCGGCCGCCCTCACCGGCGCCGCGGCCCCGCTCGAGCTCGCCGACCCCGGCCCCCTCGTGCGCTGGGGTGTGCCGGTCGTCTCGACGGTGAGCACGCTGGCCGCGAGCGCGACGGTCGGGCTGCTCGGCCTCGCCGCGTTCCTCGTGCCCGAGCGCACCCGCACCTCGCGCCGGGTGACGGCCACCCGGTACGCCGCGACCGCCGCCACGGTGTGGGCGGTCGCCGCGCTGCTCGAGGTGGCCCTCACCTTCGCCGACCTCGCCGGGACGCCGCTCACGAGCCCGGACCTCGTCAGCCAGCTCGTGTCGTTCGTGTGGACCCTCGAGACGACGCGGGTGCTCCTCATCAGCGCGCTCGTCGCCGTCGTCGTCGCGGCGTGCGCGCGGCTCACGACCCGGCGGGCGCCGATGGCCTGGCTCGCCGCGTCCACGCTCGCAGCCGTCGTCGTCCTCGCCCTCACCGGGCACGCCGCCGGCTCGGCGAGCCACGAGGACGCCGTCAACGCGCTCGCCGTCCACCTGCTCGGGGTCGTCGTCTGGACCGGCGGCCTCATCGCCCTCGTCGTCGTGCGGCCCACCCTCGGGGACGACCTCGGCGCCACGGTGTCGCGCTACTCGACGGTCGCGGCCTGGTGTTTCGCCGCGGTGAGCGTGACCGGCATCCAGCAGGCCTGGATCCGGGTCGGCTCGGTCGACGGGCTGACGACGGCGTACGGCACGGTCGTCGCGCTCAAGACCCTCGCGCTCGTCGCCCTCGGGGTGCTCGGCTGGCTGCACCGACGCTCGATCGCCACCCGGCTCACCGAGCGGCCCGGGGACGGCGCCGCCTTCGCACGCCTCGCGGTCGTGGAGATCGCCGTCATGGGTGCCGCGACCGGGCTGGCCGCGGTGCTCGCGCGCAGCGTCCCACCCGTGCCCGACGCGCTGCCCGCCCCGAGCCGCGTCCTCGAGCTCACCGGCTTCCCCGACCCGGGACCGATGGCGGCCGCCGACTGGCTCACCGCGTGGCGGCTCGACTGGCTCTTCCTCGCCACCGCCGTGCTCGCCGTGGGCCTGTACCTCGCCGGCGTCGTGCGGCTCGTGCGGCGCGGCGACCGGTGGCCGCTCGCCCGCACCGTGTGCTGGGTGCTCGGCTGGGCCCTGTTCGTGTGGGCGACGTGCGGGGCGCCCGGCATCTGGGGGCGCGTGCTGTTCAGCGTGCACATGGTGATGCACATGGTCGTCGCGATGCTCGTGCCGCTGCTGCTCGTGCCAGGGGCACCGGTGACCCTCGCGCTGCGGGCGCTCAAGGCCCGCCCCGACAAGACGTGGGGGCCGCGCGAGCTGCTGCTGCAGGTCGTGCACTCCCGGGCGATGCGGGCGCTCGCGAACCCGGTCGTCGCGGCGGCGCTGTTCTTCTTCAGCCTCGCGGCGTTCTACTGGACCGGCCTGTTCGAGCTGTCGCTGACGACCCACACGGGCCACCTGCTCATGATGGCCCACTTCCTGCTCACCGGGTACCTGTTCACGTGGGTGCTCATCGGCATCGACCCCGGCGTCCAGCGGTGGAACCCGCTCATGCTGCTCGTCATCCTCTTCGCGACGATCTCGTTCCACGCCTTCTTCGGGGTGGCCCTCACCGGCAGCGAGGACCTCCTCGCCGCCGACTTCTTCACCCAGCTCAACCTGCCGTGGGGTCCCGACCCGCTCGCCGACCAGCACCGCGCCGGCGAGATCGCCTGGGGCGTCGGGGAGGCGCCGACCCTCGTGCTCGCCGTCGTCGTCGCGGTGCAGTGGTACCGCCGCGACGCGCTGGAGACCCGGCGCAAGGACCGCCAGGCCGACCGCGACGGCGACGCCGAGCTGCGCGCCTACAACGAGCACCTCGCGCGGCTGCGCCACGAGGCCGAGCGCCTCGGCTGAACCGCCTTCCCCGTCCCCGCGGTGAGTGCACACGTGGTTGCCCTGGCGACCACTTCCGCACTCACGGCAGGATGAACGGCATGCGCATCGCGGTGGTCCAGCTCGCCTACGGCGACGACGAGTCGTTCGAGGCCCGGGTCGACCGGGTCACCGCCCTCGTGGCCGGCCTGTCGGGGCACGACCTCGTCGTCCTCCCCGAGCTGTGGGGCGCGACCGGTTTCGACTACGGCAGGTGGGCCGAGCGCGCCCAGCCGCTCGACGGCCCGTGGGCGCGGGCGATGGCGGATGCCGCGCGGTCCGCCGGCGTGACTATGCACGCCGGCTCGTTCGTCGAGCGCCTGCCCGAGGCCGGCGCCGACGGCAACGACCTCGCGAACACGTCGCTGCTCCTCGGCGCCGACGGCCGGCTCCTCGCGAGCTACCGCAAGATCCACCGCTTCGGCTTCGGGGCCGGTGAGCCGGCACTCATGGAGGCGGGCGACGAGGTGGTCGTGACCGGCATCCCCGACGGTGGGGGTGGCACCGTGCAGGTCGGGCTGTCGACGTGCTACGACCTGCGCTTCCCCGAGCTGTACCGGCGCCAGCTGGATGCCGGGGCGGAGCTGTTCGTCGTCCCGGCCGCCTGGCCGGCCGCCCGGGTGGCGCACTGGACGCTGCTCGGCCGGGCGCGGGCGGTCGAGAACCAGTGCGTCCTCGTGCAGTGCAACACGGCGGGGACCCACGCGGGGTACGAGATGGGTGGGCACAGCCAGGTGGTGACCGCCGCCGGCGAGGTGCTCGTCGAGGCTCCGGCCCCGGCGGACGACGGCTCGGCGGACCCGGCCCGTGCGGGGGAGCGCGTGCTGTCGGTCGAGGTCGACCTCGAGGCGACGACCGCCTACCGCGACTCGTTCCCCGTGCTCGCGGACCGCCGCCTCTGACCCCCACCGCTCGGGTCGGGTGCTCAGACGGCGCCGAGACAGCCACCTGAGCACCCGACTCAGGCTGCTCTCGGCACCCCGAGGGCCACGAGGTCCGAGAGGAGCTCCAGTGGCTCGTGGCGCACCTCCTGCGCCGTGCAGCGCACGATGACCCGGGTCGGCGTGGTCAGACGCCGCTGCCGCCGGACGTCCTCGCTGTAGCTCTCGACGTCGAGGTGGAACGCCCCGTCGATCTCCAGCACGAGGACCCTCCCGTCAGGGAGGTCCCACTCGCAGTCCGTGTAGCGAAACCGACCGCTCCTGTCCGTGCGCCGCTTCTGCCGACATGGTGGGACGATCCCCCACGACCGGCACGTCCGCAGGACGTCCACCTCGGCGAGGGACTGCGAACCCCCCGACAGGTCTGCGAGCAGGCCGCGGATGTCAGCGGCTCGGCGAAGCGGCCGGAGTGCTCGAGTCCATGCGAGGAGCCGCTCGGGCGTCGTGAGCCGTTGCTGGACCGTGGCCGCGATGGCTCCCATCGCCGTGCGCTGCGACGCCTCGTCGCCGGCGAAGATGAGCACGGCCGGCTCGATGCGGCAGGTGCGAAGCGTCCTGCCGGGATGACGCAGGGCGGCCAGGTCCCGGCGGGTGCGGAAGAAGCGCACGCCGTCGATCGGGTCGAAGGACAGGGCATGGTCGACGACGACCGTCACCTCCTCGCGCGACCAGTTGCGCAAGCCGTGGGCCTCCGCTGCCGTCAGGCCACCGAGCAGGGCGTCTGGCCCGGCGTGTTCGAGGGCGATCCACAGCAGCTGCTCACGAGACGGGGGCCCGGTCGTCGTCGTGTAGACGGAGTGGGTGCGTTCGGTCCAGCGACCCGCCCTCACCTGGTTGCGGACGAAGCCCCGGGTGACCTTGAGCTCGCGCAGGGTCGCCTCCGAGAGCACGCCGCACCGGTTCTCGGCCGCCTCCTGCCATGTCCTGTCCACGGCCGGGAGTCTGCTCCGCGTGGGCCGACCCTCCGTGAAGTTCTCCACAGCCCCGGAGTCGGGTGCTCAGACGGTCGCCGGGACAACCGCCTGAGCACCCGACTCTGCGAGGCTGGAAGGATGGATGCCGTGGATGCCGCCGCTGCCGCCGCTGCCGTTGATGCGGTCGCCGAGCTCGTCGACGCCCTGCCCGACGGGGTGGTCGCCACCGCGCCGGACGCCCTCGAGAAGTACCGCTTCGACTGGACGCACGACGCCCGCGCCGGCACCCCCCTCGCCGCGGTCCGTGCCGAGACCGCCGGCCACGTGCAGGAGGTGCTGCGCTGGGCGAGCCGGCACGGCATCCCCGTCGTGCCGCGTGGTGCCGGGTCGGGGCTGTCCGGCGGCGCACTCGCCGTCGACGGTGCCATCGTGCTGTCGACCGAGCGGATGCGGGCGGTCGAGATCGACACCGCCGCCCGGGTCGCCGTCGTCGAGCCCGGCGCGCTCAACGTGGACGTCAAGCGGGCGGCCTCCGAGTACGGCCTCTGGTACCCGCCGGACCCGAGCTCGTACGAGATCTGCTCGATCGGCGGCAACATCGCGACGAACGCGGGCGGGCTGTGCTGCGTCAAGTACGGCGTCACGACCGACTACGTGCTCGGGCTCGACGTCGTGCTCGCCGACGGCACGCTCGTCACCCTCGGCGGCAGCTACGTCAAGGACGTCGCGGGCCTGTCGCTGCTCAAGCTCTTCGTCGGCTCCGAGGGCACCCTCGGCGTCGTGACGCGGGCGACGCTGCGGCTCGTGCCCGCCCCGCCGCCGCCCGCCACCGTCGTCGCGACCTTCCCCTCCGTCGCCGCCGCGGCCGCCGCCGTCATCGAGCTCGGGCGCACCCTGCGTGCGTCGATGGTCGAGCTCATGGACCAGGCGTCGGTCAACTCGGTCGAGGACTTCCGGCCGATGGGCCTGGACCGGGATGCCGGCGCGCTGCTCCTCATCCAGTGCGACGCCCCCGGCGCCGCCCGCGCCGAGGAGGTGGCGGTGGCCGTCGCCGCCTGCGAGGTCTCGGGCGCCAAGGAGGTCTTCGCCACCGAGGACCCCGAGGAGGGCGAGATGTTCGTGCAGGCGCGGCGGCTGCACTTCACGGCGCTCGAGGCCCGCGGCGCCGTGCTCCCCGAGGACGTCGGCGTGCCCGTGCCCCGGCTGCCCGAGCTGCTCGCCGCCGTCGAGGGGATCGCGCAGCGACACGGCGTGCAGATCCCCATGGTCGCGCACGCCGGTGACGGCAACACCCACCCCGCGATCATCTACACCCCGGGCGACGACGAGTCCGAGCGCCGGGCCCGGCTCGCGTTCGACGAGGTCATGGCGGCGGCGATCGCGCTCGGTGGCACGATCACCGGCGAGCACGGGGTGGGCCGGCTCAAGGCGGGATCGCTGGAGGCCCAGCTCGGGCCCGACGTCATGGAGCTCAACCGCCGGGTCAAGGCGGCGCTCGACCCGCACGGCATCCTCAACCCCGGCAGCTTCGTCTGACGGGCGTCGGGTGCCGAGGTGGTCGCCGGAGCAGCCAGGTGGGCACCCGACCCCGGGGTGGCGTGACCCGACCGGACCATGGACGCCGGAGCCCCGGGGGGAGGACACTGGCCGGAGCCCCGCGGCACCCGCGGGCGGGCCACCGGGAGGCCGTCATGTGGTGGTGGGTCATCGGGTTCGTCGTCCTCGTCGCCGGGATCTCCGCCGTCATTGCCCGCCGGGGTCCGGGCGACGGCCTCGACCACTCCGGCGACCCGGGGCGGAACCCGCCCCCCGGCCCCATGGGTGGCTTTGGCGGGATGGACGGCGGCGGCGGGTTCTGACGCCGGGAACACCGCCCGTCACGAAACCTCCGTCAGGAGGGCCGCGCGGGTAGGTTCGCCGCCATGTACATCGGACTCGGCATCGTCCTCATCGTCCTCGGCGCGATCCTCGCCTTCGCCCTCAACATCGACATCCCCGGCGTCGGCGACGACACCCTCGGCTACATCCTCATGGCCGCGGGTGTGCTCGCGATCATCCTGTCCTTCGTGGCGACGCGTCGCCGCCCCGCGGGCTACACGACGACCCGTGAGAGCCAGGTCGACCCGGCCACCGGCTCGCGCGTCGACCACACGGACATCGACCCCCGCTGACGCGGGCGGGCTCCGCGGGAGCCCGCGCGACGGCATCCCGGATGCCGTTCGCCCCAGAACGCCGGACGGCCCACCCCGTGAAGGGGTGGGCCGTTCGGACCTTGGTGGGACGGGACGGACGCGCGCGGTGGGGCGGCGCGCCCGGCCCGGGTCAGGTGCTCAGAACGCCGACTCGGGGACGTCCATGAGCAGGGAGTCGGTCGCCTCGGCCATCGCGCGGTCGGCGGACAGGCGGGGCAGGACCTGGCGGGCGAAGAACTGCGCCGCGGCGACCTTGCCCTCGTAGAAGTCCTTGTCCTTCTCGGACGCACCGGCCGCGAGGGCGTCGAGCGCCACCTGCGCCTGGCGCAGGAGCAACCACCCGACGACGAGGTCGCCGGCCCCGAGGAGCAGGCGCGAGGTGTTCTGGCCGACGCCGTAGATGTTCGTGACGTCGCCGCCGCTGCGCGGGTCGGACTTCATGAGCTCGCCGACCATGTACCCGAGGATGCCCTGGACGTCCTCGAGGCCCTGGCCGAGCAGCTCGCGGTCGCGGTCGAGCCGGCCGTCGTGCGACCCGAGGTCCTTGGCGAACTCCTGGATCTGCGAGGCGACGAAGGTCAGGGCCTGGCCGTTGTCCCGGACGATCTTGCGGAAGAAGAAGTCCAGGCCCTGGATGGCGGTCGTGCCCTCGTAGAGGGTGTCGATCTTCGCGTCGCGGACGTACTGCTCGATCGGGTAGTCCTGGAGGAACCCGGACCCGCCGTAGGTCTGGAGCGACTCGGTGCCGAGCAGCACCCAGGCGCGCTCGGAGCCCAGCCCCTTGACGATGGGCAGGAGGAGGTCGTTGACCCGGCTCGCGATGTCGGCGGCCGAGCCCTTCTCGAAGTGCTCGGACCCGCTGGCGAGCAGCTCCTGCTCGACGATGTCCTGCTGGCTCGCGGTGTAGAGCACGAGGGCGCGCAGGCCCTCGGCATACGCCTTCTGGGTCATGAGCGAGCGGCGCACGTCGGGGTGGTGGGTGATCGTGACGCGGGGGGCGTTCTTGTCGGTCGACTGGGTGAGGTCGGCGCCCTGGACGCGGTGCTTGGCGTACTCGAGGGCGTTGAGGTAGCCGGTCGACAGGGTCGCGATCGCCTTGGTGCCGACGAGCATGCGGGCGTTCTCGATGACGTGGAACATCTGCGCGATGCCGTCGTGCACGTCGCCGAGCAGGGTGCCGACGGCCGGCTTCTCGCCGCCGAAGGTGAGCTCGCACGTCGTGGAGACCTTCAGCCCCATCTTCTTCTCGAGGTTCGTGACGTAGACGCCGTTGCGCTCGCCGAGCTCACCGGTGTCGAGGTCGACGGCGTACTTGGTGAGGACGAACAGGGACAGGCCCTTGGTGCCGGGGCCGGCGCCCTCGGGGCGGGCGAGGACGAAGTGGACGACGTTGTCGACCATGTCGGACTCGGCGCTCGTGATGAAGCGCTTGACGCCGCTGAGGGTCCACGTGCCGTCGTCGTTCTGGGTGGCCTTGGTGCGGCCCGCCCCGACGTCCGACCCGGCGTCGGGCTCGGTGAGCACCATCGTGCAGTGCCAGCCCTTCTCGACGATCCAGCGGGCGAGCTTCTTCTGCTCGTCGTTGCCGAGGACGTACAGGAGCTTGGCGAAGCCGTAGGACGCGGCGAACATCGCGACCGCGGGGTTGGCGCCGAGCAGCATCTCGTTGACGGCCCAGCGCATCGTCGGCGGCACGACCGTGCCGCCCAGCTCGGCGTTGAGGTCGACGGCCCAGAAACCGCTGTCGCGGTAGGCGTTGAACGACCGCGTGAACGACTCGGGCATGGTGACGGCCTGGGTCTGCGGGTCGTAGACGGGCGGGTTGCGGTCGCCGTCCTCGAAGGATGCGGCGAGCTCGTTCTCGGCGAGGCGCGCGACCTCCTTGAGCATCTCGCGCGCGGTGTCGCCGTCCACCTCCTCGTAGGGGCCGGAGCCCAGCACGTCGCCGCGACCGAGCACCTCGAAGAGGTTGAACTCGATGTCGCGCAGGTTGCTCTTGTAGTGGCCCATCCCGGTTGTCCTCCTGGTACGCAGTGAGCGCTTGCTTACCAGTGTGCTACCCACCGGTAACAAAAACAAGGGGGATGCCGTCCCCTCGGTGACGTGCCGTACGTCACCACCCGGCATACTCGGGTCGTGGGCGGCGACGGCACGGCATCCGAGGCGGTCCGCGACGCACGGGCCGCCCTCGAGACCGGCAGCGCCTGGCGCGCCCGGGACCTGCTCGCCGCGCACGTCGAGGCCGAGCGCGATCCCGACGCCCTCGCCGAGCTCGCCCGCGTCCTGCACGACATGGGCGACCTGCCCCGGGCCGGCGCGATGTGGTTCGCCGCCGGCGCGACCGGCCCCGAGGCGGATGCCGACGTCGCGGCCTGGCGCGAGCAGTCCCACGACGACTTCGCCGTCATGTGGCACTCGCTGCCGGCCTCGGTGCGGGCCGAGCCGCGGGCCCGACGGGTCGAGGCGCTGCGCGAGCGGGCGCTCGCCCTCGACCCTTCCGTCGCCCGGGACGAGCCGGCCGGTGCCGCGGTGCCGGCCGGTGCCGCGGCGCAGGGCGGTACGGGGGACGAGGCCGGGACAGCGGACGGGCCCGACACCGCGGCCCGGGCCGGCACGGCGGACCCGGAGGAGGGGGCCGACGACGCGGACGGGGGGTTCGACGCCGCGTGGCTCGTCGCGTGGGTGCTCGCCGTGGCGTTCGTCGTCTTCGCCGTCATCGGCTTCGTCACCGCCCTGGGGTGGATCGTCCCAGGCTGAGCGGTGCGGGGTCGGCTCGAGCCGACCCCGAGCACCGGGTCAGGGCTGCGGCGCGCTCCGCGTCAGGGCGTCCTCGAGGGTGGCGACGACCGCGTCGACCTCCTCGGTGAAGTGGGTGTCCGAGCCGGGCTGGGTGAGCGCGGCGGCGCGGGCATGGACGTCGCGCACCGCGTCGCGCAGCACCTCCGCGCGCAGCCGTCGCGGCTCCGCGGGGGCGGTCGCCTCGAGCCAGGTCAGCTTGTCCTCGAGCGCCTGCACCCGGTCCCCGGACACCGCCCAGGCGCCGGCCGCGGCCTCGCGGGTACCGGTGGCTCGCACGCGGGGGAGCAGGTCGCGGGCCAGCCACGTGACCTCGGCCTGCGCGGCCTCGAGCTCGACGTCCCACGCCGCGCGACGGCGGGAGCGCAGGAGCAGGACGACGGCGACGGCGAGCACGCCGAGGGCGGCCAGCCACCACACCCACGCCGGGACGCCGCCCTCGTCCGCCTCCTCGGAAGCGGGGGCCGCGATGTCGGTCTCGGTGGGCGAGGGCGTCGGGGACGGCGTCTCGGTCTCGCTCGGCGTCGGGGCCGCCGTCTCGGTGACCGTCTCGGCCGGCTCCGGTTCGGAGGTGGCGGTCTCGGTCACCGTCGGAGCCGGAGTCGCGTCGGGCGTGCGGGTCGGCTCCGGCGGCTCGCTCGCCTCGGGGGTGTCGGTGGCCTCGGGGGGTTCGGTGGCCGAGGGCCGCTCGATGCTCGGCACCGAGACGCTCGCGGAGGGCAGCTCGACGGTGCGGGTGCCGCTCGGCGTCGGCACCTCCACGGAGCCGCCGCATGCCGACGTCGTCAGGGCGGCGGCGAGGGCGAGGCCCGCCACGAGGGTGGTCGGGCGGCTGGGCCTTCTGGTGCCGGGCATGTCGATGTCCTTCCTCGAAGGCAGCGGAGCTGCGGTTCCGGCCCACGCTCCCCGGGCCGGCTGCCGGGCCGCATCACCCCGGCCGGGTGGTTGGCGCCGCCGCGGCCTCACCGGTCCTGGGTCGCGAGGTGCCTCTCGAGCATCGCGGCACAGGTGGCGGCGCGGTCGGGCAGCAGCTTCTTCGCCGCGCTGAGCACGAGCGAGAACAGCTCGAGGGACTCCCAGAGCCTGACCCGCTCGAGCGTCACCGGAGCCTGCTGGCGGTAGGCCGAGAGGAACGCGTCGGCGAGGGCGTCGACCCGGGCCGAGCGTTCCTCGAGCCGGGCGGGGTCCAGCTCGCCGGGCTCGTCGGGCTCGCCGGTCTTGTTGACGGCCGTGTGCCGCATCTTCGTGAGGAACAGCCCGAGGTCGACGGCCGGCTCGGCCCGGGCGACCTTGTCGAAGTCGATGAGGCCGAGACCGCCCCCGTCGAGGAGGAGCACCTGGGCCGGGCGCAGGCTGCCGTGCGCCGGCGCCGCAGGGTCGGGCGCGTGGCGCTCGCCGGCGGCCGCGACCCGGGCGAGGGCGTCGCCGGTGAGGTCGGTGAGCCAGGGGACGACGGCGGCCAGCTTCGCGTGCTTGGCCTCGACGGCGGCCAGCTCGTCGGACCATCGCACCTCGGGCCCGTCGGTGATGCCGCACGTGTGCAGCGCCGCGATGCCGGCGGCCGTCGTGCGCAGCGCGTCGACGAGCCGCGGGTCCGCGCCGGGACCGGCGAAGGACTGCGCGAGGAGGTCCTTGAGGGTGAGCTCGTGGTCGAGGTGGGACTGCACGGAGACGCCGAGCTCGTCGACGTACCCGAGCGGCTCGGCGATGCGGACCGCCGGGCTGGTGCGCAGGGGCGAGGACCACAGGGCCTCGAGCGCGTCGTGGACGGCGCGGCCCTCGTCGGGTCTGTGGACCTTGGCGACGACCGCATGGGGCCGGGCCGGGGAGGGTGTCGTCGTCGCGTACTCGAGGTCGCAGCACACGGTGGCGCGCACGCCCGGCTTGTAGCTGGCGACCGTGGCGGTGCAGCCGGCCAGCCGCACGTCGTCCGCGCCGTGCGGGTCGTCCGGGCCTCCCGCCGAGCGACGCAGGAGCGGCTCGAGCAGCTCGCGCGCCGACGCCTCGTGGGTGAGGGCCGCCAGCCCGGGAAGGTCCGCATCGGCGGACCACGTGCGCAGGTGCAGGCGTAGGTCGGGCAGCCAGCACGACCACCCGTCGCCGGTCAGGCCCGGGGTGGGGTCGGCGGCCGGCGGGTCGGCCCCGGGCGGCACGAGCGTGCCGTGGGCGGCGAGGGTCGTCGGTACGGCGTCGCCGTCGCGGACGGTGAGGAGGTACGTCGCCGTCCACGCCCCCTCGGCCCCGGCGGGTGCGTCGTCACCCGCCGAGCGAAGGCGCGTGACCCGGCATCCGACGAGCTCGCTCGTGCCGGCGCGCAGCTCGGGAACCTCCGACGCCAGTGCGGCACTGACGTGCGCCGGGTGTGCCGCGCGCTCGAACCACGTGGACTCCATGGCCTGCTCCCTTCCCCGTCGCGACAGCATAGGCCGTGTATCACCGGACCCACTCGGCCCTCTTCCTGGTATCGGCTGTCCACCCGGCGTTCACCGGAAGTTCGAAAACGGCTGTACGGTCCACTCGCGCGGTGCCACACTGAGCGATGGGCTACTGGGCTCGGCAAGACCAGTGGGGGCAAGATGAAGAACGTACTCGTGACCGGGGGCGCCGGGTTCATCGGCAGCCACGTCGCAGAGCTGCTCGTCAGCGAGGGCTGGCAGGTGCGCGTCGTCGACGCCCTGACGGAGAACTACGACCCCGGCGTCAAGCTCCGCAACATCGCTGGCCTGCAGGGGAGCCCGTCATTCACGTTCGTCAACGACGACCTCACGACGGCTGACCTCGACGCGTTGCTCGACGGCGTCGACGCGGTCGTCCACCTCGCGGCCGAGCCGGGGGTGAGCAAGTCCTGGGGCGAGGCGTTCCCGGCCTACGTCGAGCGCAACGTCCTGGCCACCCAGCGACTCCTCGAGGCTGCCGCGCGAGCACGGGTGCGGCCGCGGGTCGTCTACGCCTCGAGCTCGTCGGTCTACGCGCCGACCAGCGACCCGATGAGCGAGACCGGTCGGCTGGGCCCGCTCAGCCCGTACGGGGTGAGCAAGCTCGCGGGGGAGTGCCTCGTCGGCGCCTACTCCCAGGAGCGCGGCCTCGCGACGGTGTCCCTGCGGTTCTTCTCGGTCTACGGTCCGCGCCAGCGCCCCGACATGGCGATCCACCGCTTCACCGAGGCCCTCCTCGACGGCCGGGAGGTGACGCTGTTCGGCGACGCCGTCCAGCTCCGCGACTTCACCTACGTCGGCGACGTCGCCCGCGCGGTCGTGTCGGCGGTGACGGCCCCGGTGCCGTCGGGCACCGTCCTCAACGTCGCGATGGGGTCGCCGGTCCCCGTCCCCGAGGTGCTGCGCCTCATCGAGGACGAGGTGCGCGGAGCGGCCGCGGTGGCGCGGCTGCCGCACCGGCCGGGTGACACCGCGAGCACGCACGGTGACAGCAGCGCGGCGGCCACGCACCTCGGGTGGCGCCCCTCGACCGACCTCCACCTCGGCCTCAAGCACCAGGTGGCCTGGCACCGGGGGCTGCGCGACGCGACCCCGTCGGCCGCCGGGCCGCCCCCGCCCGCGCAGGCGTCACTGCAGGGCGGGTGGGTCCGGTGACCCGCAGGGGGCACGAGCCGCGGATGCTCATCTACTCCCAGGACGGCCTCGGGCTGGGGCACATGCGGCGCACCTCCCTCCTCGCCCGGGAGTTCCTTCACCAGGTGCCGGGTGCGAGCGCGCTGACGCTGTCGGACTCGCCGCTCGGCCAGTTCTTCACGACGGCCCCCGGCCACGACTTCCTCAAGCTGCCGAGCATCCGCAAGGCCGGACCCGGTGAGTGGGAGGCCGTGTCGCTCGCCTCGTCGTTCAAGGACGTGCTCGGCATGCGCAGCCGGATCATCGTGAGCGCCATCCGGGCCTTCGAGCCGGACGTCGTGCTCGTCGACCACATGCCGCACGGCGCGATGGGTGAGCTCATCCCCGCGCTGCGCTCGGTGCGCAGCGACCGCATGCGGGTCGTCCTCGGCCTGCGCGACATCCTCGACGACCCCGAGACGGTGCGTCGCCGGTGGACGGCGGAGGGCGCCTTCGACGCGCTCGAGGAGTTCTACGACGACGTGCTCGTCTACGGCTCCCGCGAGGTGCTCGACGTGACCCGTGAGTACGACTGGCCGACGACCCTCGGGCTCGACCCCACCTACTGCGGCTACGTGTGCGACGACCCGCACCGCCGGGCCCGGCGGCTCGCGGCGGTCCCCGTCTCCGGACCTCCGGCCCGCCCGACGGTGCTCGTCGTCGCCGGCGGCGGGGGTGACGCATATCGGATGCTCAGCGGCGTGCTCGACGCCGCCGGGCAGGTGCACGCCGCGACGCATGCCGAGTTCGTCCTCGTCACCGGTCCGTGCATGCCGGCCCAGGACGTCCAGGCGCTCCGTCGCCAGGCGAGGGACCTGCCGATGGTCGAGGTGCGGCGCCGGATCCGCGGCCGCGGCCGCGTGGCCCGGGCCGACCTCGTCGTCGCGATGGCCGGCTACAACACGACCGTCGAGCTGCTCAACGCGGGCACCCCGGCCCTGCTCATCCCGCGCAGCGGCCCGAGTGCCGAGCAGCGCACCCGGGCCCGCCTGTTCGCCGAGCGCAACTGGGTGCGCTGGCTCGATCCCGACCGGCTCGAGCCGGAGCTCGTCGCCGACGCCATGGTGGCGGCCCTCACCCGGCCACTCGCCGCGGGGAAGAGCCCGGACCTGCGGGGACGCTCGACGGCAGTCGCCCACCTCACCCGAGACCTCGGGGCCACCCCCGAGGCCCGGCTGCAGTCGGTCGCGACGTGACCGCGCCCCTCGCCCTGGCCACCGCCGACGAGGTGTGCCGGTTCCTCGCCGACGACGTCCCCCGGTTGCTCGCCAGCGAGCTCGCGACGGTGCTGCCGCGCGGCACCGGCCCGGTGCGCGCCCGCGTCACGCGCGCCAAGCTCAAGCCGGGGCGCAAGCTGACGGTGTCCGCGGACGTGACGGGCGACGGCATCCGCCACCCGCCGGCGACCGCGACCTGGGAGGCGGAGGAGGGGATGCGGGTCCTCGTGGCGCCGGCCGACCCGGGCTTCCCCCGGCTGCCCGACCTCTACGACCCGACCCGCCTCGCCGACGTGCTCGAGGATGCCGTTCCCGGCAGGTTCGGGCCCGACCTCACCGTCACCCCGCTGCGGTACCGGCCCGGTCAGCGCCACGTGCTCCTCGTCGAGAGCGCCGACGGACGGGACCGGCTGTACGCGAAGTGTTCTCGCGACGACGCCGGGCGCCGTGCCGTCGCGGTGCGGGGTGTCGTCGCGGATGCGCTCTCGCGCGGTGACGGGTCCGCGCGGGTCGCGCGCGGCGCCGGCTACGTCGCGTCGCACCGGGTCGCGCTGTGGGACGGCCACCCCGGCCGGGTCATGTCCGAGCTCGTCTCGGGCCCGCCGACGGGGGCGGTGCCGGTCGCCCGGCTCGCGGGGGCGGCCATCCGCTCGGTGCACGACGTCCGTGACCCGCTGCCCGAGCCCGGCCGCGACGGCCGCGACGGCCGCGACGGCCGCACCGACCCGGCGGCCGAGGCCGCGTCGACCCGGCGTGCCCTGGAGCACGTCGTCGCCCTCGCCCCGTCGCTCGCCGCCCGGGTGGAGTGGCTGCTCGACACCACCCTGGCCGACCTGCTCAGTGGGCCGGACGAGCGGGGCCACCTCGTGCACGGCGACCTCAAGTGCGACAACGTCCTCGTCGACCGTGGCCGGCTGTGCCTCCTCGACCTCGACCGGGTCACGACCGGTGACCCGGCCCTCGACCTCGGCAAGCTGACCGCCGACCTGCGGTGGTGGGCCCGGGGGGGCGGAACCGCGGCCGAGGTGCTCGTGGGCGCCGTCCTCGAGGGGTACGGCCGGTGCCCGCCCGCCCGCCTGCGCCGCGCCCACCTCTACGACGTGCTCTTCCAGCTCCGTGCGGTCGGACGCCGCGTCCCACTGCACGAGCCCGGCTGGGCGGATGCCGTCGAGGCGGCCGTGTCCTCGGCCGAGAGCACCCACCGGAGCCCGCGGTGACCACCGCCTGGCCCGCCGCGCCGGCCGGCGCCCACTGGACCGACCTCGACCGCCTCGTCGGGCTCGTCGGGCCGGTCGTCGAGGCCGAGTCGCGACCCGGCGGGGTGCACCAGGTGCGGTGGGACCCCGAGCGGCGCACCCGGGTCGCCTTCGACCGGGCCGACGGGGCGGTCGTCGTCGTCGAGGCGACACCGGACGGCCTGACGCGGCGCCGGCTCCGCGACGACGTCGCGCTGACCGGTGTCGCGGAGGTGCTCGACCCGCAGCGCCTCGCCGGCCACCTCGCGCCGGTGCTCGGCGGGCGCCCCCGTGGCTGCGTCACGACGCCGGTGAGCTACCGGCCCGGCTCGCGGTGCGTCGTGCGGTGCGAGGCCACCGACCGGTCCGGTCGCCGGCGCACCGTGTACGTCAAGGTGCTCGCGGAGGGTGCGCGGGAGTGCGCCGAGAGCCATGAGGCTCTCGCGGGCGGGGCGGTGCCCGTCGTCGGCTGCTGGCCCGAGCTGTCCGCGGTCGTCACCGCCGAGGTGCCCGGCCCCACCGCCTCCGCGCTGCTCCGGGACCCCCGGCTCCGGCCGGAGGAGCGGATCCGCCTCGCGACGCGCCTCGGCGCTCTCCTCGCGGGCATCCACCGGGTGCACCCGGGGCCCCTCGTGGCCGAGCGGGTGCGCACCCCGTCCGACGAGCTCGCCGGCCTCGCCCGGCTCCTCCCGGCCGCGTGGCAGGCCGATGCCGTCGCGGCGCTGTCGCTCGGCTGGGTGCTCGACCGCCTCGCGGCCGAGGTCCCCGAGGTGACCCGCACCGTCTTCGGCCACGGCTCGTTCCGACCGGGGCAGGTCGTCGTCGACGGCGGCCGGCTCGCCGTGCTCGACCTCGACGGTGCCGGCCCGGCCGACCCCGCCCGCGACCTCGGGAACGCGATGGCCCACCTCGACTGGCAGCACCTGCGCGGCGAGCAGGCCCCGGCCCCGGTGCTGTCCGCCGCGGTGCGAGCGGGGTACGCATCGGCCGGTGGAGAGGTCGACCCCGTCGCCCTCGACTGGTGGCGCGCGGCGGCGCTGCTCAAGATCGCGGGCCGGCGCTACCGCAGCCTCGACACGACCCACTGGGATGCCGTGCCCCTCCTGGTCGGCGCGGCATCCGCCGTCCTCGAGCGGCACGACACGCCGGCCGACGGGCCGCCGACCCCCCTGCGTCGCGACCGGCTGCCCGACCTCACCGACCCCACCGCGATGACCTCGCTGCTCAACGACCTGCTCGGCGGCGGCGCCACCGACAGGGTGCAGGTCACCTCGGTCGAGACCCTGCGGGTCGCGCCGGGCCGGCGGATCGTCGTGCGCTGCACCGTCGCCGGTGCCGCCGAGAGCCCGGTGCAGGTCATCGCCAAGGCGTTCGCCGAGAGGGAGCGCGCCGTCGTCACCCACGAGAACCTCGTGCTCTTCGACAGCCTGCGCGACCCGGTCGTCCGGTGCGGCACCCAGCACCCGATCGGCGTCGACCCGGTCCACGGCGTCGTCGTGTGCCGGGCGGCCGACGGGTCCCCCCTGTCCGCCGGGCCGGACACCCCGGCCGCCGATGTCCGCCGGGCGGTCGCGGAACGGCTCGGCGTCTGGCTGCGCACCGTCCACGCCACCGGCTCCGGTGCGCGGCGGGTGCTCGACGTCGACCACGAGGTGGCGAACGCCGCGCTCTGGGCCCAGCAGGTCGCGCGCGCCGACACCCGACTGCGGGCTCCGGCCGGCGAGCTCGCCGAGCTCCTCGCCGCGCACGCACCCTCGCTGCCGCGGGTGCGCGACTCCCTCATCCACAAGGACCTCCACCTCGGCCACGTCCTCGTCGACCCCAGCGGCGGCGCGACGGTCATCGACCTCGACGAGGCCCGGATGGGCGACCCCGCGTTCGACCTCGCCCACCTGTGCGCCTACGCCGACGAGGCGGCGGGCGGTGCCCCGGGCGCCGACGACGCGCTCGCCACGGCGTTCCGTGAGGCCTACGGACCCCTCCGCGGACCGGATGCCGCGCACCGCCTCGCCTTCTTCCGGGCCTACGCCCTGCTCAAGATCACCCGCCAGACGACCCGTGGGCACGTCGGCGACGACGTCGTCGCGGCCGCCGTCGCCCGCCTCACCCGAGGAGCGTCATGCCTGCGCGCGTGATATACCTGACGCGCAGCTGGCCGCGGCTGTCGCAGACCTTCGTCGTCAACGAGGTCCTCGCGCTCGAGCGGCGCGGCGTCGACCTCGAGGTCCACGCGATGGCCCCCTCGGGCGAGGAGGTGCGCCAGCCCCAGGTCGACCGGGTGCGGCGACCGGTGCGCTACACGACGGATGCCGCGCCGCCCGCCGACCACGCGCTCGTCGCCGCGCGCTGGCCGCAGCGCTACGACGCGACCTCGCGCTTCGCGGGCGAGCAGCCGGGCCTGTCGAGCGGGTACGCGAACGCGACGACGCGGCAGTGCTTCGAGCACGCCGTCCAGCTCGCCGCGCGCTGCCTGCGCCTGGAGGCGGACGGCATCCGCGTCACCCACCTGCACGCCCACTTCGCCCACGACCCGGCCCTCGTCGCCCTCCTGCACCACCGGCTCACCGGGCTGACGTACAGCATCACCGCGCACGCCCGCGACCTCTACCAGATCCCGCCCGAGAACCTGCGCACCCGGGTGGCCTCGGCGACGAGTGTGCTCACCTGCTGCCGGGCCAACGTCGACTACCTCGACGCCCACCTCGAGCCGTCCGTCGCCGAGCGGGTCCGGGTCGTCCACCACGGCATCGACCTCGAGCAGTTCACCCCGCGCAGCCACCCCGCGGGCGAGCGCGTCCCCCGCGTGGTCTCGGTGGGTCGGCTCGTCGAGAAGAAGGGCTTCCCGGACCTGCTGCGGGCCTGCGCCGCGCTCGCCCCCGACCGGCCGTTCCGGCTGACCGTGCTCGGTGACGGGCCGCTGCGCCCGGCGCTCGAGGCACAGCGGACCGCCCTCGGCCTGGACGGGGTCGTGGACTTCGAGGGGGAGCACGACAGCTCCGTCGTCGTCGAGACGATGCGTGCGGCGGACGTCTTCGCGCTCACCCCGTACGTCACGACCGACGGTGACCGCGACGGCGTGCCCAACGTCGTCGTCGAGGCGATGGCTGCCGGCCTGCCCGTCGTCGCCACCGAGGTCGGTGGCGTCGGCGAGGCCGTGACGCACGGGCACGACGGCCTGCTCTGCGCCCCACGCGACGTCGCCGCGATCGCAGCGAACCTCGGTGAGCTGCTGGCCGATCCGGCTCGCCGGCAGGAGATGGGCCGGCGTGCCAGGGCCACCGTCGAGGCGTCCTTCGACGTCGACCGCGCCGCCGAGCAGCTCGTCGACGTCTTCTCCCTCGCCGCGCGCCCGAGGGCGCACTACGAGGCCTTCCTCGGGGCGATCGACCCGGCTCGGATGC
Organism: Fodinibacter luteus; assembly: GCF_039541575.1. Taxonomy (NCBI): domain Bacteria; kingdom Bacillati; phylum Actinomycetota; class Actinomycetes; order Micrococcales; family Intrasporangiaceae; genus Fodinibacter (ex Wang et al. 2009); species Fodinibacter luteus. The sequence continues at coordinate 146,723 of NZ_BAABGM010000020.1, read as the reverse complement.
CGGTCGGTGAGGGCGGCGGTGACTGCGTCGTCCTCGACGCCAAGTTCGAGCCGGGCCGGCCCGCCACGGTGCTCTACCGGCACGCCACCCGGCTCGTGCACGCCACCGTCGAGCCGAGCGGCGTGACGGTCGAGGAGTTCCCGACCGACCCGGCCCTGCCCACCCTGCCGGCCGTGCTCGACCCGGCGGTGCTCGGACCGGCGCTGGCCGGGGCCATCGGCGACCCGGATGCGGAGAGGGTCGAGGCGCGGCTGCGGCTGCTGCGCTACCGACCGGGCCGCCGCGCCACGGTCGAGGTGACCCTGGGCGGAGGACCGGCGCAGGGCCGGTACGTCGCGAAGGTCTACCACGACGGCGCCAAGGCCGCGGCGGTCGCGGCCGAGGGTGCGGCCCTCGTGGGCCGGCCGTCGCGTGCCCCACTCCTCCTCGCCCCGGTCGTCGCGCACCTGCCCGACCTCGCCGTCGTCGCCCAGGCCTGGGTGGAGGGTGTGCCGCTCACCGACGCCGACGCACCCCGGGCGGCCGCGGCGCTCGCCGTCCTGCACGGCCTGAGCGTGCCGGCCGGCCGCCCGCGCCCGGTCGACCGCGAGCTGCGCCGCTTCGTCTCCCGGTCGATGGCGATCCGGTCCGTCGACCCCGAGGCCGGTGAGCCCCTGCTCGAGCTGGCCGAGCGCCTGCACTCGACCCAGGCGCCACCCGGGCCGGCGTCGCTCGTGCACGGTGACTGCAAGCCGAGCCAGTTCCTCGCCTGCGGCGACGACGTCGCGATCCTCGACCTCGACCACTGCGGCGTCGCCGACCCGGCATCCGACGTGGGAACCTTCGTCGCGACCCTGCGCCAGCAGGCCATCCGCTCGAACCCCTCCGACCCCTGCGCGGCCGACGCGACCGAGCCGACCGCTCGCGCCTTCGTCGACGCCTACCGCGACGCGGTCGCCCCCGAGCCGGAGGGGACCTTCGCGGCGCGCGTCGACTTCTACGTGGCGGTCGCGCTCATGCGCAAGGCCCTTCGCGCGTTCGCGCGATCCCCGTTGTCCGACGAGCCGCGGCTCGTCGCGGCCGACGCCCGACGTGGACTCGACACACCATGGAGGAACCAGCATGTCCTCGGTTGACACCAAGCCGGAGCGGCGACTCGAGGAGCCCCCCGGCCGGGAGCCGGCGCCCGCTCGCCGACGGTCGGACACGGTCCGGGCGTTCGCGCTCATCCGCCGCTTCCACGGCAGCAACGCGCCGTTCGTCCTCGGGTTCCTCATGCTCGTGTTCGAGGCGCTGACCGCGATCCTCGAGCCCTTCCCCATCGCCTACGCCGTCGACTACGTCACCGGCCGCAAGCCGAGCCTGCGCGAGGCGGGGCTGCCCGCGTTCCTCGCCAACGAGCGGGTCGAGACGGTGCTCGTGCTCGGGCTCGCCATCATCCTCATCGCCGCGGTCAACAAGGGGGCGGACTCGCTGTCCGAGGTGTTCCTCGCGCGGGGCGGCCGCACCCTCGGGTACAACGTGCGGGTCACGATGTACGACCGGCTCCAGAAGCTGCCGATGGCCTTCCACGACAAGCGCCGCACGGGTGACGTGCTGACCCGCGTCACGGGCGACGTGCTCGTCGTCGAGGAGTTCGTCGTGGCGTCGCTGAGCAACATCGTCGCGAGCGCGCTGCTCCTCGTCGGCTCGTTCGTCGTGCTGCTCACCCGCTCGCCCGAGGTGGCCCTCATCGCCCTCGTCGTCGTGCCCGTCCTCGCGCTCGTGGCCAACTGGTTCTCGCTGCGCCTCAAGCGGGTCTCGAAGGAGCAGCGCTCCAAGGAGGGCGACCTCGCCTCGACCGCGCAGGAGATGCTGTCGTCGATCCGTCTCGTCCAGAGCTACGGCCGCGGGCACGTCGACCTCGAGAACTTCTCCAAGCAGAGCGACCAGAGCATGCGGGCCTCGCTGCGCATCGCGACGATCCAGGCCCAGTTCAGCTTCGTCATAGCCGTGCTCGAGGGGCTCACCATCGCCGGGGTGCTCTGGCTCAGCTTCTGGCTCGTCGACCGCGGGTCGATCTCGCCCGGCACCCTCGTGCTGTTCGTCATGCTCATCCAGAACATGTTCAAGCCCTCGCGCAAGATCGTGAGCGAGTGGTACAAGGTCGGCAAGCTCATCGCGAGCACCGAGCGGATCGAGGAGCTGCTCGAGCGGCAGCCCACCGTCACCGACACGCTCCTCTCGAAGCCTGCGCCGGCCCTCGAGGGTCGCCTCGCCTTCCACGACGTCACCTTCAGCTACCGCCCGGAGCACGAGGAGGAGGCCGAGTCGCGGGTCGTGCTCCACGACATCACCTTCAGCGCCGCACCCGGCGAGGTCGTCGCCCTCATCGGGCCGAGCGGTGCGGGCAAGAGCTCGATCGCGCAGCTCATCCCCCGCCTGTACGACCCCGACTCGGGCACGGTGACGATCGACGGCATGGACGTGCGGGACTTCACCCTCGCCTCGCTGCGCGGGCAGGTCAGCCTCGTCCTCCAGGAGACCCTGCTCCTCACCGGGACCGTCGCCGAGAACATCGCCTACGGCATCGACGACCCCGACCCCGCGCGCGTCGAGGAGGCCGCTCGGCTCGCCAACGCGCACGAGTTCATCGAGGAGCTCCCCCGGGGCTACGACACGGTGCTCGGCGAGCGGGCCGCCACGTTGTCGGGGGGCCAGCGGCAGCGCCTCGCCATCGCGCGCGCCTTCATCCGGCGGGCGCCCGTGCTCGTGCTCGACGAGCCGACGACCGGCCTCGACCCCGAGGCCGCGGCCCAGGTCACCGAGGCCCTGCGCTCCCTCATCGACGGGACGACGACGATCATCATCTCCCACGACGTCGACCTCGTCTCGTGCGCGGACCGCATCCTCGTCATCAACGACGGACGGATCGTCCAGGAGGGCCCGCCCCAGGTGCTGGCCCGCACGAGCGGCCCCTACGCCGACCTCTTCGGGCGCGCGACGGCCGCCGGAACCCCCGGCGCGGCACCGACACCCGGCCGCGAGGGGCCGTGGTGAGCACCTCGGCCCCCACGCTCCGGGGGTGGCCACCGGACACCGCGTGGGTCACGGACCCCGCGGCCGGGGAGGTGCTGGCCCGTCAGTGGGCGGACGAGCACCGGCCGGGGCGACGGGTCGTGGCGACGAGGACCCACTCCGCGCTGTACCGCGGGCCCGGGGACGTCTCGGCGCGGGTATCGGTCCGGTTCGACGACGGAACGGGCGGGGGCGGAGCTGACGACGGAGCCGACGGCGACGGCCCGGCATCCGCGGACACGACGCTGCTCGTCCACGAGCGTGGGGGGCACCTCGTCGTCACGGCGTTCCCGGACGACCCGGAGCTGCCGACCCTCGCCGCGGTGCTCTCACCCGGTGCGCTCGGGCCGGTGCTCGCCGACTGCCTGCCGGGCACCTACCGCGCCGAGGTCGTGCACCACCCCCGCGAGGGCGCCTGCGTGCTGCGCCTCGACGCGGTCGACGACGGGCGTCACCGCCAGGCGTACGCGAAGGTCTACCCGAGGGCGAGCGAGGCGTCCGCCGCCGCCGGGGTGCTCGCGGCCGTCGGCACCACGACCCTCGGCGGTGCGGGTGCCGAAGGCGTCCGCCTCCCCGGGCTGCTCGCCCTGAGCCGCCCGCTCCACACGACCGTCCTCGAGTCGCTCACCCCCACGGCGGCCGAGGACGGTTCCCCCTCCACCCCGGTGGGTCCCGCGGACGCCGGCCGGGCCCTGCGTGCCCTGCACGCCCACCCCCCGTCGGGGTCGCTGCCGGGGCTGACCGCGGCCCGCACGGTGGCCCGGGCCCGGGCCGAGCAGGACCTCGTGGCGACGGAGTGGCCCGACGTGGCCGACGCGGTCGACGCGCCCCTCACCCGGGCCACGGGGGTGCTCGAGGCCGGCGCGGCCGGCCCTGCCGTGCTCTCGCACGGCGACTTCACCCCGAGCCAGCTCACGAGGCTGCCGCTCGGCCTCGGGCTCGTCGACCTCGACACCCTGTGTCTCGCGGAGCCGGCCACCGACCTCGGCCGCTACCTCGCCTACCACGACGTGCGCGCGGCGGCCCGCGGCGCCTCGCCCGCCGCCGTCGCCGCCCACGCGGCGGCCTTCCTCGACGCCTACGCGGCCCCGTCCGCCCCCCGTGCCGAGCTCGACACGAGGGTGCGCGCCCACCGACAGGTCAACCTCGCGCTGCTCGCGCTGCGCGCCACCCGGCGGTTCAAGGATGCCCGGGCCGACCTCGCACTGACCCTGCTGTCCACCGGCCACACCACCCAGGGGAGAACCTCATGAGCACGACGACGCGTGACGCGACCATCGACGCCCTCGAACCCTTCGCCGAGCTGCCCGACTGGCTCGCGGGGCTGATGCGTCCCGGACGGCTGGAGGCGTCCCTGCGGCGCCACGTCCCCGAGCTCGCGGACGGCCGGCTCGTGCTCGTCGAGTGCCGCGCCGACCGGCTGCGGGCCAAGGACGAGAACTGGCTCGCCCGGTGCCGGGTGGTCGTCGCGGACCCCGCCGGGCCGGCCGACGCGGCCCCCGCGGAACCGCGCGAGGTCGTGCTCGTCGGCCAGCTGTACCCACCGCGACGCCCCGACCCGCAGCTGCCCGTGCCGGGCTCGTCCCTGCCGTTCGGGGAGCCGGGGTACGGCGTGTTCCTCGCCGACCTGCGCGTCCACCTCGCCGCGGAGGAAGAGGACCCCGGCCTGCCGAGCCTGGGCGCCCTCACCGACCCGGAGGCCTCGGCCCGGGTCATCGAGCGGATGCTGCGCGCCGGGGCCTACCCGCAGGCGCGCGTCGCGTCGAGCACGCCGAACGTCGTCCGGTACAAGCCCGGCAGCCGGTGCACGATCCTCTACGACGTCGCGTACGACCCGCCGACGGACGCCCTGCCGAACCCGGTCGTCGCCAAGACCCACCAGGGCGACAAGGGAGCCGTGGCCCACGACGCGATGACCGCCCTGTGGGGCACCGACCTCGCGAGGGGCGACGTCGTGCTCCTCGCGGAGCCGCTCGGGTACCTGCCCGAGGAGCGGGTCCTGCTCCAGGGGCCGGTGCCCGAGGACGAGACCCTCAAGGAGCTCGCCCGCCGGGCCTTCGAGAGCATGGATGCCGGCCTGCTCGGCACCCTGCGCGCCGAGCTGGGTCGCACCGCCGTGGCGCTCGCCGCGCTGCACCGCAGCGGGGCGACGTACGCGCGCTCGGTCGCCTGGACCGACGAGCTCGCCGAGACGCGCGAGGTCCTCGACCGGCTCACCCTCACCGTGCCGGGCCTGCGCGACGCGGCGGAACCGATGCTCGAGCGCCTCGAGGCGTTCGACCTCGCCGTGCCCGCCGACCCCGTCGTGAGCGCGCACCACGACTTCCGGCCGGCGCAGGTGCTCCTCGGTCCCGGCACGGTCGCCTTCATCGACTTCGACGGTGCCGCGATGGCCGAGCCCGCACTGGACCTGGGGCGGTTCCGGGGCAAGCTGCGCGACATCGGGGTCACGGCGCTGTCGGCGTCCGAGGAGGGCTACCGTCCCGACCTCCTCGAGGGCCGGCTCGAGCTGCTCGACGAGCTGTGCGACCTCTTCGTCGACGAGTACGCCGCGCACGCACCGGTGACCCGCGAGCGGGTGCTCCTCTGGGAGACGATCGACCTGCTCACCGCGGTCCTGCACACGTGGTCGAAGGTGCGCCTGCTGCGGGTCGAGCCCCGGCTGGCCATCCTGGTGCACCAGCTGCGGACGGCGGCCCTGGAACGGTGAGCGACTGACGGCATCGCCGGCGGGGGTCAGCCGCGCCGGAGCGCCGGTTCGACGAGCGCGGCGATGGTGAGCCGGGTCTGCTCCGGGTCGAGCCCGAGGTCCTGGCGCAGGATCCGCCAGGTCGTCGCGTCGCAGGCGACGGTGACCTGGGCGAGGCGGCGGGCGCGGTCCGGGCTCCCCGGGGGCCCCGCGAGGTCGTCCTCGAAGGCTCGCCGGCACCAGTCGAGGTGGTAGCGGCGCCCGGCCGCCGCGAGCTCGGGCAGCCCCTCGACCCGGTCGGCCTCGGCGTAGACCTTGAGGATGAGCGCGCCGTACCGCTCGTAGTGGGCCACGAGGTCGGCGATCGTCCCGGCCGGCCGGCCGGGCGTCGCCGGCTCGCGGGCGGCGACGACGCGGGCCTGCTCGCGCTCGACGGTGGCAGTGAGCAGCCCCGGCTTGCCGCCGAACCGGCGGATGACCGTCTGCACCGTCACCCCGGCATCCCCGGCCACGTCCTCGAGCCGGATCCGGTCGTAGGGCTGCGCCGCGAAGCGCCCGAGCATGGCGTCGATGACGCGCTCGCGGGTGCGCTCGGCCGACGCCGCTCGGCCCTCCATCGAATAGGGTCGCGTATTCATATTAATGAGGCTAACATCAATATATGCGGCACGACGACAGGAGACCCACGATGTCCACCACCACCAGCACACCCACCAGCACATCGGCCGGGCGGTCCGCCATGTCGGTGCGCACCCGGCTCGGAGCCCTCCACGTGCGGATCGTCGGCAGCGGCCCGGTGACCGTGCTGTGGCCGTCGATGTTCGTCGACGGCCACACGTGGGACCGCCTCCTGCCGCACCTCGCCGCGGACCGGCGCTACGTGCTCGTCGACGGCCCGGGCCTGGGGCGCAGTGAGCCGCTGCGCCGGCGGAGCAGCATCGGCGAGGCGGCCGACGCCGCCGTCGACCTCCTCGACGGCCTCGGTGTCGACGCCCCGGTCGACTGGGTCGGCAACGCCTTCGGTGGCCACGTCGGCTTCGACCTCGCGACCCGGGAGGGCGTGCTGCGCAGCCTCGTCGCGGTGAGCGCCCCGACGGAGCCGATCACGCCCGAGCTGCGGCGCCAGATCGCGCTGCTCGCACCGGTGCTGCGCCTCGCCGGCGCCGTGCGGCCGGTGCGGGACTCGGTCGTCGAGGCGATGCTCACCCAGGCCTCGGCCGCCGACCCGCAGCTGCGGGCGGTCGTCGTCGACAGCCTCCGCCGACCCGGGCGGCGCAGCCTCTCGCTCGCGCTGCGCTCGTTCATCCTCGACCGCGCGGACGTCAACGACACCCTCGGCGACATCCGCGTGCCGAGCCTGTTCGTCGCGTCGGACGACCGGGGTGACTGGAGCCCGCAGGATGCCGTGCGCGCGGCGGCGCTCACGCCCGCGGCTCGCGCCGTGGTCGTCGACGGGGCACGCACGCTCGTCCCGCTCGAGCAGCCGGTCACGCTCGCCCGGCTGCTGCGGGACTTCTGGGCCGAGGTCGACGGCAGCGAGGCGCCGCACCCGCGGTGAGCGCGGTGGCGACGGTCCGGACCCCTGTCAGACCCCGCCCATGTACCCCTCGGGCTGCGCCGTCGGATCGTCCTCCGACGGCGCGGTCGGCTCCTCGGGCTCGACGGTCGGGTCGTCCTTCGGCTCGTCCGGCTCGGGCTTCGACTTCGGTTCGGGTTTGGCCATGGGCCCATCATCCCGGTCCGCGGCCGGCGGCGCATCCCGATCGCCGCGTGTCGGAGCCGATGACGGGAATCGAACCCGCGTGTCCAGCTTGGGAAGCTGGCGCTCTACCATTGAGCTACATCGGCGCGCCGGGTCGAGCGGTCGCACGCGACCTCCCCGGCGCCGGGAAGTCTAACCCACCGGCCGGCGCTCCCGGCGACCCACCCGGGGCGCCGTCGACGACGTCGCCCGCCCCCGGCATCCCCCGTGCCCGAGGGCCCACCGGTAGCCTGCACCCGTGCTGCTCTCCGACCGCGACATCAGGGCCGAGATCGAGTCCGGACGGGTCCGGCTCGACCCGTGGGACCCCGTCATGATCCAGCCGAGCAGCGTCGACGTCCGCCTCGACAAGTTCTTCCGGCTCTTCGACAACCACAAGTACCCGGTCATCGACCCGGCGCAGGACCAGGCCGACCTCACCCGGCTCGTCGAGGTCAACCCCGCCGAGGGGTTCGTCCTCCACCCCGGTGAGTTCGTGCTCGGCAGCACCCTCGAGACGGTCTCGCTGCCCGACGACCTCGCCGCCCGCGTCGAGGGCAAGTCGAGCCTGGGCCGCCTCGGGCTGCTCACCCACGCGACGGCGGGGTTCGTCGACCCCGGCTTCACCGGCCACGTCACCCTCGAGCTGTCGAACGTCGCGACCCTGCCGATCATGCTGTGGCCGGGGATGAAGATCGGCCAGCTCGCCTTCTTCCGGCTGTCCTCCCCGGCCGAGAACCCCTACGGCTCGGCGACCCACGGCTCCCACTACCAGGGCCAGCGCGGCCCCACCGCGAGCCGCAGCTTCCAGAACTTCCACCGCGCCGACGTCTGACGGGTGGTCGTGGACGACGTGGGTGACGGGGGGCCGGACGGGGCGGGCACGACGCACGTCGAGGTCCACGTCACCGCCCCGGATGCCGCCACCGCCGCCCGACTCGCCCGGCTGCTCGTCGACGAGCGCCTCGCGGCGTGCGTGCAGGTCGTGCCGGGGGTGCGGTCGACCTACCGGTGGGAGGGCGCCGTCGAGACGGCCGAGGAGCACCTGCTGCTCGTGAAGTCGACGGCCGCGCTGTTCGAGGCCGTCCGGCAGCGGGTGCGCGCCGAGCACCCGTACGACACCCCCGAGGTGCTGGCCGTGCCGGTCGTCGCCGTCGACGCCAGCTACGCCGGGTGGCTCGACGCCTCGGTCCGTCCCGCCGGGGACGACGCCGGGGCGGGTCCCGGCTCCCTGACGCGATGAACGAGCAGCACGACGGCGCCGGGCTGCGCGGACGCGTCCCCGACAGCCCGCGGGGGGTCGTGCTCCTCCTCCACGGCGGTGCGGAGAGCGGCCGGCAGCGGGTCGCGTGGTGGGGCCTCGCGCCGCTGCGGATGGTCCCGTTCGCGATGGCCATCGGCAGCCGCACCGGCCACGCGGTCGCGGTGCTCCGGCTCAAGAACCGGGTCCGGGGCTGGAACGGCGCCCGCCGGGACCCCGTCCACGACGCCCGGTGGGCCCTCGACCGGATCCGGGCCACGCTGCCCGGTGCCCCGGTCGTCCTCGTCGGCCACTCGATGGGCGGGCGGGTCGCCCTGCACCTCGCGGCCGAGCCCGACGTCGTCGGCGTCGCCGCGCTCGCGCCGTGGGTGGCCGGCGACGTGGGCCGGCCTCGTCCGGGCACGGCGCTGCTGCTCGTCCACGGCACGCGCGACCGAATCACCGACCCGCGCCGCACCGCCGCCCTTGCGGACCGGCTCGCCGCGAGCGGCGTCGACGTGCGCCACGTCAGCGTCGACGGGGGTGACCACGCGATGCTGCGTGACGCCCCGCTCTGGCAGGAGACCGTCGCCGGCTTCGTCAGCGAGCTGCTCCTCGGCCGAGACCGAACCAGCTGACCACCCCGCCGAGGGCGAGGAGGGCGGCGCACCACGTCATCGCGGCCCGGTAGCCGGCCGTCATCGCCTCGGGGTCGAGGTAGTCGTCCCCGGCCAGCCCGACGAGCGCCGGGAGCGCGGCGACCGCGAGGAGCGACCCGGCGCGCGCGACCGCGTTGTTGACCCCGCTCGCGGCGCCGGCGTACCGGCCCGGGGCCGCCGCGAGCACGGCGGCCGTGAGCGGCGACACGAGCAGCGCGAGCCCGAGGGAGAAGACGACCATCCCGGGCAGGACCCGTGCCCAGGTGGCCTCCTCCGCGACGAGGAGCAGCAGCAGCGCGCCGGCCGCGCACACGAGCGGGCCGACGGTCATCGGCACTCGGGGCCCGATCCGGGCCGACAGCGCGGCGGCCCGCGGTGAGAGCACGAGCAGCGCCACCGTGATGGGCAGGCCGCTCAGCCCGGCCTCGAGCGCCCCCCAGCCGGCCGCCTGCAGCTGGAGCACGGTGAACAGCGAGACCCCGCCGAGCGCGCCGTAGACGAGGGTCGTCATCGCGTTCGCCGCGGAGAACACGCGGGACGCGAACAGGCTCGGTGGGACGAGCGGGGATGCCGTGCGCCGCTCGGTCCGCACGAACGCCGCGGCCGCGGCGAGCGCGACGAGCCAGGCGGTGGCGACGACCGCCGTCGTCGCCTCGGTCGCGGCGGTGAGGGCGTAGGTCGCCGCGCCGAGGCCGACGACGGTGAGTGCGGCGCCGAGCACGTCGAAGCGACCGGTGGCCCCGGCATCCCGGCTCTCCGGGGCGCTGCGGCCGGCCAGCGCGAGGACGGCGAGGCACAGCGGGAGGTTGATCGCGAAGATCCAGCGCCAGCTCGCGTGGTCGACGAGCCACCCCCCGAGCACGGGGCCGACGGCTGCCGCGACGCCCGACACCCCGGCCCACGTGCCGATCGCGGGGGCGCGGTCCTCCGGGCGGAACGAGGACTGGATGAGGGCGAGCGCCCCGGGGGTGAGCAGCGCCGCCCCGACGCCCTGGAGCACCCGCAGGGCGATGAGCTGGGAGGGGGTCTGCGCCACGGCGCACAGGCCGGACGCCACCATGAACCACGCGACGCCGACGAGGTAGACGCGCCGGCGGCCCAGCCGGTCCCCGAGGGCCCCGCCGACGAGGACGAGCGAGGCGAGGGCGAGCAGGTAGCCGTTGACGACCCACTGCAGCTGGGCGAGGGACGCGTCGAGGTCGCGGCCGATGGTGCGCAGCGCGACGTTGACGACGGAGCCGTCGAGGATCGCGACGGCCGAGCCGAGGGTGACGCCCGCGAGCAGGGCTCGGCCCTGGCGGGAGTCGCGCGCGAGCGCCGCGGCCGGCATCCCGTATGCGTACCACGGCGGGCGCGTCGCGGGGTGACCGAGCAGACACCGGGCCTGATCCGTGGGTCACAGCGGGGCGGCGGGGGCGGTCCTACGGTGCGAGGTGCGGGACGTCCCGCACGTGGGCGGCCGCGAAAGGCGCGTGAGCCATGGTCCACTCCCTCGTCGACTCGAGCGTCGTGCTCTGGGGCCAGACCCTGATGTACACGGCGTACTGCCTCGTCATCATCAGCCTCGTCGCCTGGTTCGCCCGGCGGGTCACGAGACCACCGGGGGAGCGTGTCGTCACCCCGAAGATCTTCTACGTGTGGGTGGGCTTCCTCGCCGTGCTCGGGGTGAGCCTCCACCTCGTCACGTACAACACCATCCCCTGGGTCAAGCCCGACCTGCACGGCGGCGACCCCGTCGCCAGCTACGCCATCACCGTCGGCGACCACGAGTGGCAGCTGCCGCAGCAGCCCCTCGAGGTGCCCTGCGGAGAGCTCGTCGAGTTCTCCGTGACGAGCACCGACCTCACCTACGGGTTCGGCCTCTTCCGCGACGACCAGTCGATGGTGACCCAGATGCAGGTCGTGCCGGGCAGCGCGAACGACCTGCTGTGGACCTTCGAGACCGACGGGTCCTACAGCATCCGCTCCACCGAGTACTCGGGCCCCGAGGGTGACCAGATGGTCGTCCCGGATGCCGTACGGGTCACCGGGTGCACGTCGCAGGCGTCGGCCGAAGGAGGTTCCCGATGAGCACGTTCACCGACACCCTGGTCCACGGCAACGAGCACTCGTTCCACCCCGAGACCCTGACGCCGATGCAGAAGCTGACCCTGAAGTACGTCGTCTTCGGGCTGGTCTACTACGCGTTCGCGGTCATCGAGGGCATGCTGCTGCGGATCAACGCCGTCGAGCCGCAGGAGCTGCTCTTCCCCGACCGCTACTACGCGATGCTGACCGCGCACCCGCTCGTCGGCATCTTCGGGTCGTCCTACCTGCTCGTCTTCGGCGCGTTCACGTTCCTCCTGCCGTACCTCATGCACAAGCCGCTGTGGTCCTACCGCCTCGCGAACTGGACCCTGTGGCTCATCGTCGTCGGCGTCTTCACCTTCTGGCTCGACGGGTTCATCACCCACTACGCGCCCCTCTACACGCTCTACTGGCCGCTCCCGGCGGACTTCGACCAGTTCGAGCCGGTGGCGGGCGCCATCTTCATCACCGGCATCGCCCTCGTCATGGTCGGGACGCTCCTCTTCGTCCTCAACGTGTTCAAGACGATCTCCTACACCCCCGAGGGCTGGACCCGCCAGCCGCCGGGGCGGCTGCTCGGCGACGCGCTCGGCCTGACGACCCTCAAGCTGTTCTTCACGGGGAAGCTGAGCCGCAGCAAGGAGCAGGACCACCTCGTCTCCCTGCCGGTGGCCGCCATCGCCCGGGGCACGGTCGACGTGCTCTTCAACGCCGGGGTCATCCTGTTCACGGGCGTGCTCATCCTCGTCTACATGGTCGCGGAGATCCTCGGGACCTCGCTGCGCACGAGCGCCGTCGACGCCCTCCTGTACAAGAACTGGTACTGGTGGGGCCTCGACCTCGTCGCGGACGGCCTCGTCCTCGTCTTCGTCGCCGGCACGTGGTACCTGCTCGCCCAGCTCATCACCGGGCGTGAGGTCTTCATGGCCCGGTGGGCGAGGTTCGCGCTCGGCCTCGAGGTCGTCGTGTCGTGGACGGTGTGGAGCCACCACCTGCTCTCCGACCAGGGGCAGCCGGCGGCGCTCAAGATGGGGTCGGGGGAGTTCGTCACCGCGTTCGAGCTCATCACCCAGGGCCTGGCCTTCTTCATCGTCCTCGTGACCCTGTGGCAGGCGCGGCCGCTCACGATGTCGAACCCGCTGAAGTTCCTCATCGGCGGCCTCCTCGGGTTCGCGCTCGCGGTGCCGGCCGGCATCATGCAGGCCGACGCCGGGCTCAACCGGATCCTCCACAACACGCAGTGGGTCATCGGCCCGCACGTCCACGTCGCGGTGCTCGTCGGACTCACGATGACGCTCTACGCCGCGGTCTACCTCCTCCTGCCGCTGCTCACCAACGGCGCCGAGCTGTACAGCCAGCGCCTCGCGACCGTGCACTTCTGGTGCCACCTCGTCGGCGGGATCGGCATGGGAGCCTTCATGGGCATGGCCGGCCTCCAGGGGATGCTGCGGCGCACGATCTACTACGAGGGCGAGTTCCAGCCCTACATGGTGCTCGCCGCGATCAGCGGGTTCCTCCTCCTCGTGGCGCTGCTCGTCTTCCTCTACAACATCGTCATGACGCTCGGCCTGAGCGGCGCCGTGGGCCTCTTCCGGCGCTCCCCCCTGCCGCCCTCCGTCCTCGTGCCCGGCACGGACCTCGCCGTCCAGCCCGAGACCGCGACCACCGGGGCCGGGAAGGAGTGACGGGCCCGCGGCCGGGGCATGGTGCCCGGCCGCGAAGGGCCGTAGGTTGCCGCTGTGAGGCAGCGGCGCCCGGCGTGGGCATCGCGGGACCGGACCGGGTGACGTCGTGGACACCGACCCGCCGCTCCTCGGCGTCCTCGGGCCCCTCGAGGTCGCGACCGCCGACGGCTCCACCGCGGCGGTGCGCGGGTCCAAGCAACGGGCCCTCCTCGCCCTGCTGGTCCTGCACCGCAACCGGTCGGTGCCCGCGTCCCGCCTCGTGGCCGGGTTGTGGGGCGACGACGCCCCCCGCGGCGCCGAGGTGACCCTGCGCAGCCACGTGTCCCACCTGCGCCGGCGCCTCGGCGAGGTCGTGCGGGGCGTGTCGCTCACGTCGGGACCGTCGGGCTACTGCCTCGTCGTCCCCGTCGGGGGCGTGGACGCCGACCGGTTCGAGGACGGTCTCGGGCTCGCCCGGGAGGCGCTGGGGCTGGGCAGGCCGCACCGGGCCGCCCGGCTCGTGCGGGAGGCGCTGCGGCTGTGGCGGGGCCCGCCGTTCCCCGAGCTCGAGGACGTGGACCCGGCGGTCGCCGAGGCGGCGCGGCTCGAGGAGCTGCGGCTCGGTGCCCTCGAGGTGCTCGCCGCGGCCGAGCTCGCGTCCGGCCGCCACCGGGAGGTCGTGGCGGACCTCGAGGCCCTCGTCGGGGAGCACCCCTTCCGCGAGCGGTTCACGGCCCAGCTCATGGTGGCGCTCTACCGGTCCGGCCGCCAGGCGGAGGCCCTCGAGGCGTTCGCCGCGACCCGGCTCCGGCTCGCCGACGAGCTGGGCCTCGACCCCGGGCCCGAGCTGGAGGAGCTGAGCCACCGCGTCCTGCGGCAGGATCCCCTCCTGCTCGGGGACAGCGGGGGCGTGTCGCCCTCCACGGCTGCGGCGCCCGCCGTGGCGCAGCCGGCTGCGCGCCCCCCGGATGCCGTGTTCGCGGCCCTCGCTCGCTCCGCCCTCGTCGGTCGCACGACCGAGCTGGCCCGCCTCGTCGCCGCGTGGGAGGGCGCCGGCCGCGGCGAGCGCCGGGTCGTGCTCGTCTCCGGCGTCGCGGGGATCGGCAAGTCGCACCTCGCCGCGCACCTCGCACGGCGGGTCCGCGACGACGGGCGGCCGGTGCTCCTGGGGCGGTGCGACACCGCGCGGGTGCCCTACGAGCCGGTGGCCGAGGCACTGCGCAGCAGCGCGGACGCCGAGGCGGTCGTCGCGGCCGCCCCACCGGCCGTCGCCGCCGAGCTCGCCGCGTTGCTCGACGGGCCGCAGGACACCGGGCCCGGGCCCGTGCGCGAGGCGCCCGGCGACGGCTCCGAGGTCACGCTGTACGCCGCGGTCACCTCGGTCGTGGCTCGCCTCGCGGCCCCCGGGCCGGTGCTCCTCGTCGTCGAGAACGCCGAGCGCATCGACCGGGCCAGCTCGCTCCTGCTGCGGCACCTGCTCGCCCACCTGTCGCCCGGCGTGCTGCTGCTCGTGTGCTTCCGCGACCCACCCGGTGGCCGGCACGCCGCCCTGCTGCCCCTCCTCGGCGACCCCGCGCCGGGAGTCCTCGGCGACCGCGTCGAGCTCGGGCCGCTCGACGAGCGCGAGCTCGCCGACCTCGTGCGTCCCACCGCCCCCGACGTCGACCGGCACGCCCACCGGCTATGGCAGCACACCGGCGGGAACCCGCTCTACGCCAAGGAGCTGGCCCACGCGGTCATGAGGTCGGGCGACGCCGACGGCCCACCGTGGCGGCTGCCACCCGGCATCCGCGACGTCGTGCGGCACCGCCTGTCGTCGCTGTCCGACGCGGCCGGCGACGTGCTTCCCTTGGCGGCCGTCCTGGGGGCGTCGGTCGACGTCGAGCTGCTCGCGCAGGTGGCGCACCGCCCGGAGGAGCAGGTCGTGCAGACCCTCGACGAGGCGGTGGCGGAGGGCCTGCTCGTCGAGTCGGGGTCCTCCTGGCAGGGCGCCTACGCGTTCCCCGACGACCTGGTCCGGGAGGCGCTGGTCTCGACGCTCACCGGCTTCCGGCTCCGCGCCCTGCACCTTCGGGCCGCCGAGGCACTCATCGCCCGACCGGGCAGGTCGGGGAGCGCGGCGATCGCCGGGCACCTGCGGGCCGCCGGGCCGGCGGCCGACCCGGCGGTCGCCGCCCGGTACAGCCTCGCGGCGTCGGGGGAGGCCCGCTCCGTCCACGCCTGGGACGAGGCGGTCGAGCAGGCCGAGGCGGCGGTGCGCCTGCTCGCGGGGGAGCCCCCCGGCGCCCGGGCCGAGGCGGCGCTCACGGCGGGGATGCTGCGGCTGAGGTCGGGGCGTGGGTACCGCGAGGGCGTGGACCTGCTCGAGGCGGCCCTCGAGGACTTCCTCCGGGCGGGCGACGACGCCTCCGCCGGGGTCGTCCACAGCAGGCTCGGCGGGGCGTACTCCCTCCACCACAGCGTCATGGACGTCCCTCGGGCCCTCGAGCACTTCTCCGTTGCGGAGCGTCTCATGCCCTCCCCCGAGCAGGCGTACCACCTCCACCGCGGGCGAGCCCAGGCCGCCATGCTCGGCCTGCGGACCGACCTGCTCTCCCGGTCCGCCGAGCGTGCCGAGGCGGTGGCGACGATGCTCGGCCGCCGTGACCTCACGGTGCTGCCCCAGTGGGCGCTGGGCTGGGCCGCGTTCGACGAGGGCCACCTGGCGCTGGCCGGGAGACGGTGGAACGCGGCGTGGGACGTCGCCCACGAGCTCGCCGACCCCTACCTCGGCTGGACCCCGGTCAACGCCGCCGCGCTCGCGTCCAACGCCTACCTCCTCGACCCCGAGGGGGCGCGGTCGTGGTGCCGTCGTGGCCTGGGCCAGCCCCGGTTCACGGTCTTCGCCGACCCGCACGCGACCGTCGTCGACCAGCTGGCCCTCGCCACGGCGGCCATGGGTGACCTCGAGGGAGCGCACGAGGTGGCGGCCGGCCTGCCGGAGGATGCCGTGGCTCGGCGGATGCTGCTCTACCTCGACGGGCGGTGGGAGGAGGCGGAGGCGGCGTGGTCGGCGGCGGCGGCGGCCGACGAGGCACGGGGCGACCTGCACGACGCCGCGCTCAACCACGTCTGGCTCGCGTCGGCCCGCCTCGTCCTCGACGACCGGGACGGCGCCCGGGTGGCCCTCGACCGGGCGCTGGCCCTGGCCTGCGACGGCCCCCAGGTGCCCACCGAGCTCGTGACCCGGGCCGCGCTCGCCCGCCTCGACGCGCGCACGGACCCGGCCCGGGCGGCCCGCCACCTGGCCCGCTGCGACGGCATCCTCGCCGGCGGGGAGCGCTGGTGCGGCGCCGCCGGTCAGGTCGAGCTGGCGCGCGCCGCCGTCGCGGCTGCGGGGGACGAGCCCGAGCGCGCCGACGACGCCTACGCCCTCGCGGTGGCGGTCTTCGCCCGGCACCGCCTGCCGTGGCACGAGGCGGCCGCCCTCGAGTCCTGGGCCCGGCTGGCGGACCGACGGCGGATGCCGGCCGAGGCGGGGGAGCGGCGGCACCGGGCGGGCGAGCTCCACGCGCGCATCGGTTCCGCCGAGCGCTGGCGCCGGGCGGGTGCGCCGTGACGGGGCGGGCACGCCCCTTCCACCCACCTTCCACACCCCGTCGGCACCGTGGTGGCCCGAGCAGGACAGCCGACGCAGGAGAGTGAGGAGCCGGGATGCGACCGCCCCAGGACGAGTACGACGCCGTCGTCGTCGGCGCCCGGTGCGCCGGGGCCACCGTCGCCACGCTGCTCGCGCGAGCCGGTCGGCGCGTCCTGCTCGTGGACCGGGCCGAGTTCCCGAGCGACACCGTGTCGACCCACCAGCTCTTCCCCGACTCGCTCGACCTCCTCGACCGGCTCGGCGCGGGTGAGCGGGTCCGCGCCGCCCACCGGCTGCGCCCCGTCGGCTACAGCTGGCGCGTCCTCGGCCACACCGTCCGGGGGACCTTCACCCCCGTCGGCGGCCACGACCGGACGGTGTCGATCCGGCGCGTCGCGCTCGACGCCGCCCTCGTCGACACCGCGGCCGAGGCGGGAGCCCTCACGAGGTTCGGCACGTCCGTGGCCGACCTCGTCGGCTCGGGCACGGCCGACGACCCGGTGCGCGGGGTCGTCCTGGACGGCGGTGAGCGGGTGCTCGCGCCGTGGGTCGTGGGCGCCGACGGGCGCAGCTCGACGGTCGCGCGGCGGCTCGGGCTTCCCGTGACCCGCCGGCTGCGTGGCGAGGTCGCCATGCTCTTCGCCTACTGGGAGGGCCTGCCGGACTCGAGCTGGTGCCGGATCGACGTCCAGGGGCGGCTGGGACTGATGTCCGCTCCCTGCGAGGACGACGTCCACCTGCTCTCGGTCGCCGGACCTGCCGAGCTGACCCGGGGGACGAGCGAGCAGCGCGCGGCGGCGTACCTGGCTGCGCTGCGACGGTTCCCGGCGGTGCTCAACCCCCGCCTGCTCGACGACGCCCGGCAGGTCTCCCCGGTCGTCGTCGTGCCCGAGACGATGCTGCGGGGCGTCGAGCGCCCGGCCACCGGACCCGGCTGGGCCCTCGTCGGGGACGCCGGCCTGTTCAAGCACCCCGTGACGGCGCAGGGCATCGGCGACGCGCTCGCCCAGGGGTGGTTCGTCGGCGCCGCGCTCGGCCGGGGGGACGACCTGCGCGACTACCAGGCGTGGCGCGACGACCGCGCCGCCGACTTCTTCGAGTGGTCCTACCAGGCCGCGCGCCTCCCGGGGTCCGAGGCGGCGGCCCTGTACTCCGGGCTGGCGGCCGACCCCGTCGCCGGGCAGGAGTTCCTCGACACCTTCTCGCGGCACCACCGCCCCGGCGAGGTCATGACACCGGTCCGCCGCGCGCGCTGGCGGGCGGCCTGGGTGTACGAGCAGGGGCTCGCCGAGCTCTCCCGGATCCTCGAGGGCCTCCCCGAGTCGGCCATGGCGGATGCCGTGCCGGCGTGCCCCGCGTGGAGCGTGGGTGACCTGCTCGCGCACCTCACCGGGGTCGCGCAGGATGCCGCCCGCGGCGCCTACGCGGAACGGGCGCTCGATGCCTGGCGGGACCCGGCGCTGGCCGAGCGGCGGGAGGCCTGGACGGCGTCCCACGTCGACCGGCTCACCGACCGCAGCCGGGACGGGGCCCTGCGCCACCTGCGCCTCCACGGCGGCCGGCTCGTCCTCGCCCTGCGGCGCGGCGACGCCGCCATCGCCGACGGGCCGGAGTGGCTCGTCCCGGCGCCGGTCGGGGACCTGGCCGTCCACGTCGCGGACCTCAGGGAGGCGCTCGGCGCGCCGGCCGACACCGACGGCCCCGTTGCCCGGTTCGGGTTCGCCGCCTACCGGGACTGGCTGCACGCGCGCCTCGTCGCGGTGGGGCTCCCCGCGATCCGGCTCGGCGACGGCTCCCGTGAGTGGGTCGTCGGCGACGGTGAGCCCGCCGGGTCGGTCACGGCACCCCGGCACGAGCTGTTCCGCATGGTCAGCGGCCGGCGCAGCGCGGCCGGCATCCGTGGCTACGCCTGGACGACCGACGTCGGGCCGGCGACCGACGCGGTGAGGGTCACCCACGCGTTTCGGGCATGGCTCGCCTGGGCGTCGGCGAGCACGTCCATGACGAGGCGGTGGACGAGGATCTCGACGCGCGGGTCGAGGCGACGCTGGCGCTCGCTGACAGTCACCGTCGTGCGCATGCCGGTGACGCTGCCGAAGCTCTGCACGGCGGCCCCGAGCACCGCGCCGAGCCCGCTGCCCGGGCGTTCGGCGACCCGCAGGTCGGTGATGTTGAGGCGCAGGTCGGCCATGACGTCCCCGAGCTGCTGCCGCAGGCCGTCCAGGTTGTCGCGCATCGAGGTGCCGGGCGGGCCGGCCTGGGCGCGCAGGGCGTCGACCCGGTAGCCCAGGGCCGCGAGCTCCTGCGCGATGCCGTCGTGGATGTCACGGGCGATGCGGTCGCGCTCCTCGATGCTCGCGACCTGCCGCAGCTCGCCGAAGAGCAGGCCTGCCTGAATGGTCGGGGCCACACGCCGGGTGACCTTCCCGGCGACGTGGAGCTCCTCCCGGCTGAAGGGCTGGCCGTCGGGCCGGTCGGCGACCAGCACGGTCGCGGAGCCGTTGCCGAGGGCGCATGGTGCGACGAGCGCCCGCCGCGGGCCGAGGTCGTCCGTGAACGTGACCTCCGTGGGGGCCCACCTCGACGGTCCGAGGGACAGCACCTGCGTCACCTGCTCGGCCACCGACCACGGCGCCCGGGTCGAGCCGCGCAGGGCGACGGGGACCAAGTGCTGGGTGTCGTGGGTGACGAGTACCGCGCTGCGGGTCGAGGGGACCCTCGCCGCGAGCAGGTCGAGAGCCAACGTCGCGCTGGCGAGCGCGTCGAGGCCGGTCGACATCTGCGACGACAGGTCGTGGAGCCGCTCGATGAGCTCGATCGCCTCGCGCGCCGCGGGGTCCGCTTCCGTCGTGCCCTGCTCCGCCGCGAGCCGCTGGTTCCACGCGCCGAGGATGCCGAGCAGGGAGGCCGCGGCGAGCCAGGCGAGCATGACCCCCTGCACCCCTCCTTCCGGGTCGAAGATCCAGACCGCGAGCAGGTAGGAGCCCCCGCCGACGGCGGAGGTGAGGAGGAAGCCGAACCTGCCGTAGCGGGTGCCCGCGTGGTACGCCGGGATGAGGATGAGGAGCGCCGCCGAGTTGCCCTCCAGGGCGAAGGCGGCGCCGGCGGCGGCGGCGGACAGGGCGAGGAGGGACATCGCGAGGCTGTTGACGACGCCGCGGCGCGCGACCGGCATCCGGTCGAGGGTGACGACGACCATGTCGAGGACGGCAACGAGGACCAGCCACGGCAGGACGTCGGCCAAGGGCTCGGGAGTCAGAACCGCGATGAGCGCGGTGAGCACGGCGAACGCCATGCGGATCGTGACCGACGCGTCGAGCCAGCGGAGCCAGGGCAGTCGGGTCACTGCTGCAGGGTATCGCCGAGGCCCGTCGCGCCCCGCTCACGTGCAGGGTTCTCCCAGCCTGCTGTGGGAGGATTGCCCGACATCGTGTTCGGCCGGCGGATGATCTCCGGGCCGGGAGCAGGGGAAAGGAACGGGACGACGTGAAGGGTCGCGTGCTCGTCGTCGACGACGACCTGGCACTGGCGGAGATGCTCGGCATCGTCCTGCGCAACGAGGGGCTCGAGGTCGACCACGTCGCCGACGGCACGTCGGCCATCGGCGCCTTCCGTGAGTACCGCCCCGACCTCGTGCTGCTCGACGTCATGCTGCCCGGCATCGACGGCCTCGAGGTGTGCCGCCAGATCCGTGCCGAGTCCGGCGTGCCGATCGTCATGCTCACCGCCCGCACCGACACCGTCGACGTCGTCGTCGGCCTCGAGTCCGGCGCCGACGACTACGTCGTCAAGCCGTTCAAGCCCCAAGAGCTCATCGCCCGGGTGCGTGCGCGCCTGCGCCGCGGCGACGAGCCCGAGCCGGAGCGCCTCACGATCGGCGACCTCGTCATCGACGTCGCCGGCCACTCGGTGACCCGCGACGGCGTCGCGCTCAGCCTCACCCCGCTCGAGTTCGACCTCCTCGTCGCGCTCGCCCGCAAGCCGTGGCAGGTCTTCACCCGCGAGGTGCTCCTCGAGCAGGTCTGGGGCTACCGGCACGCCGGGGACACCCGCCTCGTCAACGTCCACGTGCAGCGGCTGCGCTCGAAGATCGAGCACGACCCCGAGCGCCCCGAGATCGTGGTCACCGTCCGCGGCGTCGGGTACAAGGCGGGCAAGGCCTGAGCGTGTCCGGTTCCGCCGAGCTCGGCGTGCGGACGGCGCTGGCTTCCGGGCGGGAGCGCGGGCGCCGTGGCGTTGCCGACGTCGCCTCCGCCCTGCGCAACGGGCTCGTGCTCGTGCGCCGCCGCTGGCGCCAGTCCCTGCAGTTCCGCGTCGTCACGACGACGATGCTGCTCGGCCTGTTCGTCGTGTCGATCCTCGGCAGCGTGCTGTACCAGCAGATCGCGAACGGGCTCGAGAACGACCGCGTCGCCACCGCGCAGTACGAGGCGCTCGGGCTCACCGGGCAGGCCCGACGTCACGGCCGCCACGAGCGTCGTGCGGCAGCGCTTCACCTCGCCCGAGCACTTCGCCGACACCTTCCTCACCCACTACGGCCCGACGCACGTCGCCGCCTCGCGGCTGACCGACGACGGGCGGCGCAGGCTGCGCGAGGACATGGTCGCCCTCGCGGCGGACACGAACCGGGAGCGGGACGGCTCGTTCGACAGCGACTGGGAGTACCTCGTCGTCACCGCGACCCGGCGCTGACCCGCGCCGCGACGGGCCGGGCCGGGCCCCGTCCGGCCCGTCGCGCGGGGTGCCTCCGCTAGGTTGGGAGCGACGTGACCGACCTCGTGAGGGGCCTTCGCATGATCCGGTTCGATGCCGTGACGAAGCAGTTCCCCGACGGGACGACCGCGGTCGACGACCTCTCCCTCACCGCGCCCACCGGCCGCATCACGGTGCTCGTCGGGCCTTCGGGCTGCGGCAAGACGACGAGCCTGCGGATGGTCAACCGGATGATCGAGCCCACCCGCGGCACGATCACCCTCGACGGCCAGGACACCGCGCGGATGGACGAGGCCGAGCTGCGCCGCGGCATCGGCTACGTCATCCAGCACGCCGGTCTGTTCCCGCACCGCACCGTCCTCGACAACATCGGCACCGTGCCGCGCCTGCTCGGCTGGGACCGGAAGCGGACCCGCGAGCGCTCGCGCGAGCTGCTCGAGCGGGTGGGGCTGGCGCCCGAGCTCGCGGACCGCTACCCCTCGCAGCTCTCCGGTGGCCAGCAGCAGCGCGTCGGCGTGGCCCGGGCCCTGGCGGCCGACCCGCCCGTCATGCTCATGGACGAGCCGTTCTCGGCCGTCGACCCCGTCGTGCGCGAGCAGCTGCAGGACGAGTTCCTCCGGCTGCAGGGTGAGCTCGGCAAGACGATCCTGTTCGTCACCCACGACATCGACGAGGCCATCAAGCTCGGCGACCAGGTCGCGGTGCTGCGCGTCGGCGGCCGCCTCGCGCAGCTCGCCGAGCCGGCCTACCTGCTGGCCCACCCGGCCGACGACTTCGTCGCCGACTTCGTCGGCCGCGACCGCGGCTACCGGGCGCTGCAGTTCCAGGAGGCGCCGCGGCTGCCGCTGCGCTCCGAGCCCACCATCGTGCTCGGCGAGCGGCCCGGTGGGCGGGATGCCGCGTGGCTGCTCGTCGTCGACGACGACCGCCGGCCGCTGGGCTGGGTCGAGCCGGCCCGGGTCGGCGACCGGGAGGTGACCGAGGGCGACCTGCACCGCGGCGGCACCGTCGCCCGCGAGCACGGGTCGCTGCGGGGGGCGCTCGACGCGGCGCTGTCGTCGCCGAGCCGCCGCGGGGTGGTCGTCGACGCGTCGGGTGCGCTGTGCGGCACGGTGCTGGCGCACGAGGTGCTCACGGCCATCGAGGACACCGAGCGACCGGAGCGGCACGAGGGCGACCCCGTGCACGGCGGTGCGGCCACGGTGCAGCACGGCACCGGGCCGGGGTCCGGGGAGGACACCCGGTGACCTGGCTCGCCGACAACTGGCGCACGGTGCTCGACCTCGCGGGCGCGCACCTCTACCTCGCGGGCGTGCCGCTGCTCGTCGGGCTCGTCGTGTCGCTGCCGCTCGGGTGGGTGGCCAAGCGGTGGCCGCGCTCCTCCCCGGCCGTCATCACCTCGACGGGGCTGCTCTACACGATCCCCTCGCTCGCGCTGTTCGTCATCATGCCGCTGCTGCTCGGCACGCAGATCCTCGACCCGGTCAACGTCCTCGTCGCGATGACGATCTACACCGTGGCCCTGCTGACCCGCACCGTCGCCGACGGGCTGACAGCCGTTCCCGACCACGTCGAGCAGGCGGCGACGGCGATGGGCTACAAGGGCCTGCGGCGCCTCGTCGGCGTCGAGCTGCCCCTGGCCGTCCCCGTCATCGCGGCGGGGCTGCGGGTCGCGGCGGTGTCCAACGTGAGCATCGTCAGCGTCGCCTCGGTCGTCGGGGTCTCCCAGCTCGGTGACCTCCTCGTCGACGGCTACAACCGCGTCATCTGGGCCGAGCTCACGACCGGCATCCTCGCCTGCGTCCTGCTCGCCCTCGTCCTCGACCTCGCCATCCAGGCGGGATCGCGCGCCCTCACCCCCTGGGTGCGGGCGCAGGGGGGCCGGTCGTGATCGCCTCGCTGCTCGAGTGGTTCACCGACCCGGCCACCTGGTCGGGCGAGGACGGCATCCCCGCACGGCTGCTCGAGCACATCGGCTACACCGTGCTCACGGTCGTGCTCGCCACGGTCGTCGCCGTCCCGGTGGGGCTGTGGGTCGGGCACACCGGTCGCGCGAGGTGGCTCGTGTCGCTCACGAACTCGGTGCGCGCCGTGCCGACCCTCGGCCTGCTGTTCGCGGTCTCGCTGTGGCTCGGGCCCAAGATCCGGGGCGAGCTCGCCTTCCTCGTCCCGAGCATCGTCGTGCTCGTCATCCTCGCGATCCCGCCGGTGCTCGCGGGCACGTACGCCGGCATCGAGGCCGTCGACCCCGCTGCCCGGGACGCCGCCCGCGGCGTCGGCATGACCGGCTGGCAGGTCGTGCGCCAGGTCGAGGTGCCGAACGCGCTGCCGCTCCTGCTCTCGGGGGTGCGCTCGGCGGTGCTCCAGGTCGTCGCCACCGCCACGATCGCGGCGATCGTCGGGCTCGGGGGCCTCGGCAGGTACCTCATCGACGGCATCGCGCTCGGCGACTACCCCCGGGCGGCCGGCGGGGCCGTCCTCGTCGCGGTGCTCGCCGTGCTCCTCGACGCCGTGCTCGCCCTCGTCCAGCGACGGGTCGTCTCGCCCGGCCTGACCACGGGCGGGGACCGTGTCGGCAGGAGGTGGAAGGATTCGCGGGTCGCGGAGGTTGACGCCGACAGGCCCACGGCCCACTCCCGCGCGCCCGCCTGACCGCCGTTCG
This sequence comes from Fodinibacter luteus, assembly GCF_039541575.1. Classification (NCBI taxonomy): domain Bacteria; kingdom Bacillati; phylum Actinomycetota; class Actinomycetes; order Micrococcales; family Intrasporangiaceae; genus Fodinibacter (ex Wang et al. 2009); species Fodinibacter luteus. Next base: position 122,633 of record NZ_BAABGM010000020.1, on the reverse strand, counting down.
ACACCCACCGATGCGCCACCCGACGAAGGGAACCCTCATGAAGCGCACGACCTCAGCCATCGCCCTCCTGGCCGCCTCCGTCCTCGGGCTGACGGCCTGCGGCGGGGGCAGCGACCCGCTCGCCTCCGACTCACCCGCGGCCTCGGCCACGGGTGGTGGCGGCACCGGCGAGCCGATCGTCGTCGGCGGCGCGAACTTCTCCGAGTCCACCCTGCTCGCCGAGATCTACGCCGGTGCCCTGCGCGCCAAGGGTCTCGACGCCTCGACGAAGCTCAACATCGGTTCCCGCGAGATCTACCTGCGGGCCCTCGAGGACAACTCCGTCCAGGTCTTCCCCGAGTACACCGGCGCCCTCGCCCTGTACTACGACAAGGCGTTCACCGGCACCGACGCCGACGAGGTGTACGCCCACGTCCAGGAGGTCATCCCCGACACCCTCGCCGTGCTCGAGAAGTCGGCCGCCGAGGACAACGACTCCATCGTCGTGACCGCTGACACGGCATCCGCGAACAACCTCACGACGATCGACGACCTCAAGGGCGTCGCCGGTGACCTCGCGCTCGCGGCGCCGCCGGAGTTCAAGGAGCGGCCGCAGGGCATCCCCGGGCTCGAGAAGACGTACGGCGTCGTGTTCGGTTCGTTCCGCCCGCTGACCGGCCAGGGCATCGTCCAGGCGCTGAAGAACGGCCAGGTCGACGCGGCCAACATCTTCTCGACCGACCCTGCCATCGCGGCGAACGGCTTCGTCCAGCTCGAGGACACCAAGCGCCTCTTCGGCTCCCAGAACATCGTCCCGCTCGTGCGCGCCGACCGGGCCGACGAGGTGAAGGACGCCCTCAACGCCGTGTCCGCCAAGCTCACGACCGAGTCGATCGCGGCGATGCTCAAGCAGACCGACATCGACAAGAAGGACCCCAAGGCGGTCGCCCAGGAGTTCCTCACGACGAACGACCTCGGCTGACCCGTCCAGCCCGCACGGCGGCGTCGCGCCGCTGGTGGCTGCCCTGGCTGGGGGCGCGGCGGGCACGGCGTCGGTTACCGCGCAGGAGTCGCTGCCACAGCAGCGACCACCAGGCGGTAGGTCGCGCTGATGCCGGGTCCCGCCGGGTTCGGAGAAAGCAGGATCGGGTCAAGGAGCGGAGAACCCGGGGTGATCACCCCGGGTTCTCCGCTCCTTGATGGTGGCGCTCCCTGGCGGTGGCTCAGTCCCAGGGGTCGGGCTCGTCGAGCAGCGACGGGTCGCCGCTGAACTCCGCTGCCGGGGTGGCCCCGTCGCTCGGCGTCTCCGCAGCCGGAGGGGCCGCAGACGGTGGGGCCGCAGCGGATGCCGGTGCCTGCGGGCTCACCGGTGCCCCGGTTTCGGGGGTCTCGGCCTCGACGGCCGGTGGCTCAACGGCCAGGGCGTCCGTCACGGGTGCGGGCTCGTCCCAGGGGTCCGGCTCGGCGACGGGTGCTGCCGCGGGTGCCGGGGCCGGTGCTGCGGTTGCGGGGGGTGCGGTCGCGGCGGGCTCGTCCCAGGGGTCCGGCTCGGCGACGGGTGCTGCCGCGGGTGCCGGGGCCGGTGCTGCGGTTGCAGGAGGTGCTGCTTCGGCCGAGGCGGGCTCGTCCCAGGGGTCGGGCTCGGCGACGGGTGCTGCTGCGGGTGCCGGGGCCGGTGCTGCGGTTGCAGGAGGTGCTGCTGCGGCTGAGGCGGGCTCGTCCCAGGGGTCCGGCTCGGCGACGGGTGCTGCCGCGGGTGCTGCTGTGGGTGCTGCGGCCGGTGCTGCGGTTGCGGGGGGTGCGGTCGCGGCGGGCTCGTCCCAGGGGTCCGGCTCGGCGACGGGTGCTGCCGCGGGTGCCGGGGCCGGTGCTGCGGTTGCAGGAGGTGCTGCTTGGGCCGAGGCGGGCTCGTCCCAGGGGTCCGGCTCGGCGACGGGTGCTGCCGCGGGTGCCGGGGCCGGTGCTGCGGTTGCAGGAGGTGCTGCTTGGGCCGAGGCGGGCTCGTCCCAGGGGTCCGCCTCGACAGCGGGGCCTGCGGGAGCCGGTGCTGCCGCGGCAGTCGCAGCAGCGGTGGTGGTGGCCGCAGCCGCCGAGGCGGTGGCGGCAGCGGTGGGTGCGGTCACCTCGGGAGCGGGTGCGGACGGCATCCCTGCGCCGGCGCCGACGGGCTCGGCCTCCTGCGCACCCGAGGGCGCCTCCTGGCCACGTCGCACCGCGGCGAGCAGCATCTGCGCGACGTCGACGACCTCGACCTCGTCCGCGCGCCCCTTCTCGGTGACCCCGTCGGAGATCATCACCCGGCAGAACGGGCAGCCGATGGCGATCCGCTCGGCACCGGTGGCCAGCGCCTCCTCGGTGCGGTTCGTGTTGACCCGGGACCCGAGCTTCTCCTCCATCCACATGCGCGCACCGCCGGCGCCGCAGCAGAACGACCGCTCCTTGGTGCGCTCCATCTCGCGCAGCTCGACTCCGGGCAGCGCGCCGATGAGCTCGCGCGGTGGGGCGTAGACGTCGTTGTGGCGACCGAGGTAGCAGGGGTCGTGGTAGGTCACGGTGGCCGCGGTCGACGCGGGGTTCCTGGCGGACGACATCCCGGGCACGTCGTCCGGGCGCGCGACCGGGACGAGCTTCTTCTCGCGCACGAGCCGGTTGAGGAGCTGCGTGTGGTGGACGACCTCGCAGGAGGACCCGCCGACCTGGGGGTACTCGTTCTTGATCGTGTTGAAGCAGTGCGCACACGTCACGACGACCTTGGTGACGCCGAACTCGCCGAAGGTCTCGATGTTCTGGGCCGCGAGGGTCTGGAAGAGCAGCTCGTTGCCGGCCCGGCGCGCGGAGTCGCCGGTGCAGGTCTCGCCGTCGCCGAGCACGGCGAACGACACTCCGGCGGCATCGAGCAGCTCGGCCACGGCGCGGGTCGTCTTCTTCGCACGGTCCTCGTAGGCCCCGGCGCAGCCGACCCAGAACAGCCACTCGACCTCGGACGCCTTCTCGACGTCGCGACCGAGCACCTTGACGGGGAACGGCAGGTCCTTGGCCCAGTCGAGCCGGGCCCGGGCGCCCATGCCCCAGGGGTTGCCCTTGCTCTCCATGTTCTTGAACAGACCGCCGAGCTCGCTCGGGAACGCCGACTCGATGAGGGTCTGGTAGCGGCGCATGTCGACGATGTGGTCGACGTGCTCGATGTCGACGGGGCACTGCTCGACGCACGCGCCGCACGTCGTGCACGACCACAGCACGTCGGTGTCGATGACCGCACCCGGACCGGTCGGGGAGTAGGCCGCGAGGTGGTCACCGTCGTAGCCGGTGTCCCCGACGAGCGGCACGTCGTCCCAGGACAGGCCCTCCGGTGCCGGGTGGCCGTGGTGGGCCGGCACGGCGGTGACGCCCGCCGGCACCCGCGAGCGGTCGCCGTCGACCTTGGCGAGCGCCTGCAGGTAGGGCGCCTTGGCGTTGGCGTGGTCACGCAGGCCCATGATGAGCAGCTTGGGCGACAGCGGCTTCTCGGTGTTCCACGCGGGGCACTGGCTCTGGCAGCGACCGCACTCCGTGCACGTCGAGAAGTCGAGCAGGCCCTTCCACGTGAAGTCCTCGACGTGGCCGACACCGAGCGCGGCGCCCTCGTCGAGGTCCTCGGCGTCGTCGACCGAGAACGGCTTGCCCGCGACGGTGAGCTCCTTGGCCGCCCCCAGGGCCACCGGCCGGCGGCCGAACATGACGTTGAGCGGGGCCAGGAAGATGTGCAGGTGCTTGGAGTAGAGCACGAGCATGAGGAAGGCGAGCATGACGCCGATGTGGAGCAGCAGCCCGACGTGCTCGAGCACGGTCGCGGCGTCCTCGCCGAGGGGCTCGATGAGGGCGCCGACGGCGTGCGAGGCGAACGCCGCCTCGCCGTAGGGGAAGTTGCCGGTCGCGACGCCGGCACCCCGGAAGAGGAGCATCGTCCAGATGACGTTGAAGATCATGAACAACGTCAGCCAGGCGCTGCCCAGGTGCGACCCCTGGAACCGCGACCCGCGACCCAGCCGCGCGGGCGAGTCCTTGAGCCGGATCACCGCGAACGCGAGGATGCCGAGCAGCGCCATGACGGCGATGAAGTCCTGGAGGAACCCGAGGACGCCCCACCGCCCGACGACGGGGATCGCGAAGCCCTCCACGAAGAGCGACCCGTACGCCTCGACGTAGACGGTCGCGAGGATGAGGAAGGCCCAGAAGACGAAGAAGTGCGCGGCACCGGGGACGGTCCACTTGAGCAGCTTGCGCTGGCCGAACACCTCGACGAGCTGAGACTTCACGGCCGTGGCCGTGCGCCGGGTGACGTTGTCGATGCGATCGGGTGCCGGCTGCCCGCTCGTGATCAGCCGGTAGATCCAGGCCACTCGACGTCCGGCGAACGCCAGCACGATCGCGGTCATGAGGAGTCCGGTCACAAGAACGGCCGTCATCTGGTGCTCCGTCCGGCGGAAGGGTGGCTGGGCGTGCCCGGGTCGGGCGACGCGGGCACCGCGAGTCTAGCCATCACTAAGCGCTTGCATACCTCGGTGTGATGCTCACCCCAGCCGCCCCCGACGTGGCCCGCGCCGGATGCCGGACAGCCGGCGGGAGAGCCGGACGGGGATAACTGGGGATTGGAATACCCATAACGCGACGGCGTTACAGTGAGGGCATGGCGTGCCCACAGGATGCCGCACGCCGACCGCAGCGCCCGCGCCCCCGAAAGGACCCGTCCATGCCCATCCTCGACGACGTCACCCAGGCCGTCGGCAACACCCCGCTCGTCCGGCTCAACCGGATCATCGACGGTGACGCCACGGTGGCCGCCAAGCTCGAGTTCTACAACCCGGCGAGCTCGGTCAAGGACCGCATCGGCGTCGCGATCGTCGACGCCGCGGAGGCGTCGGGTGAGCTGACGACCGGCGGCACGATCGTCGAGGCCACCTCCGGCAACACCGGCATCGCGCTGGCGATGGTCGGCGCCGCCCGGGGCTACGAGGTCGTGCTCGCGATGCCCGAGTCGATGAGCAAGGAGCGTCGCGCGCTGCTGCGTGCCTACGGCGCGGAGCTCGTGCTCACCGACCCCTCCCTCGGCATGAAGGGGGCCCTCGCGAAGGCCGAGGAGATCGTCGCGGAGCGCGAGGGGGCGGTGCTGGCGCGGCAGTTCGCCAACGAGGCCAACCCCGAGATCCACCGCCGCACGACCGCCGAGGAGATCTGGAAGGACACCGACGGTGCGGTCGACATCGTCGTGGCCGGCATCGGCACCGGTGGGACGATCACCGGCGTCGGCCAGGTGCTCAAGGCCCGCAAGCCCGAGGTGCAGATCATCGCCGTCGAGCCGGAGGAGTCACCGATCCTCAACGGCGGGCAGCCCGGACCGCACAAGATCCAGGGCATCGGCGCCAACTTCGTCCCCGAGATCCTCGACACCGAGGTCTACGACGAGGTCATCGACGTCAACGCCGAGACCTCCGTGCAATGGGCCCGCCGGGCCGCGACCGAGGAGGGCCTGCTCGTCGGCATCTCGTCGGGCGCCGCCCTCGCTGCCGCGGCGCAGGTCGCCGCCCGCCCCGAGAACGCCGGCAGGACGATCGTCGTCATCATCCCGAGCTTCGGCGAGCGCTACCTCTCGACGATCCTGTTCGAGGGTCTCGTCGACTGACATGAGCTGGATCCGTGCCGCCCGGACGATGGTTCGTGAGGACCTCGACGCCGCCATGCTGCGTGACCCCGCAGCGGAGACGCGTGCCGACGTCGCCGTGAACTCGCCCGGGCTGCACGCCATCTGGATCTACCGTGGGGCGCACCGGCTCTGGCTCAGGCCGGGCGGGCGCCCCGTCGCCCGGGTCGTCTCCACCCTGGCCCGGGCCCTCACCGGGGTCGAGATCCATCCCGGGGCGCGGATCGGTCGTCGGTTCTTCATCGACCACGGGATGGGCGTCGTCATCGGCGCGACCGCCGTCGTCGGCGACGACGTCATGCTCTACCACGGGGTCACGCTGGGGGGTCGGTCGCTCGCCCGCGGGACCAAACGGCATCCGACGGTCGGGGACCGGGTCACCATCGGCGCCGGGGCGCGGGTGCTCGGCGACATCGAGATCGGCGACGACGTGCAGATCGGCGCGAACTCGGTCGTCGTCAAGGACGTCCCGCCGGGGGCGGTCGCCACCGGCATCCCTGCGCGCGTGCGCTTCCCCGAGCACCGCGGCGAGGACCCCTACGACGCGCTGTTCGCCGAGCCGGCCATCTTCATCTGACGCTCCACTCCGAGCCGTAGTAGCAGAACACCCCCGCGGCGGGGTGCTGCTCGACGACCTGCCCCCACGCCGTCGAGGCGTCGGCACCGCTTGCGAGAAGGCGGTGGTAGGCGACCATCGCCTCCGCCGCGACGTCGTCGGAGACCGGCGCCACCGCCCCCAGCACGCTCGTCGCGCCGAGCGAGATGAGCGCGATCGCGAGGCCGAGCGGCTCGTCTCCCGGCCGGCTCGAGAACTGCCCGACGTCGCACGCGCTGAGCGCCACGTGCTCTGCGGCGACCGGGCGCGGGAACTCCCGGGCGAAGACCGGACCGTCGGCGGCCAGGACCGAGGAGAACAACGGGCTCTGCGCCTCGTGGATGCCGTGCGCCGCCAGGTGCACGACGCGCGCCGACCCGAGCGCCCGCAGCACCTCCTCGCTCGTCGCGGGGCCCGCCGGGTCGGGCTCCTGGCTGCCCGCCCACGCGGCGCGCACGGCCCCCACCTCCTGCCGGGTGCGGGCCAGGCCCGGCCCGTAGAGCGCCGCCACGGTGTCGGTCCACACGGGGGTCGCAGCGCGCGCCGGGCCCCGGACCCACCGGGTGAGGGAGGGAGCGACGGTGACCGGGCGACCGTACAGGCTCGGCAGCAGGCTCCAGGGCACGGCGGCCAGGCTGCGCGAGGGGATGACGACGACGCGGGCGCTCCCGGGACCCCCCGGGTTGAGGGCGGCGTCGAGCGCGACGAGCGACGCCGTCGCGGCGCGCTCGAGCATCGGCGCCAGCGGGGAGCCCACGGCCACGATCGCCCGCGCCCGCAGGTCGCGACGCAGCCTGGTCACGAGCCGCGTCGCGTCCACCACCGGCGCCGTACGGCGCACGCTGAGGGCACCGGCGGACACCTCGATGGTCCACAGGTGGTCGTCGAGCTCGAAGAACTCCACGACGGTGACGTCCCGCTCGGATGCCGTGGCGCGTGCCTCGTCCGCGCCGACGGCGGCGACCGTCGCGGCCCGTGCGCCGTCGACCGTGAGCGCCCACTCCCGCTGCGCCACCTGGTCCTCGAGCGCGGCGATCCGCGCCGTCAGGTCACCGCCGGAGTCGCCGTCGTCCGCGGCGAGCTGCCGCAGCCGCCGTAGCTCGCGGGTCAGGGTCGCGACCTCCGGGTCGGTCGCCGTCGTCACCGGGTTGATCCGGTGCGAGATCGCGCGCCACCGCTCCACGCTCGTGAGGATGCCGTCGACGTCACCCACCGCGACGGCCCGCTCCGCGTCGAAGATCGCGAGCCGTCGACCGTGCAGGGCGAGCGCGGCCCGCACGTCGAGACTCGAGGACTGGAACTGGTGGGCGGCGATGAGGCGGTTTCCCGTGACGATGCGGCGCTCCGCCTCTGCGGGCCTCCCGCGGGCGAGGTCGAGCCGGGCCCGCACGAGGGTCTCGTGGAGGCGGGCCCCGAGCGAGTCGCGGTCGGCGCCGTCGAGGGTGGCGAGGCGTCGCTCGGCGCCGCCCACGTCACCGAGCAGGAGCCGGGCCTCGGCGTCGAGCCGCACGGCCGCGCGATGCGCGGCGGGACGGGCGCCCGGTCGATCCAGGGTCCGGGAGAGCGTCGTGACGACGCTCTGGACGTCGTGACCGGCGGCGACGTCGATCGTCGCGCGGATGATCTCGGCCTCCGCGACGAGCTCCTCGGCCTGACGGGTGCGGAACGCAGCGGTCGCGGCCCGGATGTGGGCCCGCGCGCCGTCGAGGTCGTTGACGAGCAGGTCGCAGCGGGCCAGCCGCAGGTCGATCTCCCCCTCCTCGAGGCGGTGACCCCCGGACCGGGCCCCAGCCAGGGCGTCCTCGAGGGCCGAGCGGGCGCGGTCGACGAGCCCGGCCTCGAGGAGCACCTCGGCGTGGTCCAGGCGCGCGCGGTCCCGGGCGACGGCGGCGTCCATCGCGTCGGCCTCGCGCATGAGCAGCAGGGCCCGGGGGAGGTCGCCGTCGACGAACGCCACGACGGCACGGTTGTGGCGCGCCTTGAACTCCTGGTCGACGAGGCCGTGCTCGGCGGCGATGTCGCGCGCCTGCTCGAACTCGGTGGCCGCCTCCGTCGTGTGGCCCAGGCCGAGGTGGCTCTGGCCGAGGTTGAGGTGGAGCGCCCACTGCTGGGCGGGGTCGAGCGACGACTCGTCGGCCCCCACCCGCTGCAGGGCCGCCAGGCACGAGCCCCAGTCACCGACCCGGCCGTGCAGCGTGCCCTCCTGGATGCAGGTCAGGGCGACGAGCAGGGGGTCGCCGATGCGGTGTGCCCGGGCCCGGGCATCCGCGAGCATCTCGAGCGCCGACCCCAGCCCACGGACCTCGAGCTCGGACCACGAGCGGGTGATGAGGATGCGGGTGGCCAGCCACTCGGCCCCGGGGTCGCCGGAGGCCGCCAGCCCGGCCAGGGCGTCGTCGAGCCAGGCCGCGGCCTCGTCGAACCGACCCACCTCGTTGGCCTGGCGGGCGGCGGTGAGCAGGGCCTCGGCCCGGGGGAGCGGGTCCGGCTCGATGGGGTCTCCTCAGAGCTCGATGGCGGGCGTGATGATCGGCGGGCTGCCCGAGTCCGCGCCCCGCCGCAGCACGAAGTTCACCAGACCACGCTCGACGCCGGAGAAGGTGAACCGCCCCTCCTCGTCGACGACGGCCGTGCGGGTTCGCCCGCGCTCGCGCAGCTCGACCTCGACGCCGGTCTCGCTCACCCAGCCGACGATGTCGACCCGCGTCGTCGCACCGTGCTCGATGCTCACCATGACGCTCAGGCCGTCGCTCGCGAAGGTGACCGTGTCGGCCCGGTCGTAGTCGGTGCCCCGCACCGTCTCGAGGGTGGCGCTCGAGACGATCTGGGCCACCTCGGCCTCGAGGGCGGCGACGGTCATCGCGAACTTGACGCGGTCGGCGAGCTCGCCCGGGACGGGATCGAGGTCCTCGTGGAGGTGGCGGAGGGTGTCGAGCAGGTGGAGGTCGACGGCATCTAGCGGCTGGGCGGCAAGGGTCGTCTCCCGATCGGGGCTGGCATTCATGAGGGCATCTCCCATCGGGGGTCGCTGGTCAGCGCGAGGCGGAGCTTGGCCAGGCAGCGCCCTCGCGTGGGGCCGATGCTGCCGACCGGCATGCCCAGGGCCTGGGCCACGCTGGCGTAGTCGGGCTTCTCCGCGAACGCGATGGCGCGCAGCAGGGCCTTGCACCGCTCCGGGAGGGTGGCGAAGTGGTGCCACACGAGCCGGTCGTCGGTGTCGGCGAGGATGGTGTCCTCGGGTGAGGGGCTCGACGCGTCGCTCTCCTGCTCGCGGACGTCGGCGTAGGAGGAGGGCTCCTCCCGGTGCCCACGGCTCGAGGAGGACCACGCGTCGCGCTTGGTCGTCGTGATGAGCCACTTGAGCACCGACTGGGGGTCGGCGATGGACGGCGCGTGCTCGACGAGCTTGAGCCAGGTGTTCTGGACGACGTCCTCGCCGGCCTGGCGCGTCAGTCCCTGCTGGCGGGCGACGTGCCACAGCAGGGGCGTCACCTCGTCGACGAGGGTCGACATGCCCGACGGGTCGCCGTCGCGGAAGGCACGGAAGGCGTTGGCCGCGCGGACCGCCAGACTGTCCGCGCCGGCATCCGTGTGCATCACGACAGCCTCTTCGCTGCGTGTTCGATGACCTCGGCGACCGCCGCGGACACCCGCTCGACACGGCTCTCAGGGCTCGCGGCGGCCGAGGAGCGCGAGAGCACCGTGGCCACCCTGCCGACGGAGCACGGGCACGCGAACGACGTGCCGCTCCACAGGCCGAACCCGCTGCGGTAGGAGTCGGGGTCCGGTGTCGCCCGGGGCGGTTCGCCCGGGGTGGCCGCCACGGCGACCTCCGCACGCAGCGACCCCTGGAGCGTCACCGGCATGGTGCTGACGACGGCGACGCCGCGTTCGTACGTGCGCACCCACGACCCGGTGTTCGAGAACAGGGCCACGGCGTCGCCCGTGGGGTTCGTCGCGCCCACGCTCGTGATCGGTACGCCGTCGACGCCCTCGCCGGCCAGGGCGGCCGGCCAGAAGCGCTCCGCGGTGCCGCCGTTGCCGGCCGCCGCGATGACCGCGACCCCGTCACGGGCGAGGCGGCGCAGGATGCCGAAGAGGGCGCCCTCGTCGCGGACCGGGTCGGCGGACTCGTGGTAGTAACCGAGCGAGAGGTTGACGACGTCGACGGGGTCGCCCTCGCGCGTGCGGTCGACGGCGGACCAGTGCCAGATGGCGAGGCCGTTGAGGGCCTCGACGACGTCGGCCTCGTCGGCCGCGCCGTCGCCGTACATCACGGGGACCGCGACGATCCGGGCGTCGGCACTGTGCTGGCGCACGACTCCCGCGACGAAGGTGCCGTGACCGGCCATCGGGTCGAGCGCGCGGTTGACGAGGTCGACGCTGACGCCGGTGCCCTCGGGGTCGGCGTCCCGCGGGAACCGCAGGCCGAGGGGGATGCCGTTCAGCGACGGGTCACGGTCGACGAGCGGGGAGCCGTCGAACCAGGGGTGCTCGCCGAGGCCCGTGTCGAGGATGGCGACGACGGGCGACGGACTGCCCGTCGGTGCGGGAGGGTCCATGGTGAGCGTGACGGGTCCGCGACCGGATGCCGTGCCCGGGACGCCGACGCCGCCCATGTACCCCACGCCGCCCATGTAGCCGACGCCGCCCATGTAGCCGACGCCGCCCATGTAGCCGACGCCGCCCATGTAGCCGACGCCGCCCATGTACCCGGTCGCCATGAGGACGTGGTCGAGGCCCCAGGTGGCGACCGCGTCGCGCCCGAACTGGCGTCGCGCCCGCTGGAGCACGCTCCACGCCTCGAGCGGCGGCCCGAAGCGGTCGGGCCAAGGGGTCAGCTCGACGACGCTGTGCGAGATCCCCCCGAGGGCATCGGTGTAGCCGAGCTCCTCGGCGAGGTCGGCGAAGCGGCTGCGGCGCACGGTGACGTCGAACTCCATCTCCTGACCGAGGTCGCGCAGCAGGGCGAGCGGGCCCTCGAGCTGCGCGTCGCTGATGCCGGGGACGAGCAGCCGGTGGGGGATGTACGCCACCGGTCTCGGTGGGGGCTCGTCCCCGAACTGCTCGGCGGTGCCGGGGTCGAGCACGGTCGCCCGGAAGCGGCGGAGCGCGGTCGTGGGAACGGCGAACAGGGGTGGGACGTCGTCTCGCGGGCCCGGGAGCCGGCCACCACCCGCCTCGTCGTCAGGGGTCAAGTCAGTCATGTGCTGCTCCTCCGCGCCCGAGCCGAGGGTGGGTGCCCCGGTGGCTCAGCGTAGTGATGATCATCGACGCTGAACAGGAGCACTGGGCGGCCTGCGTGATACCTCGGCGAGACCCCGTCCTGGTGCGCTGCGGAGAAAGTCCGGACGGGGGTGTATCAGGGCGGCGGGTACGCACTCCTCATCGGTGTCGGACCCTCACCATGGGGCACGGCGCCCGGTGGTCCCGATTTCAGGGGCGGGCCCCCGGTCGTCGGGCCCGAGGGGCGTCCCGGCGCGGCTGCAGTGGCCGGAGCCGGGACGACGGTTCAGCACACGGGGAACCGGCCGTGCCGGACCAGGGTGCCACAGGGGGCGCCACGGTCCGGCGCGGCCGGGTGTGTCCCGCGATGGAGCTCCGATGCGCAGGGGTCGTCGCCCCGACGCGTTCCGCCCGGGTGGAGGGGCTCAGGCGGCGCCGTCGGTGCGCGACGTGGCCGTGGCCCACGGGTCGGCCGGACTCGCCTGGGCCGTGCCGTTCGACCCCGTGGTGCCGGGGGACGTCGGTGCGCCGTTCGACGCCTGGCCGTCGTTCGCGGCTGGTCCGGTGTCCGTCGCCTCGGACGGCTCGATGGTCTGCGCGCTCACCGTGCGGCTCGAGCGCAGCTTCTCGCCCGTGGCGCGCGCGGCATCGGCGACCATGTCGGCGACGACCGGGGCCGCCTTCGTGCGCGCGACCTCCTTGGCGCTCGCGACCTGCTTCTGCACAGGACCGGAGTTCCACACCTTGCCCGAGGTGCGCCGGATCTGCTCGTAGCGCTGTCGGCCCGCCCGCGAGCCGAGGACGTAGCCGGCGGCCAGGCCCGCGATGAAGGACAGCTTCGCCATGGGTGGCTCCTTTCGTCGGCCTCCGACCCTACCTGCCGGAAGGCCGTGGGATGCCGTCCGTGCCCGGTCGGTGACCGGCATACCCTTGTGCCTGCCCGGCACGCCCGGGCCAGGAGGGCTCGCATAGTGGCCTAGTGCGGCGGTCTTGAAAACCGCTATGGCGGCAACGTCATCGTGGGTTCGAATCCCACGCCCTCCGCCGGCTCCGCGGGAGCCTGCGACCGCGGACCGGCGGAGGGCGCAGGATGACGGGGAGACAGCTGGCGAGGGACGAGCGAGCCGCGGAGTCCCACGCCCTCCGCCACGCCTCCGTCAGCGGTGGCCTCAGCGGGTGCGCGGTGGGGGCGGGATCTCGCCCGAGCCGCGGGCGACGAGGGTCGGCTCGATGACGACGTGCCGGGGCGGGCTCGTGTCGCCGTCGATGCGCTCGAAGAGCAGGTCGGCCACCGTCGCGCCGATGCGCTGCACGTCCTGGCGGATGACGGTCAGTGGCGGGTCGAGCAGGTCGGCGAGGGGGAAGTCGTCGAACCCGACGAGGGCCACCTCGCGTCTCAGCCCACGCTCGGCCAGGGCCCTCACCGCTCCCGCCGAGAGGATGTTGCGACCGGTGAAGACGGCGGTCGGCGGGTCGTCGAGGGCGAGGAGCGCGTGCATCACCTCGGTCGCCTCGTCGGTGGAGCGCAGGTTCGGCACGACGAGCCGGGGGTCGGGGCGCAGCCCGCGGGCCGTGAACGCGGCGGTGAAGCCGGCCCGGCGCTCCTCGGCCGTCGGGATCGTCTCGATGTCGAGCAGGGCCGCGACCCGGCGGTGCCCGAGGTCGAGGAGGTGTTCGGTGGCGGCCCTGGAGCCCTCGACGTTGTCGACCCGCACCGAGTCGGCGTCGACGCCGCGCGGGGGGCGGTCGACGAACACGGCGGGCGTGCCCGTGCGCAGCTCGGCGACGAGGTAGTCCTGGCGCTCGCTCGCGGGCATGAGCACGAGGCCGTCGACCCGCCGGGTCACGAGGTCATGGACGAGCGCCTCCTCGCGCTCGGCCTCCTCGTCGAGGCTCGCGGCGAGCACGGCGGTGCTGCGACGGCGCGCGGCATCCTCGAGGGCCCGCAGCAGGCCGGCGGAGAACGAGTTCGACAGGTCCTGGACGAGCGCGCCGACGAGCCCGGTGCGTGCCCCGGTGCGGCGCAGGTTGCTCGCCGCGAGGTTCGGGCGGTAGTCGAGCCGGCCGACGGCGGCCCGGACCCGGTCGCGCACGTCGGGGGAGACCCCCGGCTCGCCGTTGACGACCCGGGACACCGTCTTCAGGCTCACCCCGGCGAGCGCGGCGACGTCGCGCATCGTGGCCCGAGAACCCCTGCCGGATGCCGGCCGGACCGGGGGGCTCGGGCCTGACAACGATGTCACGTTCACATCACGATGTGTAGTGCATGAGTTGACGTGAGCGCAACCACGCGTTAGACAACTCCCTGACAACGTTGTCACCCGCGGGCACCCGCGGTCACGACTCGAAGGAGAGTTCGCCCATGCAGTTCCGTCACACCACCACCTCGCGCACGGCGCGCAGGCTGCTCGCGGGCGCCGGCATCGTCGGGCTCGCGTTCGCCGCCACCGCCTGCGGGTCCGACGACAGCGGGTCCGACGACGCCGGCGGCGAGGACCCCATCGGCGTCTCGCTCATCACCAAGGACTCGAGCAACCCGTTCTTCGTCGCGATGCAGAAGGGCGCCCAGGCCGACGCCGAGAAGAACGGCGTCGACCTCACCATCGCCTCCGGCAAGCAGGAGGGTGACGACGCCGGCCAGATCGCCGCCATCGAGCAGGCCGTCGTCCGCGGTGACAAGGGCATCCTCATCACCCCGATGTCGACCGGCGTCAACGACGCCATCAAGAAGGCCCGCGACGCCGGCCTGTTCGTCATCGCCCTCGACACCCCGCCGGACCCCCCGGACACGGTCGACATCACCTTCGCCACCGACAACCGGCTCGCCGGCCAGCTCATCGGCGAGTGGGCGGCCACGACCCTCGACGGCCAGCCGGCGACGATCGCGCTGCTCGACCTGTTCAACGACAAGATCGTCTCGGTCGACTACGACCGCGACCAGGGCTTCCTCGAGGGCATGGGCATCGACGTCGCCGACCCGAAGAAGAACGGCGACGAGGCCCCGACCGGCTCCTACACCGGTGGCAAGGGCGGCAGCTACACGATCGTGTGCAACGAGCCGAGCAACGGTGCCGAGGACGGCGGGCGCACCGCGATGGAGACCTGCCTGACCAAGAACGACGGCATCAACGTCGTCTACACGATCAACGAGCCCGCTGCGGTCGGCGCGGCCGCCGCGCTCAAGGCGGCCGGCATCACCGACGCGCTCGTCGTCTCGGTCGACGGCGGCTGCGCCGGCGTCAACTCCGTCAAGGACGGCACCATCGGCGCCACCGCCCAGCAGTACCCGCTCAAGATGGCCACGCTCGGCATGGAGGCCATCGCCAAGATCGCGCGTGGCGGTGAGAAGCCGACGACCACCGAGGGCCTGGACTTCTTCAACACCGGTGTCGCGCTCGTCACCGACAAGCCCGCGGAGGGCGTCGAGAGCATCACCTCCGACGAGGCCCTGAAGATCTGCTGGGGCTGACCCTGATGTCGTCGTCCACATCGGCTGCCGCCGCCGAGTTCGCTCGGCGGCGGCAGAGCCCCGTCCAGAAGATCCAGCACCTGCTGCACGGCCACCCCTGGCTGAGTCCGCTCTTCCTGCTCGTGCTGACGTTCGTGATCTTCTCGATCCTCAACCCGCGGTTCGCGTCGCCCAACGCGCAGTCGCTCCTGCTCCAGCAGGTCGCGGTCGTCGCGTGCCTCGCGATCGGCCAGACCCTCGTCATCCTCACCGCGGGCATCGACCTGTCGGTCGGCGCCATCACGATCCTCGCGATGATGGTCATGGCGAGCCTGGCCGCCGACCAGGGCGTGCCCGGGCTCCTCGCGATCCTCATCGGCATCGCGCTGGCGGTGGGGGCCGGCTTCCTCAACGGGTTCCTCGTGACCCGCGTGGGGCTCCCGCCGTTCATCGTGACCCTGGGAACGCTGTCGATCTTCACCGCGATCGCGCTGCTGTACTCCGGTGGCTCCAGCATCCAGAACAACCGGCTGCCGGACATCATCAACGTCACCGGTGAGTCGTTCTCGGTCGGCCCGTTCCGGGTCACCGTGGGTGTGCTCATGGTCCTGGCGCTGTACTGCATCGTCGGGTTCGCGCTCACCCAGACGGCCTGGGGCCGCCACATCTTCGCGGTGGGTGACGACGCGGAGTCGGCCCGCCTGTCGGGCGTGGCGAGCAAGCGGATCCTGCTCAGCGTCTACACGGTGGCCGGGCTCATCTACGGCTTCGCCGCGTGGATCCAGATCGGCCGTGCCGGCTCGGCGACGGCGAACGGCATCCCGGACGCCAACCTCGACAGCATCACCGCCGTCGTCATCGGCGGCACGAGCCTGTTCGGCGGCCGCGGCGGGCTCATCGGGAGCCTCCTCGGCGCGCTCATCGTCGGGTCGTTCACCCTCGGGCTCTCGCTCGCCGGCGTCGACCAGCAGTGGCGCCTCTTCGCCATCGGCGTGCTCGTCATCGTCGCCGTCTCGGTCGACCAGTGGATCCGGAAGGTCAAGGCATGAGCACCATCGAGCGGCTCCCGCTGTCCATCGACCACATCCCCGAGGAGAAGCGGGCCGTCTACGACGCCGAGCCGATCCTGTCGGCCCGCAACCTCGTCATCACCTTCGGCCGCGTCGTCGGCCTCGACGGGGTCAACCTCGACCTCTACCGGGGCGAGGTGCTCGCCGTCATCGGCGACAACGGTGCCGGCAAGTCCACCCTCATCAAGTGCATCACGGGGGCCTACACCCCGGACTCGGGCGACGTCTTCCTCGACGGCGCCCCGGTCAGCTTCAAGCGGCCGCAGGACGCCCGTGAGGCCGGCATCGAGACGGTCTACCAGCAGCTGGCCGTCATCCCCGCCCTCGACATCGCGAGCAACCTCTACCTCGCCCGCGAGGAGCGCCGCCCCGGTCCGCTCGGGTCGGTGCTGCGGATGCTCGACAAGAAGGGCATGAAGCAGCGGGCGGGCGAGGCGGTCGAGAAGCTCGGCATCCAGACGATCCAGAACATGGGTCAGGCCGTCGAGACCCTCTCCGGAGGCCAGCGGCAGGCGGTGGCGGTGGCGCGCGCCGCGGCGTTCGGCAGCAAGGTCGTCGTGCTCGACGAGCCGACCGCGGCCTTGGGCGTCAAGGAGTCGGGCATGGTCCTCGACATGGTCAAGCAGCTGCGCGACAGCGGCCTGGCCATCATCCTCATCAGCCACAACATGCCCCACGTCTGGGAGGCCGCCGACCGCATCCACATCCAGCGGCTCGGCGGCTGCGCCGGGGTCATCACCCCGCAGTCCCACGACATGGGCGAGGGCGTCGCCATCATGACCGGCGCGAGGACGCTGACGTCGTGACCACTGCGACGCGGCCCTCGCCCTGACGAGCGCGGGACGCCGCACCTGACGGACGACCAGGTGCGGCGTCCCGTCCACCACCCGACCCGATCCGACCCGATCCGACCCGAGAGGCCGCCGATGACCATCGTCGTGGGCTACATCCCCCGCCCCGAGGGCCTGGCCGCCGTCGAGACGGCCATCGCGGAGGCCGAGCTGCGCGGGTCGCGGCTCGTCGTCGTGAACACCGGGCACCACGGGGACTACACCGACCCCTCGTTCGCCGCCCCGCAGGACCTCGACGCCCTCGAGGCCCAGCTCACGGCGCGGGGCATCGAGCACGAGATCCGCCAGCCGACCCGCGGCCTGGCACCCGCCGACGAGCTGCTCGCCACGGCCGACGAGGTCGGGGCCACCCTCCTCGTCATCGGGCTGCGACGGCGCAACCCGCTCGGCAAGCTCATCACCGGCTCGACGGCGCAGCAGGTGCTGCTCGACGCCGGGTGCGCCGTCCTCGCGGTCAAGGCACCCCCCGTCTGAGCCGCCGTGGCGTGTCCCGGTGGGTGAACGGCGCCCCGGGTGACGCGCGAGTAACCTCCGTGCGTGCTAGTTTCGCTGTCGGTTGCAGCATCAGCACTTCCTCGCAGGTCGAACACCAACGCGCCACAAGGGGACTGGAGTTCGCATCCACGGTCGGTACGACGTGTTCCGGCCGCGTGCTACACACAGAAAGAGTTACCCCCGATATGGCACAGGGCACCGTGAAGTGGTTCAACGCTGAGAAGGGCTTCGGTTTCATCGCCCAGGACGGCGGCGGCCCCGACGTGTTCGTTCACTACTCCGCCATCGACACCCAGGGCTACCGCAGCCTCGAGGAGGCCCAGCGGGTCGAGTTCGAGGTCACGCAGGGTCCCAAGGGCCCGCAGGCCGACCAGGTCCGCCCCATCTGACCCGGGTCCCCCGAGTCCTCGCGAGGGCCCCGTCCGGATGCCGGGCGGGGCGCTCCGCTGTCCCGGTCGCCGGGCGGGGCCCTCAGGGCGAGGCGTTCGCCGCGAGGGCCGTGAGGAAGTCGCGCGCGATGGGGGCCGCGACCGAGCCGCCGCTCTTGCCCTCCTCGACGAGCACCGCGAACGCCACGTCGCCCTGGTAGCCGGTGAACCACACGCGCGGCTCGGCGTCGGGGTCGCTGCCGTGCTCGGCGGACCCGGTCTTGCCACGCACCGGGCCGCCCGGAGCGCCACGCAGCTCGGTGCCGGTGCCGCTCGCGACGACCGAGGCCATCATCGCCCGCAGCCGGGCGACCGCGCCCCCGTCGATCGGGCTCGGCCGAGGCTGCCGACCGTCGTCGACGAGCACCGGGGCGACGAACGTCCCACGGCCGACGCTGCCCGACATCACCGCGAGGGAGAGCGGCGAGACCTCGACCCGGCCCTGGCCGATCGAGGCAGCGGCCGCGTCGGTGCCACCCGTGGTCTCGGGCACGCTGCCGTCGAACGCATCGGCGACGCCGAGGGTGTCGGCCCACCCCGCCCCGATCCCCAGGGTGCGGGCTGCCGTCGTGAGGTCGTCGGGGGCGAGCTCGTCGGACAACCCGACGAAGGCGGTGTTGCACGACACCGTGAAGTCCTGGAAGAACGTCGGGGTGCCGCCCACCGACTCTCCGGCGTAGTTGCGGAACTCGCGCCCGTCGACGGTGACCGACTCCGGGCAGGGCACCTTCGAGGTCGGCGTCGTGATGCCGCGTGTCAGGTAGGCGTAGGCGGTGGCCACCTTGAACGTCGAACCCGGGGGGTAGCGCCCGGTGATCGCCCGGTCGAACCCGGTCGTCGGGGTGTTGGCCGAGGCGAGCACCTCGCCACTCGGGACGTCCACCGCGACGAGGGCGCCCGGCACCGTCAGATCGGCGTCGGCGAGCGCCTTCTCGGCGGCCTCCTGCACCCGTGGGTCGAGGGTGGTGCGCACGTCCTCGCCGTCGGTGGCCTCCTGCTCGAACAACGTCGTCCCACCGCTCGTCGCGACCCGGATGCCGCTCGCCCCGGCGAGGCGTTCGTCGTACTGCCCCTGGAGCCCACCGGTGCCCGCCCGGTCGCCGGCGACATAGCGGCCGCCGCCCTCCTGAACCATCTCGGCGGTCACCTCGCCGACACTGCCGAGCAACGGCTGCCCGAAGGTGCGGGTGCGGGCCAGCGGCTGCTGCGACGTCGGCGCGATGACTCCCGGGGCCAGTGCCTCGATCCGCTCGCGCCGGGGCTCCCAGTCGGAGTCGCGGTAGGTGATGACGGGGATCGGCGCCCTCGACCCCGACGCGATCGCGCGGGCGAGGGCCGCGGTGAGCGAGCCCGCCTCGGCGTCGACGACCGGCTCGAGCGCGGCCGCCTGTGCCGGCGTCGCGTTGACCGGGTCGATGGCGACCTCGTGGACCGTCGAGAGCGGCATGAGCGGCCGGCCGGACCGGTCGAGGAGGTCACCACGCTGGCCGCTCGTGCGCTCGAGCTCGAGGGTCTCGCCCGCCGGGAGCTGCGGGTGCCAGGGCGAGCCCTGCTCCGGGGTCGCGACGAGCCACCGGCCCTCGGACTCGACGACCCGTGCGGGCACGGCGTACGACCACGGCACGCCGCCGGGGAGCGTCCAGCGCACCGCGAGGTCGGCGGTGGCGCTGTCGCCGTCGCGGGCCGGCCCTTCGGCGCTCACCTCGACGGGCGCGCCCCCCAGACCCTCGACGGCCGGGCCGAAGCCCGCCCTCGTCTCCTCGTCGACGAACGGGATGCCGTCGAGGTCCTTCGTCGCCCAGGCTGCCGCATAGGCGGTGAGCGCCGCACGGGCCGCGGCGTCGCGGTCGGCCTCGTGCTGACGCCACCACCAGACGCCTCCGGCCGCGAGGGCGACGGCGAGGACGACGGCGACGGCGAGCGCGACTCGGGACCTCATGGCCCCAGTCAACTACGGGGGACGGACGCGGCGCCCACCCGGTCCGCGCACCTAGACTCGACGAGTCGTGCACGCGTCCGGTGTGCGGCGGCGGACCACCAAGGAGCAGCGTGTGCCCGAGGACCCGGTCACCCCGCCCCGCCCCAGCCGCAGGCGACGGCTCGTCGCCGGCCTCGGGGTGCTCGGCGTCGTGCTCGTCGCCGTCCTGGGCCTCGTCTGGTGGCGGCTCGAGGGCAACATCGACCGGCTCGACGTCAGCGACGACCTCGGCGACCGCCCCGCCGTCGCCGAGGGGCCGCTCAACATCCTGCTCATCGGCTCCGACACCCGTGAGGGGCAGGACGTGGCGGGTGAGTCGCTCACCGAGGGGGCCCGCTCCGACACCACCCTCGTCGCACACGTCTCGGCCGACCGCGAGCACGTGACCGTCGTGTCGGTGCCGCGCGACTCGATGGTGCCGGCGCCCCGGGAGTGCGACGCCGCCGCGCCCCGGGAGGAGTGGGTCGACCAGCAGTGGAACTCGCTGTTCACCGTCGGGGGCCCGGCGTGCCTCATCGCCACGCTCGAGGGCGCCACCGGCCTGTTCGTCAACCACTTCGCCGTCGTCGACTTCCGCGGTTTCCGCGACATGGTCGACGCGCTCGGCGGGGTGCCGGTGTGCACGAACGAGCCGATCGACGACCCCAAGGCCAAGCTCACCCTCGCCGCGGGCCGGCACGTGCTCGACGGTGAGCAGGCCCTGGGCTACGTCCGGGCCCGCCAGACCCTCGGCGACGGCTCCGACCTCGGCCGGATCGAGCGCCAGCAGGCGTTCCTGTCCTCGGTCGTCCAGGAGGCGACGCGCACGTCGCTGCTCCTGCGTCCCGACCGGCTCTTCGCCTTCCTCGACGCCGCGACCCGCTCGCTGACGACGGACCCCGAGTTCGGCACCGGGACGATGCGGGACCTCGCGACGAGCGTCAAGGACATCGGCATCGGGAACGTCCAGTTCGTCACCGTGCCCGTGCAGGAGTACGAGGCCGACCCGAACCGGGTCGCGTGGGCCCCCGAGGCCGAGGCGCTCTGGGAGACGCTGCGCGAGGACGGCGTGCTCGGCGCGCAGCCGACGCCGGGCACCACGTCGACCGCCCCGTCCCCGAGCTCCACGACGAGTGCGCCGAGCGCATCCCCGAGCGCGTCGACCGGTGGGTCGCCGAGCGCGTCCCCCGGCGGGTCCCCGAGCCCGACGATCACGACCCGCAGCGCCGACGACGACATCTGCTCGTGACCGGGGAACGCGAAGACGCCCCGCGGCCGCGAGGCGTCTTCGTCGGAGCGGAGGCGGAGGGATTTGAACCCTCGATGGGCGGTTAGCCCAAACCGCATTAGCAGTGCGGCGCCATAGACCGGACTAGGCGACGCCTCCAACGTCGCACAGGGTAACCGCCCGGGCGCCCGCCGGGCAAAGCGGGCCGGTGCGCGGGCTGGCGGTGCCGGCACCCGGCATCCGACCTGCCAGAATCCCGCCCATGAGCCCGCCCACGATCCGGCGCGTGCTGCCCGACGAGCTGGATGCCGTCGGGCGGCTCACGGTCGACGCGTACGTCGGCGGCGGGGTCATCCCGGCCGACGCGCCGTACCTCGAGTTCCTCGGGGACGCGGCCCACCGCGATGCCGAGGCCGAGCTGTGGGTCGCCGTCGACGAGCGCGGGGTCGTCGGCACGGTGACCTTCGTCGGGCCGGGGTCGCGCCTGCGCGAGGTGGCCCTCGACGACGAGGCCGAGATCCGCACGCTCGCCGTCGCCCCGGCGGCCGGTGGGGAGGGCATCGGGGAGGCGCTGACGCGGCACACGATCGAGCTCGCACGGGCGCGGGGGTTCGGGGCGCTCGTGCTGTCGTCGTCGACGTCGATGCACGCCGCCCACCGGCTCTACGAGCGGCTCGGGTTCACCCGCCTCCCCGAGCGCGACTGGTCGCCGGTCGCGGGAGTCCAGCTCGTCGCCTACACCCTGCCGCTGTAGCGACTCCTTGCACGTCACCCACGCATCGGGGTGCCTACCGGCCCCGTCGGTGTGGGTGATCTGCAAGAAGTCGGGTTCAGGTCGCGGGCAGGAGCACCGAGAAGGTCGTGTCACCGGGGCGGCTCGACACCTCGACGCGCCCCCCGTGGGCCTGCCCGACGGCCGCGACGATGCTCAGCCCGAGCCCGGTCGACCCGTTCGCCCGGTTGCGGGAGTCGTCGCCGCGGGTGAAGCGCTCGAACACCGAGGGCTGCAGCGCCTCGGGCACGCCCGGCCCGTCGTCGCGCACCGACAGCCGCACGAGCGGGCCCTCGGGACGCACCCGGGTGACGACGCGGGTGCCGGGCGGGGTGTGGGTGCGCGCGTTGGCGAGCAGGTTCGCGAGGACCTGGTGCAGCCGCGCCTCGTCGCCGGACACCTCGACCGGCTCCTCGGGGAGGTCGAGCTCCCACGCGTGGTCGGGCGCGGCGGCGTGGGCGTCGCTCACCGCGTTCACCGCGAGGAGCGACAGGTCGACCCGGTCGCGCTCGAGCGGGCGGCCGGCGTCGAGCCGGGCGAGGAGGAGGAGGTCCTCGACGAGCACCTGCATCCGCAGCGCCTCCGACTCGACGCGACCGATGGCGTGGGTCACCGTCTCGGGCACCGGGTCGGTCTCCCGTCGGGTCAGCTCGGCGTAGCCGCGGATCGACGCGAGCGGGGTCCGCAGCTCGTGGCTCGCGTCCGCGACGAACTGGCGCACCTGGGTCTCGCTCTCCTGGCGGGCGTGCAGCGCGGACTCGACGTTGTCGAGCATCGTGTTGAGCGCGAGGCCCACCTGGCCGACCTCGGTGCGCTCGTCGGCATCCTGCGCCGGCACCCGCTCGGCGAGGGCCACCTGCCCGGAGTCGAGCTTGAGGGCCGAGACCCGGCGCGCGGTGGCGGCGACCCGGTCGAGCGGCGCGAGGCTGCGGCGGATGAGAACCGTGCCACCCACCCCGACGAGGACGAGCCCGATCGCGGTCCCCCCGGCGACGACCGCGAGCAGCTTCGCGAGCAGCTCGTCGACCTGCTCCGTCGACACCCCGACGACGAGCCGCGACCCCCCCGGCAGCACCTCGGTCGTCGTGAGGTACGTGCCGACGTCGCCCCCGACCTCGACCCGTGTCGGGCGCGTGCCCGTCGCGGCGGCCGCGACCGCGGCCACCTGGCCGGCGTCGAGGGTGTCGTCGGCCCCCGACTCGTTGACGACCGCGTTGAGCTCGACGCCGGATGCCGTCGTCGCGACGGCTCCCGCGGGGGTCAGGCCGAGCACGAGGACGTCGCCGCCACCGGGCGCCGCGATCGGGCCGCGCCGCTCGGGGGCCACGCGCCGGTCGCCGTCGCCCTCGCCGTCTCCGTCTCGGAGACCGCGGCGCTCGTCGACCCGGCCGGCGGCGCCCCGGAGGTCCGTGACGAGCCCGGCCTCGAGGTAGCGACGCGTCTCGAGCACCGTGAGCGCCCCGGTCGCGAGCATGACGACGGTGAGGAGGGCGAGGACGGAGGCGAGCAGCTGGGCCCGCAGGGTCCAGCGGGAGGGGGGGAGCGGCATCCCCGGCACGGGCGCCGCCCCCGTCAGTCGCCCGGCTTGAGCACGTAGCCCACGCCGCGCATCGTGTGGATCATCGGCGACCGTCCTGCGTCGATCTTCTTGCGCAGGTAGGAGACGTAGAGCTCGACGACGTTGGCCTGGCCCCCGAAGTCGTAGTTCCACACGCGGTCGAGGATCTGCGCCTTGCTGAGCACCCGCCTGGGGTTGCGCATGAGGTAGCGCAGCAGCTCGAACTCGGTGGCGGTGAGGTGCACGGGCACGCCGGCGCGAGTCACCTCGTGGCTGTCCTCGTCCATCGTGAGGTCGCCGACGACGAGCAGCGAGCCGCCCTCGTCGGCCGCGACGGTCGTGCGCCGCATGAGGGCGCGCAGCCGGGCGACGACCTCCTCGAGGCTGAAGGGCTTGGTGACGTAGTCGTCGCCACCGGCGGTGAGGCCGGCGACGCGGTCCTCGACGGCATCCTTCGCGGTGAGGAACAGCACGGGCACGTTCGGGTCGTCCCGGCGCATCCGACGCAGCACCTCGAGCCCGTCGACGTCGGGGAGCATCATGTCGAGGACGACGACGTCCGGGCCGAACTCCTTGGCCGACCGCACCGCCGCGAGGCCGTTCGCCGCGGCACGCACCTCCCACCCCTCGTAGCGCAGCGCCATCGACAGCAGCTCGGTGAGGTTGGGCTCGTCGTCGACGACGAGCACCCGGACGGGGGAGCCGTCGGGACGCCGGAGGGCGGGGGCGCTTTCGGGCCGGGTCGTCGTCATGGTGCCCAGTCTGGGTTGCGGCACTGGGGCCGGTCCGTGCGTTCGCTGTGCGCTTCCTGTGAGCGACCGCCGGGGAGGAGGTGCCGGGTCGAGGCGGCCCGGCCCGGCCCGGCCCGGCACCCGGTGGCGGGCGCGGCACCGACGGGTGCCACGGCATCCATGACAAGGGCCCCACCGACCATGGTCGGTGGGGCCCTCGTGGTCCGGCGGGGACCGTCTGTCAGGCGCTCTCGAGGCGCGCCTTGAGCGTGGCCAGCTCGTCGGCGAGCTGGGTGGGGAGCTTGTCGCCGAAGGAGGCGAACCACTCCTCGATGAGCGGCAGCTCCTGGTCGCGCCACTCGCCGACGTTGACGGCGAGGGCCTTGGCCACCTGCTCCTCGGTCATGTCGAGGCCGGTGGCGTCGATGGCGGCCGGGGTGGGCACGAGGCCGACCGGGGTCTCGACGGCCTCGGCGGTGCCCTCGAGGCGCTCGACGATCCACTTCAGGACGCGGGCGTTGTCGCCGAAGCCGGGCCAGAGGAAGGAGCCGTCCTCGTCGTCCTTGCGGAACCAGTTGACCTGGTAGATCTTCGGCAGCTTCGACTCGTCGGCCTGCTTGCCGATCTCGAGCCAGTGGTTGACGTAGTCACCGGCGTTGTAGCCGATGAAGGGCAGCATCGCCATCGGGTCGCGGCGGACGACGCCGACGGCGCCGGTGGCTGCTGCGGTGGTCTCCGACGACAGCGTCGCGCCGACGAAGACACCGTGGGCCCAGTCGCGCGACTCGTAGACGAGGGGCACGGTGGTCCCGCGGCGGCCGCCGAAGAGGATGGCGTCGATCGGCACGCCGTTGGGCTCGTCGTACTCGGGCGCGATCATCGGGCACTGCTTGGCCGGCGTGCAGAAGCGGCTGTTCGGGTGGCTGGAGGGAGTGTCGGACTCGGGGGTCCAGTCATTGCCCTTCCAGTCGATCAGGTGGTGCGGCTTGGCCTTGGTCATGCCCTCCCACCACACGTCACCCTCGTCGGTCAGGGCGACGTTGGTGAAGATGGAGTTGCCCTTGTCCACCGTGACCATCGCGTTGGGGTTGGAGTGCATGCCGGTGCCGGGGGCCACACCGAACAGGCCGAACTCGGGGTTGATGGCGTAGAGCCGGCCGTCCGCGCCGAAGCGCATCCAGGCGATGTCGTCGCCCACCATCTCGGCTTCCCAGCCGTCCAGGGCGGGCTCGATCATCGCGAGGTTGGTCTTGCCGCAGGCGCTGGGGAAGGCGCCGGCGACGTAGTGCACCGAGCCCTTCGGAGAGATGAGCTTGAGGATGAGCATGTGCTCGGCCATCCAGCCCTCGTCACGGGCCATCGCCGAGGCGATGCGCAGCGCGTAGCACTTCTTGCCGAGCAGGGCGTTGCCGCCGTAACCGGAGCCGTAGGACCAGATCTCGCGGGTCTCGGGGAAGTGCGCGATGTACTTGGTGTCGTTGCACGGCCACTTGACGTCGGCCTTGCCGTCGGTGAGCGGGTAACCCACGGAGTGCAGGCCCTTGACGACCGAGGCGTCGGGCTTGGCCTCGATGGCCGCGAGCACCTCGGCGCCGATGCGCGCCATGATCCGCATCGACACGACGACGTAGGCGGAGTCGGTGATCTCGACACCGAACATCGGGACGTCGGCTTCGATGTGCCCCATGACGAACGGGATGACGTACATCGTGCGACCCGCCATCGACCCCCTGTAGAGGTCGGTCATGATCGCCTTCATCTCGGCCGGCGCCTTCCAGTTGTTCGTGAAGCCGGCGTCCTCCTCCTTCTCGGAGCAGATGTAGGTGCGGTCCTCGACGCGGGCGACGTCGCTGGGGTCGGATGCCGCGTGGAAGCTGTTCGGCTTCTTGTCGGGGTTGAGGCGGGTGAAGGTGCCGCCCTCGACGAGCAGCGTCGTCAGGCGGTCCCACTCCGCCTCGGACCCGTCGACCCAGTGGATCGCGTCGGGGGTCGTGAGTGCAGCGACTTCGTCGACCCAGGCCTGGAGGCCTGCGTGACTCGTGCCTTTCGTGCGCTCTGCCTGCGTGGTCATGGTGGTCCTTCCGCCGGTCCTGCTCACTGGGTAGCCACACCCGTCGCGTGCCCTCGAGCCCGCTCGGGCGGCGGCTCGGGCGCCCACCGCTGGGAGCCTCTGCCCTCAACGGTAGGCCCGGGTACCAAGGGGTAGCCACCGCGGAAGCGCTTGCACCCTATGAGGCTCCTCACAAGCGCTCGTGACGGGTGGAAGTTCTTGCAGCCGGGCTGAAAGGGCAGGTCACGCGGACGCAGGCCGTTGCAGCGGCTCGGCCGGCCACGGCAGCGGGCCGCCACCCGGCATCCGGCGATTTCTTCGTGCGGGCGCGGCTCCGGTAGTCTGCTCACTCGTTGCGCGCGAGCGCGACGGGCGCCCGTAGCTCAACGGATAGAGCATCTGACTACGGATCAGAAGGTTAGGGGTTCGAATCCCTTCGGGCGCGCTCTGTGTTGAGACAGACGACGGGCCCCCGGCCAGCGGAAACGCTGCCGGGGGCTTACTCGTGCCCGGCATCCGGACGGCTCCTGACGGGGGTCTGGGCCCCAAAATGGGCCCCAAAATTCGCGCCGGGGTGCTCGGGTCGCCTGGGGTGACACTGGGGTCGTGAGGACAACGATTTGGGTCGGATGTGGCCACGGGGCGCCCGTTCGGGGCCTTTGGGGGTCATGGACACCACACCGCACCCACAGCCCACCCTCCTGCTCAACCTCAACGAGGTCGCGACCCAGCTGCGCTGGACCCGCCGCAGTGTCGAGCGCCAAATCTCGGACCGCCGGCTGCGCACGGTCCACCTCGGCCGTTCCGTGCGGGTCGAGCGGGCCGAGCTCGACCGGTTCGTCGCGTCGATGCGCGACGCCGACGCGGGATAGGCGCGATGCGCGGTAGGCCCCGCGCCAGCACTGCTGACAGCGCCTCGACCAGGTACCGCGGCGCCGACGGCCGGTGGCACGCCCGGGTCACCGTCGGGCGCCGCCTGGACGGGGAGCGCGACCGCCGGCACCTCAGCCGGGCGACCAAGCGCGAGCTCGACGCCGCCGTGCGCGAGCTGGAGAACGCCCGCGACAGCGGGCAGCAGCCGTGGCTGCTCGACGCCATCACGCTCGAGCAGTGGCTGGAGCACTGGCTCGAGGAGATCCTGCCGCTCTCGGTGCGGTGGAAGACCCGCTCGGGGTACGCCAGCCACCTGCGCGTGCACGTCATCCCGACCCTCGGAGCCGCGCGGCTGACCGAGCTGCGCCCCGAGACCCTCGAGCGGCTCTACCGCCAGCTGATGGACGACGGCCGGTCGACCCACGTCGTGCACGGCGTGCACCGCGTCCTGCGCTCCAGCCTCAACGAGGCCGTGAGGCGCCAGCGGCTGGTGACCAACCCCGCCGCCCTGGCCCGGCCGCCGCGGGTGGAGCGCACCGAGATCGAACCGCTGACCGCGGACGAGTGCCGGGCCATCCTGAAGGCGGCGCGGGGACGGCTGAATGGAGCACGCTGGTCGGTCGCGCTGTCCCTGGGGCTGCGCCAGGGCGAGGCGCTCGGGTTGATGTGGGACGACGTCGACCTCGACGCCGGCGTGCTGCGGGTACGGCGTGCCGTGCAGCGACGCACCTGGAGCCACGGCTGCAGCCCTCGACGGCGGGCCGAGCCGGCGTGTGGCCACCTCCGTGGCGCGGAGTGTCCTCAGCGACGCGACGGGGGACTGGTGCTGGTCGAGCCGAAGACCCGCTCGTCACGGCGCTCGGTGGCGCTGCCGCCGCCGCTCGTGGCCGAACTGCGCGCCCACCGGGCCGCCCAGCTGCGGCTCAAGCTCGAGCGGGCCAACGTCTGGGACCACACCCACGACCTCGTCTTCTCCACCGACTGGGGCGCTCTCATCGACCCGCATGCCGACTACCGCGACTGGAAGCAGGTCCTGCGTGACGCCGGCGTGCGCGAGGTGCGCCTGCACGACGCCCGGCACACCGCAGCCACGCTCCTGCTCCTCCAGGGCGTCGACATCCGCACCGTGATGGCGATCATGGGCTGGACCGAGATGGCCACCGCCCAGCGCTACGTCCACGCCGTCGACGAGCTGCGCCACGAAGCGGCTCGGCGCATGGGAGCGGCCCTGTGGGACGGCGCCTCGGCGGACCTGACCGGGAGCCATCAGCTGCCCGGCTGACAGTTGGCGCGCTCGTCAGCGCTGCTGGATCCGTCGCTGAAGGGCGTCGATCAGCGCGTTGGCCGCCGGGATCAGCACCGGCATGTCCCGGTCGTAGACCCGCCCCGAGTCGAGCTTTGCGGCGAGTTCCTCGAGCAGCCGCGCCCACTCACGCGCACTCGCGGGGTGGACCGCGACGGGCACCGTCGTGCGGTGATGCTGGACCACTGTCTGGGTGCGCACCGTCTCCACCACGCGGTCCACCACGGTGACGGCCGCACGTCCGGATGCGGCAGCCCGGGCCTGCTCCCACGCCCGGTGCCGGCAGGTGCTCGAGCACCACTTGGGGACGCGGCCGCGGGTCGGAACGGTCACCTCCGCGCCGCACCAACCGCACATGACGACCTGGCCTGGCACCCTGGGCGAGGGCCGGACCCCGGTTGTCGAGGAGGCCCCGGAGGGCTGCAACGGCTCCGCGGACTCGGCGTTCATCGCAACGTCCCTTCCGGCTATTCGGTGCGCATTTTAGTCGTAACAACGATATAGCGGAACCCTGAGGTGCATGAGGTGTGTGGGCCATGAGATCTCGGACTTCTTGGTGGGGACGACATCGCCGGCTCGAGTATGCGGCCATGCACCGTCGGGGTATGAGTCCCAGGGAGTGGTGGGGTTTCGGGGGTAGGGGTGGGCGCGCACGAGCTGGGGTCATTTGAGGGCGCAGAGGGCGTGCCCGGCGCAGGGAGGGTGAAGTGAAGGTAGGCGGACATCGCCGTGCGCGCGATGCCGTCACCACTGACGCACCGCTGTGGGACCTCGCCGACTGGGGCGGCCTGAGCGACGGTCGTCGTCCGGCGAGGTCGCTTGGCGGCAATGCAGCGCAGGCGGCAGGGAGGCAGCACCGAACTCCCGCGGCACTCGGGACCTGCGCCGTCTCCCACCGCGACAACGCGCGGGAATGACGTCGGCAAGCGGCGGCCGCATCCTCGCCAACCGCGGGGCGCCACGGCTCAGAGCGGACCTCGCCAACAGGCGCCGCAGGGACGCATGTGCCTTGATCCTGTCGGGGTGCCACGTTTCGGCGGTTAGCCGGTGAACGTGGTGCGGTAGTGCGATGGCGTCGCGCCCGTCAGCTCGCGGAAGGCGGCGTTGAACGCCGACAGTGAGCCGTAGCCGACCTCGTGGGCGATGGTCGTGACTGGGGTGTCACCCGCCGCGAGATGCTCGATCGCTTGCAGCACCCGCATCCGGCGCAGGACGGCGCGCCAGGACATCCCGAGCTCGGCGTCGAACCGGCGTGCCAGCGACCGTGGCACGAGCCCGACCGCGCCCGCGATGTCCTCGAAGCGGACCTCGTCACCAAGGCGTTCCTCGGTGAGCCGCAGTGCGGTGCGCACCTCAGCCGACCGACCTGCCGGCACGACGACCGGGCTGGGATGCTCGGCCAGTCGCCACGCCACGGCGGCAAGGGCGGTGAACATGGCGCGGGGGTAGGCAGGCAACGGATCGTCAGCCTCGGGCCACCCGCCGCACTCCGCGACCAGCGCGCGGGCCAGGGGGTCGAGGTCGAAGACCGCGAGGTCGCGCACCGGTGGTGGCACGAAGTCGACGTGAAAGAGCACCGAAGCCGTCGTCGCCGTGTGCGGTATCGCGACCAGGACCGGGCGACCGGCGCGCAACAGCGCCGCCCGGGCCGGGGGCAACAGCCACCGCTGGCCCTCCGCCTCCAGCCGCAGGGCCCCGGACGAGGCGTACAACAGGTAGTGCCGGTCGACGACCAGCTCGGTCGGCTCGGCCGGCGCGAAGGACCTGGTGAACGCGAACGCCTCGCGGGTCACGGGTCGGCTCCCACACACCGATCGTAGGGACGCCGATCCAGTCAGGCGACGGACTCGACCAGTTCGGCGCGGAAGCGACGACTGACCGGCCCGTCCGTGACCATCGGTCGCAGCACCGCATTGGACCGGGCGAACGCCTCTGACGCGAGGTAGGCGGCGAACGAGCCTGGGTCGGCCCACTCGTGCACCACCGTCACGGTTCGGTCGTCCTCGCGCGAGGCGTAGACGCGGAAGGCGATGTTGCCCCGCATCGAGCGGACCTGCGCCCGCTCGCCCTCGAGCTGGCCGAGGGCGCGGACGCGGTCGGTGGCGGTCGTCGAGAAGTCAACAATGGCAATGAACACGATCTCTCCTGTGCTGCGTGTGTCGTCGATGGGCACGTCCAGCCTCACCCCGCAGCA
This sequence comes from Fodinibacter luteus, assembly GCF_039541575.1. Classification (NCBI taxonomy): domain Bacteria; kingdom Bacillati; phylum Actinomycetota; class Actinomycetes; order Micrococcales; family Intrasporangiaceae; genus Fodinibacter (ex Wang et al. 2009); species Fodinibacter luteus. Next base: position 92,198 of record NZ_BAABGM010000020.1, on the reverse strand, counting down.
CCCGAAGCCGCCTCCGTCCACCGGACCCATCCACGCGTCCAGCAGACGTCGCACCCAGCCCCGCCCGATGGCCCGGGTCCGCCAATCCCGGGCGCGCACGCTGACGCAGACGTTCGGCATACCAAGCGGGCACACTCCAGAGTCCGGGTGGGGCCACACCGCCGCGCCCGGCTGGCGGCGCGAAGACGCACATCGATCCGCGTTGGTTTTGCCGGCTCTCCAGGGCATCTAGCACCGGGAGAACCTCCTACGAGACAACGTCGCTTCCCGGCTCGGGCTGTGACCCCAACAGCAGTCGCCTGAGCGCCGATCGCCTGAGCGCCGATCGCCTGACGCCCGTCAGGCGTCTGCGGGCGCTCATCCCTGCAGGGCACTACCGTCGGGCGTCCACACATCATCGCGGTCCTGGAGTGCTCGCCCGACGTCACACGGGAGAGTCCGCGAACTGCCGACTCAGAACGCGGTGTAGCCGCCGTCAATGATTAGGACAGTCCCGGTCACGAAGCTCGCAGCGTCCGACGCCAGGAACACCACCGCGGGGCTGATCTCGTCGGGCATCGCATACCGCTGCTGCGGTGCGTCCTCGATCCAGTACCTGCGGAACTGTGGGTCGTCGACCGGCGACATGTCCGTCTTGACGTACCCGGGCGCAACGGCGTTGACCCGCACACCCGACGGCGCCCACTCCGCGGCCAACGACTTCGTGAGGTGGTGCACGGCTGCCTTCGAGGCGTTGTACGCCGGCTGCCACTGCGGCCTGTTGACGATGAACGCCGACATCGACCCGATGTTGACGATGCTGCCCCTCTGGCGCTCGACCATATGCGCGCCGACTGCTTGGGACATCCGCCACAGCGCCGTGAGGTTCGTGTCGATCACGTGGTCCCAGTCGTCGTCGCTCACCTCGAGGGCCGGCCGGTGCACGCACGCGCCGGCGTTGTTGACGAGCACGTCGACCTGCCCAGCCCGGGAGAGCGACTCGCGCACGATCTCGTCGACCGACGACCGGCTGGTCAGGTCGCCGAGCACCACGTGGGCGGCGCGGCCCAGCGACTCCACCTCACTGCGCACCTCGTCGGCCGCCGCCGCGTCGCGCCCATGGATGACGACATCGGCTCCCGCCTCCGCCAGCCCGCGGGCGAACGCCCGCCCGAGGCCTCGCGTGGCTCCGGTTACCAGGGCGGTGCGGCCATTGAGTGAGAAGGACTCCAGGACGGTCACGGTCGTTCCTCCAGCCAACGAGTAATGCGTGCAGCGACGTCGACGACCTCCCTGCCGGCGTGTCGTCGCGAGGGCCTGCCATCACCGTAGTGGCCGGCAGGCTGATTACAGCAAGACGTGCGCTGGCCCGGCTGAGGTGCCAAGTTCATTTGCGGCGTTGTGAGCCATTGCGCACGGCCGGACTACGTTGACACGGTCTGGATCATCGGAGCTCCCGCTGTGGGCGAAAGGGGCGCACTATGGGGACTGAGACGACGCGCTCACCCTCGATAAGGACGGGCAAGCACCTGCCTAGGGCGAGGACGGTGCCTCCGTGAGCAGCCCGGCCAATCTCGACTGGGAGCTGGGCGACATCTTGGGTCAGGGTGGCCGTTGGACGTTCGACGAGGTCTTGCACCTGCTGGCCAGCCGTATGCAAGGGACGATGAGTGCCATTGAGGGCGCCTTTGGTCAAGCCGGCTGGTACGGCGGTGGGGCGGCCCCCTATCCCGCCCCCACGATCCCATTCGAGGCTCCGCAACCGGCGAACCCGGCCGTGGTGGAAGTTGACCGGCGCCTGTGGATCGCCCGATACAACCCCGCCGATCCCGACTTCGACGTCCCGGACATCGCCGACGACAGTAAGTTCCCGTGGCAGCATCCCGAGGCCGCGCCTCGTGAGGGCTGGTGGCTCTCCACCGTTGATACGCCCCGCGGGCGACCTGCCATCTCAGAGGTCGCCACCGGCGACCTTGTCATCTGTCAGCGCACCAATCCGACCGGGAACGGCGGTGACCTCGTCGGCGTCTGCGCCATTGGGATGACTGCCTCGTGGGAGGACGCGCAGACTGGTCGTAGAGAACGGGCCGCCTGCCTGATCCCCCTGACGAAGTTCACCTATCCGGTGCCCAGGTCCATCGCCCGCCGCCAAGGTCGTCTTCGCGTACAGAGCCTTCGCGCCGGTCAGCAGCTCCCTGGCCGGCAAGGCCCTATCGGCTTCGGCCTGTCATTTGTGGAGTGGGATGACGTACCCGAGTTGATCTCGGTATGCGGCATCCCGCCCGAGGCGCTGGCCGAAACCGACACCGCCCGCCTTGCGGCAAGGCTCCGGGCCAGCGACACCGGGAACCGCCTCAATTTCAAGCTGCGCTACGACGCCGTCGTGCGGAACGGGGTCCGTCGCATCCGTGAACGCGAAGCCGAGCGTGCAGCCGAAGTATGGGCTGACGTGAACGGCTATGTGAAGCACGGGGAGTTCCAGCATGTACCGCTGGCCGGATTCGACCTGCTGTTCATTGATGCGCACGGCGATGAGCTCCAAGTCGAGGTCAAGGGCTACATGACCCGCCGACTCGCCGCAGTGCACCTACAGCCGTCACAGGCGCAGCGAGCTACCGATGCTGCCGCTGGGCAGGTACCGGCGTGGCGGCTCTTCGCCCTGCTGGGCGCCGGCACGCAGACTTTAGACGAACGTGTCCTGTCCCCTCAGAGTGTCGTGGACCTTATCTCGAAGGGCGGCCTGAGGGTCAAGGGTGGATGGCCAACCACTCGCGCCCACTGATCTAGGTGTAAGCCAACTGCGCCCCTCAGTCGGCCCGACCGGTCTCGAGTAGCCGCCGGAAGCCGGCCTCGTCGAGGATGGGCAGGCCGAGCTCGCGGGCCTTGTCCTCCTTCGACCCGGCATTCGCGCCGACGACGACGTAGTCGGTCTTCCTGGACACCGACCCGGACGCCTTGCCCCCGCGCGCGAGGATCGCCTCCTTGGTCTCGTCGCGGGAGAAACCCTCGAGCGACCGGTCACCACGACCGTTAGCCCGACCCCTGGTGCCGCTCGGGGACGTGAGTCACGCTTCAGGAGCGATCGTCTCGCGACGTGCGTGGTATCGCTCCGGCAGGCGGCTACTTGACGCATCCCGGGCGAGAGGCCCGTCAGGCTGGCGGAGACCCGTGCCCGACGCCTCCCGGTCGAGCGCGTCCTCTGAGGGCTCCATCCCGCCCACAACCTGACCGTCGCTGGCTTCGCTCACCGGACCTGGCAAGCGACTGCACCCCACAGGGCGCAGTCTGCCTGGTACCCATGGGCCATAGCGGGATCTTCGCATCGGGTGGATCATGGCCTCGTGGGTCGCTGAGGAGGTGCGCCATGCGTGACATTCGTTGCTTGATCCGCCGTCATCGCTGGGAGTCCCGACACAATCCTGAGGTCGAAGGACCGAAGGGCGACTACCAGACGTGCGCGCGCTGTGGCGAGGACAAGGCGGGCTATGAAGCCCCGCCGAAGAACATGTACCGCGGCGTTTGGGGATAGGCGGGTTGGATTACGGGTCCCTGGGCGAGTCACCCGATTGGCACTGGCGATGAGACGGTGGCTCGTCCCGTCGTGCGGCGGTAGGCGTCGCTCATCCGGTCCGGTTACCGCACCGACGGGCCGCTTGCTCGCGGGCAAGTGACTCACACGGTGAGAGCCCGTTGTGACGAAGCAGGGTGACCTGCCGATGGCTAGAGTCGAGCGGTGACACCCGTCGAGGCGCAGAGCTGGCATCACGGGTTGGTCGCCCGTTGGTGGTCACTGTTCCGCACCACCGGACCGGAGATCGAGTACTTCCGGCAGTTCGTCCAGGCGGGGCAGCCAGCACTCGACGTCGCCTGCGGCGCTGGTCGCCTGCTCGTGCCCTACGTCGCAGCCGGGCTGGACGTTGACGGGTGCGACGCCTCACCGGACATGGTGCAGCTCTGCCGGGAGGCGGCCAGTGCCGTGGGTGCGTCGCCGACCGTGACCTGCCAGGCGATGCACGAGCTCAACCTGCGCCGGCGATACCGGACGATCTTCGTCTGTGGTGGGTTCGGGCTCGGGTCGAGCAGGGAGCAAGATGAGCAGGCGTTGCGCCGCTTGTACGAGCACCTCGAGCCCGGCGGACGCCTCGTCCTGGACAACGAGGTCCCCTACTCCGACGCGACGCACTGGGGTCTGTGGCCGTCCGGGCGACGGGATGGTCTCCCGGAGCCGTCCCGGCCTCCCGGCGCCCGCCGGCTCGCGTCCGATGGTGACGAGTACGCCTTGGAGTCACGCCTGCTCGACCTGGACCCGCTGCGCCAGCAGGAGGCGTGGCAGATCCGCGCCTACCGGTGGCGCGAGGGTGCGCTTATCGCCCAGGAGAGCTACCAGCTCACCTGCAACCTGTACTTCTGCGCCGAGCTGGTCTTCATGCTCGAGCGGGCTGGCTTCACCGGCGTTGAGGTTCGCGGGCAGTACAACAACCTGCCTGCAACGGCCGAAGACTCGTTCCTGGTCTACCTCGCCACCCGCGACTGAGGCCATGACGACAGCCGGGCGGTAGACGTGCCAGATGCGAACCGAGTCAGCCGCGCGGTGTGGAAGCGCCAGGTAGCCGTCCGCTGCCACAGGAAACCAGGTGCTCACGCGCCGGGTCGCGGCTAGCGTGGAGAAGGTGCCTACACGTCTCGTTGCCGTTGCGTTCGACGCTCGGGGGCCGGCAGCGGTGGCCCGGTTCTGGGCTGAGCTGCTCGAACGGGAGGTGGTGGACGAGGACGAAGGCGTGCTGCTTCCGGGGGACGACAGGCAGGCCGGTTTGCGCTTCGTGGCGGCGTCCACCCAGAAGGTCGGGCGCAACCGGCTACATCTGCACCTCACCAGCTCCGGTCCCGAAGGGCAGCGGGCCATGGTCGAGAAGGCTCTGAGCATCGGCGGGTACCACCTCGATGTCGGCCAGCTGCCCGAGGAGGGGCACGTCGTGCTGAGCGATCCGGGCGACAACGAGTTCTGCGTGATCGAGGCTGGCTACGGCTTCCTCGCCGGCTGTGGTCCACTCGGCGAGGTCGCCTGCGACGGTTCTCGAGCGGTGGGGGTCTTCTGGCACCAGGTTCTCGAATGGCCACTGGTGTGGGACCAAGGGCAGGAAACCGCGATCCAGTCGCCGGTCGGCGGCACCAAGCTGGCATGGGGCGGGCCGCCTGTGGCTCGCAAACAGGGGCGGAACCGCCAACGGTTCGACTTGGCCGCCGCTGACCTCGAGACCGAGATCGCGAGGCTGACGTCGCTCGGGGCGACCCGCCTCGCCGACGTCGCAGGGGGCGTCGAGTTCGCCGATCCGGACGGTAACGAGTTCCGCATCATCGGAGTCTGAGGCCGCCGGCCTGCCGGCCAATAGGAGCCCGAACTCGGGCTGCCCTCGGAGATCGAGGCCGACCACGGCTGTTGAGCCGAGCGCACTCAGTCCGTCCGTTCATCAAGCTTCCGGGATCGGGCACCCGGTTCCGTGGCGCGTGGAGGCGCCACCGGGTTCCGCTAGCGTTTGACTCGGTCGCCGATAGTGCCTGTGAGAGCCACCCCTTGGTGAAAGGTGGAATTGGGTCCGATCGCGTGCGAGCCGGGCAAAGCTCCAACCGGCAGCTCCTGACGTACTGCCGTTTGCCATAGAGACGCGGGCTGAAGCCTGGCGCTCAGCGCAGTCGCAAGATGGGACCGGGAGAGGGTCTGGACCTCGGCCATGCTCGGGCGGACACTCAATAGAGCTCGCAGCGGTGCTGCCAGCGGAGGGAGCGGTTGGTGGAGATCTGGTTTTGGATCCTCGGGATCGTCGCCGCCTTCTCAGTCTTGGCGGTGTTCATCGATCGTCGCCGTGGCTCGACCGGGGCGAGCAGGGCACATGACCAGCCGGGCGCAGCGCCGGCAAGGCACTGGCTGACCTACCGGGGCGACATCGTGGATGACTGAGGGCCCACACAGCAGGTGCCCTGGCCTGAGCACGAGTGATGTCCAACGCGTGGAGTGGGACGCCCCGCTCGCGACACAACGCGGAACTTGCGGCGATGTGACGCAGTGCCCAAGGCGTGAGCCGTAGCTGGATGCTCGTATGCGGCGTCGTTGATCGACGCCCAGCAATAGAGCCGCGGGCGCACGGCCAAGTAGTGTCAGCGACAGGCCGGGCTCAGTTGCCGGCCAGGGCTCCCGCGGCACCAAGGACCTTGATGGCGACAAGCGCAGGATTGTTCCGATACGTCTTTGACTTCGCGAGCTGGAGCGCCACAGGGACGACGTCGTTCAAGTCAAACACTTGGATGGGACCGCTGCCGACCTGCTGTTCCGCGCACCACTCGCGGGCGAGCTTCTCGTCAGCGCCCGACTGAGAATTGGCCCAGGAGCCCACGTACAACCGAAGCTCCACTTGGTTCGTGGAGTATCCAAAGCGGGACGCCAGCCCAGCCAGAACAGGGTCCCGAACTTCAGGCCGGTTCAGGAGCTGGAACTTCGCGTTCCCACTCGCCTTCTTCGAATTCCCCTTCACCTCATCCCCTCGCACACCAGCCGATCCGAAGAACGACTTCACTGATGCAAGTACCAAGCGGTCTGCCCTGGCGCCCACCAAGTCGACCTCGTACCAGTGGGTTTGGTACTCCGGGTGGCTCACTCGTTTCGTTTGAAGCTTGACCGGGTACTTGACCGCTTCAGAGACGACGAAGTCCTCTGCTTCGAGGGCAAGCGCGACGAAGGATTCGAATGCTTCCACGTGGAGAACTTTCCCGGACTCCACGGGTGACGCCTAGCGCAACGCGCGGAAACTAGGGATGCTATGACCGTAGGACGCTGCCTCAGGGTCGAGCGGAACGCGTGCCAGCCCGCGGCGCTAGGCGGCGATTAGACGCAGGTCAAGATCCTGTGAGCAAGCTGCGATGCTCGTGAGCGCTTGAAGCGTCGCGGTCTCGGCTAGTGCTTCTCCTCAAGGTCTGTTGGGCCGAGCTGTCCTACCCGAATGGCACCATCAACAAATGGATGAGCCGGGCACACCAGAAGGCACGCTGGACTTGGGGGACTTGCGGGACAGATGGGCGCAATGCGACCAAGTACGTGAGGTGGCTCGACAAGCCGAGTCCGATTGGGATCGCCGGCTGCTATGCGCCCGTTCCCTTGATGAGGATCGGGTCGGTGCGCACCGTGTCTACGCCGCCGCTGAGCGGTACCTCGGCATTGCCGAAGAGAACCATGGCGCGCTCGTAAGCCTTCTTGGCACGTTCGGGGCCACTCCGACGGTCCCGTGGAACCTGCTGCGGCCCTCGTTTGAGGCGGCGTTCCGAGCTCTGTGGCTCCTTAAGCCTGAAGACAGCCAAGAACGGCGGCGTCGTGGCGTGCAGTTGGAGTGGCTCGACGATGAAGCGGCGAGGAAGTACCGCAATGTGACCCTTCGCAGCCCTGACCTGCTCCGAAGTCTCGGTGTGCCCGACGACGTCGTAGTGGCCAGTCGCGAAAGCGGGCGGGACAACACGCGGATCTACCAAGCGGAGGCTGACCAGCTGGGGCTGCGCTACCGCACGAAGGATTGGAAGGGTCGCAAGATCAGCCCCACCCCGTTCCGAGTCGTGGTCGAGGGGGAGCTCGGCAAGTTGGTACCCGACGATGCGATGCTGACTCTCGGGTTCCAGACGACGTGGAAGACGCTGTCGGGTATCACGCACTCGGAAGGGAGCGCCCTGCTGCGAGTGAGTGACCACCGAACCGAGGGTGCCTACAAGGGCGGACGACAACTCCGCATGAGCATTAATGACGGCGCCTTCTATGTCGCCGCGATCAGCACCACCCTCCTCCGAGTGATGGCTTGGAGCAGGTACGGGGAGTGCCATCAGCCAGCCAACCGCGGGCCAGTCGACTTGTCGACGCTGCGCTCAATCGTCGCCCGCGCCATTCCCGACAGCTAGCCGTTCAGTGGCGAAATGGCGCAAGCTCCCTGCATCGAACGGGAAAGCGATTTACGGTGTCACTCGTGGATGGGGGAGTCGACGAGAAGCGCATGCGCTTGCGCTATGCCGGTACGTGCCGGGTGTGTGGGTTAGAGCTTCCGGCGAGGGCCGAGGCGATGTACGAACGGGCGACCAGGACGGTGCGTTGTGTCAGCCATGAGGTGAGCACACCTGATGCCGGTCCCGGCGAGGAGGAGCCGAATCCTGAGGTTGTTGATTCTGGAACGGCGGGAGCGTCCGCGCGTCGCGAGTTCGACCGCCGCAAAGCGGCGCGTGAGGAACGCATCCGGGCCAAGCATCCCAAGCTCGGCGGCTTGATCCTCGCAGTCTCCGACGACCCGCAGTCCACGACCGCATGGAACACCGGCGCACTCGGCGAGGAGAGGCTTGGCGGCGGTTTGAACCGGCTCGCGTCGGAGACCGTCCGGATGCTGCACGACCGTCGCATGCCCCGGAGCAAGGCCAACATCGACCACCTGGCCGTGACCCCCACCGGCGTGTTCGTCATCGACGCCAAGAAGTACCGCGGCCGCCCGCACCTAAAGATCGACGGAGGGCTCTTCCGGCCTCGCGTCGAACGGCTCATGATCGGCTCACGGGACTGCACCAAGCTCGTCGACGGGGTACTCAAGCAGGTCGACGTCGTTCGGGGGTTCCTCGAGCCCGGCGTGCCGGTGCACGGCGTCCTGTGCTTCGTCGAAGCAGACTGGCCCTTGCTCGGCGGGAACTTCACCACCCGCGACGTCCACGCCCTGTGGCCCAAGAAGCTGTACCCCAAGCTCCAAGCAGAAGGCCCACTGACCGCCGACACCATCGCCGAGATCCACCGCACTCTCGCAAAAGCCTTGCCTGCGTCCTGAGGTAGCTCGCGCTGAGGCGGCGTAGAGACGCAGGCGCGGGAATCGGAAAGGCTTGGGGCGACGACGCCGTCGTGTCGCTCGTCACGGCGCCGCCGGGTTCTCGACGGTCCAAGCCGGTATTAGCGTGGATGTGGAGGCGGGTCTGGCACCGCCGACGAACGTGCGCGCGGTCCGCCCCTCCGAGGGAGCGTGGATCATGTCATTGAAGGCGGCCGATCGGCCCCGTGTGTCGGTCGTACAGACATCGCAGCCACCGATGAAGGCCGGTTCGGACCAACGCGCTCGCGTGATTCCAGGGATGCGGTCCGGCGCGTCCGCGACCCGGACTACGGTCACCGCGTTGGGCCTGCTCTGCGCGGCCGTGGGGGTAGAGCACGGGCTCGGCGCGATCGAGCAGGGAACCGAGGCGCCGCCGGGCCTGGTGTTCCGGTCCTGGCCCGACGCCGCGGCGTTCGACGCCCTCGGTGGGGAACCCGCGCTCACGCTCGTGCCCAACCTGCTCGTCACCGGGGTCCTGGCGGTGCTCATCTCCGTGGCCATCGGCGCCTGGACCATCTGGGGGGCGCACCACCCCCGCTGGGGTGCGGGGTTGGTGGCGCTCTCAGTCCTGCAGCTGATCTGCGGGGGTGGGTTCGGACCGCCGATCATCGGCCTGGTGGCCGGACTGCTGGCCACGCGAGTGGACCACACCTGGGCAACGCCAGGTGGCCGCGCCACGAACCTGGCAGCCCGACTGTGGCCGTGGCCGTTGGTCCTGGCCGTGGCCAGCTTCCTGATGCTGGTCCCGGGCTTTCAGTTCCTGTTTGCCGTCAGCGGGCCGGTCAGCCCCGAGCTGGTTGGCCCCGTCACCCTGGCAGCCTTCGCCAGCACCGCCCTCGCGGTGTTCTCCGCCCGTTCTTCGGATCGCGTGGCGGGGCGTGCGGCGCCGGCCTGAGCCGGTGCAGGCGTGCAGCGCCAACCGCGAATCAAGGGCCGGATGGAGACCCGAGAAGTCCCCGCGAGCTGCTGTGCATGACCAGCGATGCCGCAAGGACAGGCGTTGTGACGCAGGGCATTCCCGACCGCGCTGGTAGCAGTGGCGGCATCTTCGGGCCTGCGAGTCGCAAACGAGCCGAGCGCTTGTCCTTAACTGGCCCATGGACCCGTAGTGGAACGAAACGTCGTTCGAGGGTCGGAGGCGTCCCCCGTGACTGAAACAGCAAGGCCGCATTGACCGCTGTGGTCGACATTGCGACAGTTGGCGTCCAAACCGTGCCTCGGCCATCAGGAGTCTTCATGCGCGACGTGGTCCTCTACACCCTCGTTTCCCTCGATGGTGTGGCCGAAGAGCCCGGTGACTGGATGTTCGAGGCAGACGAAGATGTGTTCACCAACCTTGCCGAGGTGATCCGAACCCAGGACGACATCCTCCTCGGACGCGGCACCTACGACTACTGGGTGGACTACTGGCCGACCTCGGACGTCCAGCCCTTTGCTGACTTCATCAACCGCACACTCAAGCACGTCTTCAGTTCCAGCACGCCGACATCCCCGTGGGCTCAGACCAGGATCGTCGACGACGCCCTGGTGCCCTACGTCGCGCGACTTAAGGGGAGCAACGGCGGCGATATCGGCATTCACGGAAGCATCCGGCTCGCTCAGAGCCTCCTCGCCGACGACCTCATCGACCGGCTCGAGCTCGTCATAGTGCCCACCTTGGCCGGGCATGGACGGCGACTTTTCACCGACGCCATCGACCTGCGGCGCCTGGACCTAACGAAGGCCACACAATCCGCCACGGGATGCGTCTTCCTCGGCTACCAGCGTTCCTAGGCCCACTGGCGAAACCCCACCAGTGCCTTCCATCCGCCGCAAACTTCAGGCCGTCAAGCGAAGGACTGCATGCGGCGATGAGACGCGACCTGTGCGCAGGAACGAAACGCCGCGGCGCAGAGTCAACCAATCCGGCGCGAGCCATGCTCGAGGAGTCGGCCGAATCTACGCTTCACTCGAGGCGTTCTTCGGCGGCATCCCCGACGGGACGCACCCTGCAGGATCCAACGGAGGAGGCCCGGATGTCGGTGAGACTCAACCACACGATGGTTTGCTGCCGCGACCAGCAGGCCTCGGCGTCGTTCCTCGCCGATGTCCTGGGGCTCCCGGCCCCGACGAGCTTCGGGCCGTTCTCCGTGCTTGAGGTGGCGAACGATGTTTCCTTGGACTTCCTCGCGGAAGGCCCGGTGCACCCCCAGCACTACGCATTCCTGTCGACGAGCGCACGTTCGACCAGATCCACCGCCGAATCCTCGATCGCGGCATCTCGTACTGGGCCGACCCCGAACGGGCCATGCCGCAGCAGGTGAACACCAAAGACGGCGGCCGCGGGTTGTACTGGCTGAACCCCGACGGGCACGTCCTGGAGATCCTCACCGTGCCCTACGGTGGCTGGCCGGAGCAGGCAGGCTCATAGCCCCACCACGGATCTCGCGGCGAAGCGACGCACCTCGATGTTCGCGCTCATGCCGATGGTCGGACGTGGCAGTGGGGCCGAGGCGCGGCGCTTGGTCGACCGTGTCAGGAGTGGCCCCCAAACTGAGTGCGGCTTGAGCACGATTGCCAGGGCCGGGGACGGGCCCGGGGGGCGAGGGCCATTTGCGGTCGGCTCGGTTGTGGGCGGCTGACAGGTGATGCAGCTGTGCTACTCCGGCGAGGAACTCGACTGGAGTCAACCATCGGTCGTGTTCCCGGTTTTCGCGCCCAAGAAGTCGGGACGCGGACCTCATGACTTGGGCGCGCCCGGTCGGTTGGCTGGAGTCGTCACATTCCAGCTGGATTAGGGAGCAGCTCATGAACCGCATGCCAAAGACACTGGTGTCCCGGGCGCTTGCAGGGGCCGGCGCCGTGACGGGTGTCGCAGCCGTGTTAGTCGTGGCGCCGACAGCCCACGCAGACGTTCCCCCCAGCGAGCGCATTTACTCACGGGCACAGACCTGGACCTGCGAGGGCCTCGGGGTCTTCGAGGCGCTGTACAGCCCTTGGGGAGGCAACCCACAGGTCAAGTGGCTCAGCCCGGACGGCGGCAGGGACGGAGGTGTTCAGGTCACGATCGTCTCGGGAGACATCACCCTGATCCTCGGCGGCGAGACCTCGCACTTCGTGTTTCCCAAGAACCCGCCGGCTCGCCAGGGCCAGGCGCAACACGTCTGCTCCATCTACGCGGCCGACGGACAGGATTCGATCACGGGGACCGCGATCGTCGCCGTTGTCCCGAGAGTCGAGTGACAGCAAGCGACCCTCGCTGGCGCATTGACTGGTCGTGGGTGCAGCCGCAAGGCCTCTCGGCGCCGCGGGGCACTCTCCACATTCGAGAGGTCCTCCCCCAAGCGGGATCGCGGCGAAGGCAGACAGGTGGCGGGTGGTGTCTGTAGCGTCGGAGGTTGCGGTTGGTTGAGGGTGAGGCAATTGAGCAGGTCCAGGATCCTCGCGTCGGGCTTCGGCGTGTACTGCCTGGGCTCGCTGGCCCTGAACCTGGCCCTCCACGCTGACGGGTCGATCCCGCAGGAGCACGCGGGCTGGTCCCCGATCGTCGCCCTGTTCGTCTTCGTCGTGCCGGTCGCCGTCGTGCTCCTCTGGCATTTGCCCCGACACCCCGTGACGGTGATCCTGGCCGTCTACGTCGGCGGGCAGGTGACGGGCCTGGTGCTGGGGAGTCTTCTCCTGGCCGTGTGGGGCGACCGCCCACTCGGCTATGACAGCGCCCGCCTCGGCAACGCACTCTGGGCACTGAGCCTTCCCCTGCTTCCCCTGCTCATCATGGTGTTCCCGGACGGCGTGCCCGAAGGTCGATGGTGCCGGGTGTTCCACGCCCAGGTCGCTGCCGTCGCGGTACTCGCGGTCACGGCCTTGGTGGACAGCCCGGACGACGGGTTCCATCCCGTCGTCGCTGTCCTTAGCGCCGTCTGCGGCGTGGTGCTCATCGGCACAGCGGCGGTCGCTGCGGTCCGGTTGGGCGTGCGCGCGGTCCGCGACCGCGAGGTCCGCGGCGAAGTTGCCACGTTCGCCGTCGCCGCGCTGTTCATCGTGTCCACGTACGTGGTCGTGGCGCCGCTGTCGCTGGTCCTTCCCGGCCTCGAGAAGCTGGCTCCGATCGTCTTCCCGGTGGTTGTCGCCGCGCTGCCTGCAGCGATCGGGTACGCCGTGCTGCGGCACCACCTGTTCGGCATCAGTTTGGTCCTGAGCCGGCTGCTGGTGGCGGCCATGAGCACGCTCGTGATTGCGGTCATCTATGTCGCTGGCGTGCTGGCAGTCGCCGCCGCATTTGGCGTTCCGGGCGGCTCGCTGCCGGCGGTGCTGGTCCCCGCTGTGCTCGTCGCGTTTGTGATTCTGCCTGCCTACCGTGGCCTGCAGGCCATGGTGGCCCGTGCCGTGTACGGCACGCGCGGGGACCCACTCGCGGTCCTGCGCACCCTCAGCCAGCACTTGGCCCAGGCCTCACCAGAGGATGTGCCCGATCGGATCGTGCACGTGCTGCGCGAGTCCTTGAGGCTGCCCTGGGTGGCCCTAGACGTTGAGCAGGACGGCACCTACACCCGGGCCGCTGAGCAGGGCGTGAGAGACGCGTCCTCGCCGGTCGAGCGCTTCGACCTGTCGTACGCCGGCGGCGTGCCGGGGCACCTGCTCGTCCAGTCCCGCCGAGGAGAACGGACACTGGGCCGGCTGGACCGACGACTGATCCGCCAGGTCGCCGACCAGGCCGGAGCGGCCGTGGCCGCCGCGGGGTACATCGGCGAACTCACCCTCTCACGTGAACGGCTCGTCCTGGGCCGCGAGGCGGAACGCGCCCGACTCCGGCGCGACCTACACGACGGCCTGGGTCCAGCGTTGGCCGGTCTCACCCTGGCGCTGACCGCCGCTCGACGGATACTGCGTTCGGACCCCGACACGGCCGACATACTGCTTCAAACCGCGCAGACCGAGGCGGGCACGTCCTGGGCCGACGTCCGCCGAATCCTCGACGACCTACGACCGCCGGGGCTCGAGGAGCTCGGACTGGTCGGGGCGCTCGAAGAACGCGGACGGGCACTGAGCCGACCGGGCGAGTTCACGGTGACCGTTGCCGCCGATGGGCTGCCGCCGCTGCCGACCGCCGTCGAGACCGCGGCATACCGGATTGCGTTGGAGGCTATGAGCAACTCTGCGCGCCACGCCTACGCCCGCCGGTGCGCGGTGGCCGTGACAGCCGACGGCCAGCTGCATCTCACGGTCGAGGACGACGGGGCCGGGCTACCAGCTCAGCCGATCCCAGGAGTCGGCATCCAGTCGATGCACGCCCGCGCCGCGGACCTGGGCGGACTGCTACGACTGGGGCTCGCCGACGGCGGCGGCACACGCGTCGTCGCCGACCTCCCGATCCAGGCCGTCCCGTGACAGCGCACACCAGGCTGGTCCTGGTCGAGGACCATCCGATGTTCCGGGCTGGTCTCACCGCAACGCTCCAACTGGGCCAGGACATCACTGTCGTCGGGTCGGCGGAGACCGGCGAACAGGCCCTCGCCCTCGTGACCGAGCAACGCCCCGACGTGGTGATCCTCGACATCGGCCTCCCCGACGGCAACGGAGTCTCCCTCGTCCCGCGCATCCTCGAACAAGCGCCGCACTGCCACATCCTCATGCTCACCTCATACGAGGACGACGCGACGGTGTACGCAGCACTACGAGCAGGCGCACGCGGTTACATAGTCAAGAACGCCGACGCCGAGGAGATCGTCCGCGCGGTGCACACGGTGGCGTCCGGAGCCGGCTACTTCTCGGCCAGCGTGGTGGAGCAGATCACCGAACACGTCGCCAGCGGAGGCAGGTCCAGCGACACGTCAACCTTCCCGCAACTGACCCGGCGCGAACACGAAATCCTCGTGCTGATGGCCCAAGGCCGCGGGAACACCTACATCGCCGACTACTTCGTGCTCAGCCTCAAGACCGTGCGCAACCACGTCTCCAACGTGATGGCAAAGATCGGCGCAGCATCTCGCGCAGAGGCCATCGCAAAGGCCCGCGACGCCGGGCTCCGCTCCCAGTGACCCTTCCCACCGCGTCTGCCCGGAATCCAGCAATCCGCAGGACGATCCTCGCCAAAGTCGGCACGGTGCGTCTCTTCGCAGTGGTGGCCGGGGGAGTGTCCGGAACTGCCGCAGATCGGTGGGACGAATAGGCGGCGCAGAGACGCAAGTCGCGAACGGCTGAAGGTCGACCCTGAAAGGTCACTCCCCGTAGCGCGGTCGGTCGCGGTCCTGCTGAAGTCGCTGGTCGCGTCCCGAGCGGTTCCACACGAAGTAGTCCATGAGCACCGATATGAGCACAGCAAGCGGGACCCACACCAGGAACCAACTGGTGCGCTCGGAACCATCCAGCACGAAGAGCCCGACGATGATGAGGAAGGCGAGCCAGAACACGTTGCTTGTGACTGTCTTTCGCAATCGCGGGTTCATGCCCGCAGGGTACCGACCACGGTGCGCGAGGACAGACGCGTCGCGAACGCATTCGGCACCGGGGCTACGGCCGAGCGAAACGCGGCGAAATGACGCACCAGCCTTGGCCCTGAGACCGGCAGGGCGATCGGGCATTCGTCAGGGTGCGGGCCAGGCACGGGCGGCCACCTTGTCAGGGCGAGTTGGTGGTGTCCTCCACCAGGTTGTGGATGACCGCTGAGGGGCCCCCGGCCAGCAGATCGGTGGCTTGCTGCCGGCTCCACACCTGCTCCTGCAGGACGCGATGGAAGGCCGCGGCCGCGTCCTGGCTGTCGAAGACCAGGTCGATCGCCACGTGCGACGCGGCGTCGACCTTGCGGCCGACCCGGACGGAGCGGACGTCGTGTTCGACCCGGAAGTCGTGGAAGCTGTCGAAGACCCGCTTCCAGGCGTCGAAGTCGCGGACCGGGTGTTCGATGTGCAGGGTCGCTGTCATGGCCACCATCGTCCAGACCGGGGCGCGCGCCCTCCATCCCCGATCTCGGGGATCTGTTCGCGACCTCGCCGGTCCTACGCTGCAAGGGTGGACCTCGCCGAGCGGCTGAGCGCACTGGACGGCGAAGGGCTGACGGACCGGGCGCTTCGCACCGCTCAGCTCGACCTGATCGCCGCCCGGGTGGGTTTCGACGCCCACGTGTTTGCCATGACCGACCCCGCCACCGGCATCGTCACCTCCCCGCACGCCACCGTCCCCATGGTCGCCCCCGGTGACCTGCCCGCTGTGATCCGGCGCCGCTACAGCACCGCCGGCGTCACCCAGTGGCGCACGGTCCTGGCGGAGCTCGGGGTCACCGATACGGCGTCCATGACGTTGCAGGACCGGTGGGGACGGTGGGGGTTCCTGGAGTTGTGGCGCTGTTCCGCCGGTTTCACCGATCCCGAGCGTGACCGGCTCGCAGGGCTGCCCCCCGTGCTGACAGCCTCACTGAGGATGGCGGTGGCGCGCACGTTCACCGTTCCTGACGCTCCCCCCACGCGGTTGGAGTCCGGGGTGGTCCTGCTCGACGACGACCTTCAGGTTCGCTCGGTGACCTCCGGCGCCGGGCACGCCCTGATGCGTCTGCTCCCGCCCACAGAGCCGGGCCCGCCGGTGCCGGCCGCCGCCTACAACGTGGTCGCGGCCCTGCTCGCCCACGAAGACGGCATCTGGCCCGGTGATCCCTGGGCCCGCGTGCACCTCGGAGCAAGCAGGTGGGCCAGCGTCCGGGCCGAGCGGCTCGAAGCCCGCATCGCAGTGTCCATCGGCCCCTCGACCACCACCGAGCGGGCGGACCTGTTCGCCCGCGCCCACCAGCTCAGCCCCCGACAGAGCGAGGTGCTCCACCTTGCCCTGCACGGCATGGACACCCGCGCCATCGCCGACGAGCTGGTCATCGCGCACTCCACCACCGAGGACCACCTCAAGGCACTGCTGGCAAAGACCGACTCCACCTCACGCCACCAACTCCTCGCCCGCGCCTTGGGCGGATGAACACCCGGCGGAGAGACTGTGAGGATCGCCAACGCAGCCTGAAGGTGCTGGGCTGTGGTTGGTGACCGCGAGCGTGACCCCCGGAGAGACTGGCCACTGTGCCTTGCTGCGACTTGTCCGCTCGTGGTCACCGGCCCCGGCCGCGGGTTGGAGGAGCTGGCCTGATCAGGAGCTTGACCACCTGGCGTTAGCGGCGCCGGATGTGTCTCATCACAGTCCTGCCGAGCCTCCGTCCCGGACCGGAACCACGTCCCGTCCGGCGAAGGAGAGAACGCATGACCAGTCTGACCGATCTACGTGAGGTGGTCGATGTCGTCATCGGCGTCGACACCCACGTCCACACCCACTCCGCGGCCGTGGTCGATGCTGCCACGGGTTGGTGTCCTGGACGAGATCACCGTCGAGGCCACAGCCCAGGGCTATGGCGAACTGGTGGAGTTCGCCAACAATCACCCGATGTTGCGGGCCTGGGCGATCGAAGGGACCGGCGGCCACGGCGCTGGTCTGAGCCGTCACCTGCTCCAGATGTCGGAGCTCGTCATCG
The DNA here is from genome assembly GCF_039541575.1 of Fodinibacter luteus. Taxonomy (NCBI): domain Bacteria; kingdom Bacillati; phylum Actinomycetota; class Actinomycetes; order Micrococcales; family Intrasporangiaceae; genus Fodinibacter (ex Wang et al. 2009); species Fodinibacter luteus. The sequence continues at coordinate 74,867 of NZ_BAABGM010000020.1, read as the reverse complement.
AGCTGGACCGCCCGAAGCGGGCCGCGCGACGCAACGGCGCGAAGTCCGATCCACTCGATGCGATCCGAGCCGCGCGTGAAGCGATGGCTCGACCACGGCTGGGGAACCCCCGAACCGGAGGCGAACGCCAAGCACTGTCAGTGCTCTTGGCTGCACGCCGCTCCGCGATCAATGCCTCCACCGAGGCCCAGCAGCAGGTCTTCAGCCTGGTCATCGCAGCACCCGAACCGATCCGGGCCAGGTTCCGCGGCCAGAAGCTTGCCGCGATGCTCACCACCGCAGCGAACCTGCGAGTGCACGCTTCCTGGGACACCGAGACGACCAACACCGTGGTGGCGCTGCGGACCTTGGCTCGTCGCGCACACGCGATGCTGAAGGAGGCGCGCGAGCTGCAGAAGGCGATGGTGGCCATCATCCGCAGCTGGCGCCCTGACCTGCTCGAGGAGTTCGGCGTCGGACCCATCGTGGCCGCGACGGTCTTGTGCGCCTGGTCCCACCCCGGTCGTGTCCACTCCGAGGCGGCGTTCGCGATGCTCGCCGGCGTGGCACCGATCCCGGCGAACAGTGGCCAGGTCACCACCCGCTATCGGCTCAACCGCGCTACGGCGACCGCCAGCTCAACACCGCACTACACACCGTGGTCCGCAGCCGGATCCAGTACCAGCAGACCACCCGCGACTATGTCGCTCGACGCACTGCCGAAGGCAAGACCAGCCGGGAGATCAAACGCTGCCTGGCACGCTACGTCGCCCGCGACCTCTACCGCCTACTCGAAAGTGGGCCGCCAGCTGCTTGACAAAGCATAGGAGCGTCGCAGGTTGCTGATCGGCGGGGACCGAGCACCGGCTGCAACACGGGGTCGCGACGGTGACGGCACATGCCGCCTCGCTTCGGCGCTGTCGTCAGCCTCTGGACGGCCGCCCGGCGGCGGGATACTTCGCTATGCCCAGACGAGGGTTGGGGTCGCCACGACCGGCCCTGGAAGTCTGCGGGGGCCCGGGCCGCCATGGTCGGGGTCAGGGCGTCGGCCGTATCCTCGGTCAGCGTGCGAAGCGTGCCGGCGGCCACCCGCCCGGACGAGCCCACGTCCTACCTCACCACTGCAGACGGCGTCGAGCCTCCGGGACCGATCGTCGAGCTCGAACTCGCCCTTATCTTCCGGGTGGACGGCCAGATTCGCCTCCGCTCGCTCACGATCGACCTCCACCGCGTGATCGAGAGACGCGCCCCCACAAGCGTTGCTCTTCGGGGTCAAGCCGCCCGAGCGATGCCGCTGGGTGGACCGGGACCTGCCCAGTCTGGAGGGCTGGATGTCGGCGTCCCGCTTGGCGGAGACACTGGACACGTCGCTGAAGCGGCGCATCCTCGGGCAACCCGACGACCGGCGAAGCCAGGTGCCCGATGTTCGACGGAACGAAAGCGCGTGGGGCTCGGATGGCCGCGGGGGAACGCGCAACCCCCGAGTACCCACGGCTCCTCGAGGAGTTGCTCACACGGACCGCCGAACTGGGCGCGGCAATTGAAGTCGGCGTCGTCGACAGCAGCAAGGTGGGGACCTGAGCACGGACATGCGTCGCATCCACGTCAGGGGGCGCCCCTCTCCGTCATCCCCGAGCCGGACTTCGCGGAACTGCGCAAGGGCTTCACACGCCCACAGGGGACATCGGGAGCGATCGCCGTGGAGGTTGGGGAACCCAGCGCAAGCGCATCCCTCCCTCGACCGAGGCGATCACCGCCTCAGAGCGGGATCTTCTCGCGTAGCAACTCAACCTGTCGCGGTTCTGCGGGCCGCCCGTGCGCGAGGTCGTTGCGCACGTCGCGTGCGACCTTCAGGTGGTCGTAGGTGGCCAGTGACAACCCGACGCGTCTCCCCTGCCCGAACATGTCGCCTAGCTCCCAGACGTCGCCGAAACCGGGGGCGACTCCGACGGTGAGCGCCTTGGGGAGGAACTCTCGCAGGATGCGCACGCGATGTTCCTCGAGGTAGGGGAACAGGAGCCGCACCTGCGCTCGCCATCGAAGAACCCGACGTTCCTCGCCTTCCGGGTCGGCGGCAGCCACCGGGCGGTAGCGGCCGTCCCAGAGCTCGACCAGCCCGAGGTCCCAGTGCGGGCGGATCTCCGGTGGAGGAGCCTGCCGGTGAGTCCGTGGGGTGCGGTCGTGCTCACGCACCGCCCGGGGCAGCCCGGTGGCTAACGCGTGCCCGTCCGTCCCTCCGCCGCAGCTCCCCTCCAGCGCCCACGCGGTGACCTCCACCGCCTCTGCGTGGGCGAGCGGGTCCGGGTCCCGCCCGCTCAGGTACAGCTCGGTGTCCAGGCGGTCGACGACGCCCCACCACCAGCGCACGGACACGTGGAGGGAGGGCGTACGGTCCAAGGGTGAGCCCTCGAGGTCGTCCAGGCCGACCCCGACGAGGAGACGGAACCTCTCCCGAGGTTCGCGTCCGCTCTCGTGCGTCAGCGCCTCCCACCGGGTGACGGGGTCGCCAACCGCGTCCTCCCATGACCGCACGGCTGCGCACTGGCCCCGCAGCGCGGGCCAGTGCGCCAGGTCCCACCACGGGTCGCTGCCCGGTCGCCACTCGTGCAGCCGGTCCATCGCCTCCGCCACGCGTGTCGCGAGGTGGGCCTCGCCGGTGTCCACGCAGCGGGCACCGGCACTCGTCGCGACTGCGTCGAGGACGTGGTCTGCGAGGCCGGAGGCGATGGCGAACCGCGGAAAGACGAGCAAGACACTTCGGCCTGCCTCCAGGTCGGCGCAAGCTCGATCCACGAACGCCTTAGGCCCGGGAAGCTCGAGGAGGTCATCGGCCGTCATCGGCGAGGTGCCTCACGGCGCGGTGGACGACCGGGTCGAGCACCAGCGCGGACGGAGCGCCGGTCACGACATGTAGGGCGGCGAGACGGTCGGCCAGCTCGATGAAGACGCCGTCGGAGACGTCCTCGAAGAGGCGCTGGAGGTCGGCAGGGTTCACGGCCTCTCCCGGGGACGCCAGGTTCACCCACCGCCGCAAAGCATCGGGGACTGTGTCCACGCCGACGGACTCGAGGAACGCCGTAGCGGCCGCCGAGGTCCTCGGTATGGAACCCACGTCCTCGACGACGGTGTCAAGAGACGCCCCGGCCGCCACCCGTCGTAGGACCTCGTCCACCAGCTCGGGCCACCCGCTGGTGACGGCGAGGACCTCGGCCCGGCTGCGCGGGTCGACGAGGACGCTGTCGCTGATTGAGCGCAGCGCCTCGTCATTCCACCGCTCCAGAACTGTCACACTCGCCAACCGGGCCAGCCAGGCGGCGATGAGCCCCTCCGCTCGAGGGCCGGCGACCACCACCACCGACTGGCCGGCCCGCCTGGCCACCGTCCGGTGTGCGAGCTCGAGCAGCTGCTCGAGGGGGCCGGGGGGGAGTTGCGTGCCGTCCACCACAGGCAGCACGTCACGCTCACGTCGGGGCCCGGCACCGCTGGACGTAACCCAGCCCGCAAAGTCGTCACCGGCGACCCGGACGGTTCTCCGTTCACGTTCGCGCGCGACCGCCTCGAGGACTTCCGGCACGTCCTGGACGCCCAGGGCGCGGCTGCCCACCACGAGGTGCAGGCCCGCGGATCCACCGGACTGTGGGACGACGATCTGCAGGTCCTGCTCGGTCAGTGGACTGCGGAGCTCCCCACGGCTGGTGCGTACGGTACGGCGAGCCGCCCGGGGGTTGTAGTCGTGGGGGAGCTCGAAGCCGCCCTCGTCCAGCTGCTGCTCGAGGTCGGCCCTGCTCCCCAACATCGAAACGACATTTGGCGAGCGGACCGACACGCGGCCATCCGCGCGCCGGACCAGGACGCCCAGGCCGGCCATCTCCTCCAGGTACAGCCCGAACTCGCGAGCAGTCATGTCACCGAAGCCGACCGGCCAGTAGCCCCGGCACCAGTCGTAGACCTCGGAGGCGTCGTAGGCCGATGTGAAGGCGTCCTCGAAACTGAGCATCGCCACCACGAGCGCGATCACCGCGTACCGGTCCTCCAGCCTGATGGTGAGCCGGAAGCGCTCCGCGAGCTGCTGCCTGACCTCGCGGTCCTGCGTGACGAGGTCCACGTCGGCGCTGGTGATCGTCACCGGAGGCTGGCCGGGAGCCGGGTCGCGCCCTGCCATGCGCGTGGCGAGGTGGTCGCAGACGATCTGCACCAGACTCGCCTGGTAGTTGGTGAAGGCGAGCAAGCGCGAGACCAGGTCACGCGACTCGAACCGGTACCCCAGAGCCGAGAAGGGTTTCTCGACCAGGTCCAGCGCTGCCCTGCGGTCGAGGGGCCCGACCAAGATGTCACGACCACCATGGGCCAGCGGCGTGTTCGAGATCTCGTGGAACCGCTGGACCTGGTGCAGGCCCGCGAACACCGGCTTGAAGCGCCGGTTGGTGCTCTCCATCAGATCCTTGAGCGGACTCACGTTCGGGAACCTCACCGACCGGTTGCCCTCCCGGCGCTCACGTGCCTCGCTCTCGAGGAACAGATCGGCCTCGTCGAGCAGCAGCAGCAGGCGACGTGTCTCGTCCTCCCGCAGCCACTTCTGGGTCTGCTCCACCACCACCTTGGCGGTGCCGCTCGCCACCCGGGGTCCGATGATGCCCTCTCGCTGGAATTCTTCGAGCAGGACCTGCCACAGGTGTGCGGGGTCGTGGGCCTCGCCGATCATCTTGGCCTTGAGGTCGACGTAGACGGCCTTCCTGCCGCCGCCGTCTGAGACAGTCCGGCTGATGTGACGCAGCAGCGCCGACTTCCCGAGCTGCCTTCCGCCGTAAACGAATAGGCTGCCGGCGGGGTCGATGATCTGCCTGGCCTCGTCACTGCGTCCGACGAAGACTTCCTCCGGTACGTCCCCCGCCACGAAGGGCGTGTAGTGGGTGTACGTCGCGTACGGCAGGGTGATCTGCTGGAGCGTGCGGAACGAGCCGGGCGCAACAGCCGCCACGTACCCCACGCAGGCGGCGTCCACGACCAGTGCCCTCACCGCGAGGCGACGGCTGGCACGCAGGAAGTGGCGACGCTCGTGCTCGGTGAGCACCTGCGGGACGAGGATGAGGTTCGCTTCGTCACGCCGGGCCTCCGGGACCAGGCTCAGCGCCTGCTCGGGGTCGAGCCGCTGCGGCGACAGGACGGTCACGTGGTACTGGCCGGCCGCGCGGCTGCCCAATCCGGGTACTACCGAACCGTCACGTGGCTGGGCCTTCACCCGGAACACCTTCGCGTTCCGGATGCCGGCCGAGCTCACATCCGTGACCCGGCTCAGGTCCGTGTCAAGGCCGATCAGTCCCAGCAAGCCCGGGAGGTGCATCTTGGATGAGCGCAGGGGGTTGAGGACGAGGCTTGCCCAGGACTGGAGCCCCTCACGGGCGAGCTCGTCCTCGTCACCGTCGCGCAGCTCTTCGTAGACCTGGTCCGCCCTGGCGTCCGACGGGAGGTCTGCAACCGCCGCGGCGAACACCTCGAGGTGCCGTTCGGTGTCGTCCTGTGGCTCCGTGATGCCTGCGCCGCTCTCAAGCTGGAACAGGTACTCGCGCGCGGTGGCCAGGTCCCCAGCGTCGATCAGTGCTGAGACGCGCGCCGTGGCGTCTGCCGCCGGGCCAGTGAGGTCCGCCAGCCGGGCACGCAACCGCCCCGCCTCCTCCTCGAGCCGACCTGCGACAGTGGTCAAGACCGCGTGTACCTTTTCCACCTGCAGGTCGAACCGCTCGCCGTCGTACGCGGCCAGTGACGCCAGGGCTCCCTCCAGCCGCGAGACGTCCTCGTCCGCGACCGCGCTGTCGGCGCGCGCCCGAGCCAACCCGGACTCCGCTTCGCGGACCATCCCCGAGAGCCGGGCCCGCCAGTTTGACCGCTGGTCCACCAGGCGCTCTCCAAGGCCTGGCCGGGACCCCGCGGCCTCGGCCGCCGCCGCGAGGTTGCCGGACTCCGCGTAGGACTCGACGAGCGCCTCTGCCGTCGGCGGGTCCAGCAGGGCGCTTGCGACGTCCGACCACGCCACTGCACCCAGGTCCGGTTGCTGGTCCGGCCCCCGTGGAACGAAGGTCAGCGGCAGTGAGGCCGCCCGCTGCAGGTCCTCGAGGGTCACGCCCTTCTCGGGCCAGTCGACGCTCGGCTCGACGACCCACCGTCGCAGTGCCTCTAGGAGCGCTGACTCCAGCGAAGCGGCGACCGCTTGGGGCAGGGCACGCGCCTGCGCCACGAGCTGGTGTCGGGTCCCCTCGTCCGCGGCACCGGCGTGCGGACGCAGATTGGCATCGAGGCCGGCGGTGAGGAGGCTGGCCACCTCGTCGATCCTGGCGTTCAGCTGGTTGGCGGCTCCGGCGACGATGTCGTTGCGCCGTTGCTGGGGCGTCGAGACGTGCTCGTCGGCGAGGTTGACGATTCGTTGCCGGGAGCGGGCGTTTCGCAGCTCGGAACTCAGCCGCCGCACGTCGTGGATGGCGGCGTCGTCTCCCTCCGACCACGCGGCCAACGCCGCGAGCGCGGCACCCAGCGGCTGGTCATTCCGGGCGAGGTAGTGCAGCACCCGAGTGGCCCGGTGGTACTTGGTCGTCGCCGACTCGAGCTCGTGCAGCGAGGCCCGGGCTCGGTCGGCGAACTCCTCGCGCACCGGCGTGGCCCGGTCCGGGGCCGCGGTCGGGCGGTGCACGTATCCCTGGTGGGTCAGCTTGGCGACGTGCGAGAGGAATTCGTGCCACTCGGACTCGAGGTGCACGGAGCCCAGGAGCCCGTCTAGGAGGTGACCGGGCGCCCACCCCGCGGCGAGGGCAGTACGGGCGGCCGCGGTGATGGTCGCCACGGCCGCTGCCCTGTCGTCGACGAGTGCGTCGGCGTCGAGTTCTGCGCCCGCGTGCACGGCCTCCGTCGGGGAGATACCGTCGGGCCCGCTCGCGAAAGCTGCGCCGTTGAACAGCAGCGCGTCGGCGAGAAGCTGCTCGCTGCGCGAAGCGCGCACCAGCAGTGCCGCAGCAAGGGGTTGTGACGCGGCCACCAGTGCCGCCACGGGCGTGGTGTCGAGGCCCGCTCCGGTGCCGTCCGCCGGTCGGACCGGCTCCGGCTCCCCGCTGGGGCGCTCACGCTCGGGTCGCGCGTCCGCGGACCCAACTCGTTCCGCACCCGGATCCACGTCCGGGTCACGCTGCGGGTCGTTCTCCGTCGGCTCCGGTCGGGCGGCCCTGTCCGCCCGGGGGGCTGACAGGGCCTCGGTTCCCTGATCCGGCGGGGCCTGCCCGCGCTGGGTGTGCGCCTGCTCCTCGTGCCCGGCCGGCGCCGAGCCTCGGTCGCCATGCTGCTCTATTGGTGTGATCGCTGAGCAGCCGTCCACGGTGCCGCTCTCGGCCGGGGCCCCCGCCGTGACCGCTACCGACGGTTCCGTGTCCGCCCCGGCGCCCTCCGCCACCTCGACGGTGACATCCCCCGGGCTTGTGCTGGCGTGCTGCTCGTCCGCTGGACCCGGCGCGGTCTCCGGCACCATCCCGAGAGTCCTCAGCTCCGAGAGCGCGGACTCCCGGGCCACCGTCAGCCCCGGCGCGACCGCGGGATCCGCCGTCGCCAGCAGCAAGTCCAGCTGCTCGACGTTGGCGAGGAGCGTCGCCGCGCGCTCGGACCGTTCGCGGCTCTCCTGCTCGGCCGCCTGCCTGCCCTGCTCCCGCCGGTCCCGTTCGGCCGCAACCGCGGTGCGGGACGAGGCAAGGTCCGAAAGAGCGAGCCCGTCCGCCAGCGCGCCGACGTCGCCGAGAACGACAGCCCGGTGGGACCCGTACTCCTCGAGGACCGGACCGAGCGTGTCGCCGAGCGCCCTGCCCAGTTCCACGCCGGCCGCTTCCTCCCTCATCAGGGTCGCCGCAGCGGCAGCCAGGCGCGTCAGGTTGGCGAGGCGGACGTCGAGGTCATCGAGGTCGGCGTCCGCCCCGCGGGTCTCCCCCCGGCCTGTGGGATTCGCTGGGGCCATGTCCGGTTCGAACTCCTCCGGCGGGTCGTCCGCGTCAGTGGGCTCCTCCGCGCCCTCAGCAGCCACCGCCGACCCCTCGCCCGCATCGGGTTCGTCTTCCACCGCGGGGGCGGGTTCCGCCAACCGCCGCGGGGTCGACACGATCAGCCGACGAAGGCCATCGAGGTCGCGCGCCGACATCGGCGCTGCGCTCGACTCCTTCGCTGCAAGGAGGCAGACTTTCGCGGGACCTGATCCGTGGGAGGAGGCAACCCCCTCAACCCAGGTGCGGACGTCCTCCAGCTCCGCCGGCAGGCCCTGCGCGAGGTCCCACCCGTCGGGCAGCAGCTCACCCGCCGTGCCCATCACAGCGAACTCCAGGAGCTTGTCGGATCGACGCGGGAGAAGGACCCACTGACGGACAGCGGCCGCGTCCACGCCGTCCATCTTGGCGCCCCCCCGAACCAAAGCCGCGAACGAGTGGCTGCACTCGAGCACGTCGCTCCACTCGTCAGGAGTGAGCACCTTCAGGAACTTCCGCATCTGCGGGATGGACACCACGGAACCCTTCACATCGGTGGGAACGGGTCGGATCGGCAGTCACCGCGACGGCAGGTATCACCTGCCGCCAAGGGAGCGAGAGCGAGGCGCCGAGCCTTCAACGAAGCCTAACCAGAACCTCCGACACACCTCGGGGAGTCCGCGACGCGGGAGGGTCCGTCTCGCGAGATGGACGTTCCGCCGGACAGACTTGGCCCAAGGCCCCGGGCGGGTCCAGCAGGCGCACGTCCGGACACCCTCGCAGCCCGCCGACCGAAATCCCCGGCGTTCCTTGTCGGCGACGCCTAGTCCGGAAGCCGGGCTCGAGGGTCACCTCCGACCTGACTGTGGTCAGGTGGGGTCTCACTGATGAGGAGCATTCAGAGTTGGTAGCCATATCGACCCTGGCTTGATGCCGCGTCCTTGTGGGCGGAGAGACGCGGGTCCATCAGGGCTCTTCCCAAACGAGGGTGTAGGTGAGGTGGGCGCGTCGCTGACTGGATAGGTGTCGAGGTCTCCCGAGGATGGAGGTTCCTACGCCATCCACCTGGAAGACCTCGACGTGCGCGACGCTACCTTCGACTGCCCTGACCTGACGACCTTCGCTGGCTTGGACGAGCTCGGCCTCGTCGTGGTCGGTCAACGGGTTGAGCCTGATCGGGCGGTGTTGGCTTGCCGAGTCGTGGAGCCCGATGACTGGTGCCATCGCTGCGGGGAGCAGGGGTTCGCGCGGGACACGGTGGTGCGAGCCCTGGCTCACGAGCCGTTCGGGTGGCGCCCGACGACGCTGCTGGTCACGGTGCGCCGGTACCGGTGCAGCGGGTGCGGGCGGGTGTGGCGTCAGGACCTGAGCAAGGCTGCGGAGCCGCGGGCGAAGATCTCCCGGTCCGGGTTGGCGTGGGCGCTTCAGGCCCTGGTGGTGGCGCACCTGACCGTCGCGCGGGTCGCGGAGGGGCTCGCGGTCGCGTGGGACACCGCCAACGACGCGGTCCTGGCCGAGGGGCGCCGGGTCCTGATCGGCGACCCGGCCCGGTTCGACGGGGTCGCGGTGCTCGGGGTCGACGAGCACGTGTGGCGGCACACCAGCAAGGGTGACAAGTACGTCACCGTCATCATCGACCTCACCCCAATCCGCGACGGCACCGGCCCGGCACGCCTGCTGGACATGGTCGCCGGCCGTTCCAAGGCGGCGTTCAAGACCTGGCTCGCGGATCGACCGCAGGCGTGGCGCGACGCGGTGCAGGTCGTGGCCATGGACGGGTTCACCGGGTTCAAGACCGCCGCCGCCGAGGAACTGCCCGACGCGGTCGCGGTGATGGACCCCTTCCACGTCGTGCGCTTGGCCGGGGACGCCCTGGACCGGTGCCGGCGCCGGGTCCAGCAGGAGCTGCTCGGCCACCGCGGCCACTCCGGGGACCCGTTGTACCGGGCCAGGCGGACCCTGCACACCGGTGATGACCTGCTTACCGACCGCCAACGCGAACGGCTGATGGTCTTGTTCGCCGACGCCGGGCACGTAGAGGTCGAGGCCACCTGGGGCATCTACCAGCGAATGATCGCCGCGTACCGCGACCCCGATCGGGGCCAAGCCCGCGCAGCAATGACAGCGGTCATCGACTGCCTTCGGAAAGGCGTGCCCGCCGCCCTGGTCGAGCTGCGGCGCCTCGGCCGGACCCTGAACCAGCGAGCCGTCGACGTGCTGGCCTACTTCGACCGCCCCGGCACCAGCAACGGACCCACCGAAGCGCTCAACGGACGGCTCGAGCACCTACGCGGCTCAGCCCTCGGCTTCCGCAACCTCACCAACTACATCGCCAGATCCCTACTCGAGACCGGCGGCTTCAGACCCCGCCTACACCCTCGTTTGGGATGAGCCTCCATCAGCAAGGGCGGACGCTTCTGGTGAACGATGGGCGCTGTCTCTCAAGGGACGAATAGCACTTGCTATAGTTGCGCCATGGACGTGAGGCTGGCTGAAGTTGCACGGGAGAGCGATGCCGCCGTGCGCCGCGCCAGGGATGAGCTGGTGCGGGCGGTGCGCGAGGCGGCCGCCGCTGGGATGACGCAGGCCCAGATTGCCGCCGAGATCGGGCGAAGCCAGCCAGAGGTGTCTCGGTTGCTGAGGTTCCACGGCACGACGCCCTTGGCGCGGCGGCTGCGGGCGGCACGCGCCGAGATCCTGCGGGCCGTCGCGGAAGCCGGCGGCAGGGATGTGCGGGTGTTCGGGTCGGTAGCGCGCGGTGAGGACGACGAAGGGTCGGACGTTGACCTGCTGTTCGTCATGGGGCGACCGCTCAGCCTGATGGAGCTGGGCCGACTCGAGGACCAAGTGGCGGCTGCCGTCGGGGTGCCTGTCGACCTGGTTCCCGAGAGCTCCCTTCGCCCTGCACTGCGTGACCGGGCTCTGGCCGAGGCGGTGCCGTTGTGAGACGCCGCCAGCCGAAGCAGATGCTCCAGGAGGCGATGGCTCACTTCGAGGTCGTGGCCGACTACGGATCGGGCGACCTGTCCGACCAGAAGACGATCGACGCGATCTGCATGCGTCTCTCGGCAGGGATCGAGGCGCTGTCCGGGCTCAGCGCCGCTGACCGCGAGGCGCTGTTCGGTGACGTCTGGAGCCAGATGTGGGGGATGCGCAACCGCATCGCCCACGGCTACCTCCTGGTCGAGCCGGCGATCGTGCGCAGCACCGTCGATCGCGACCTGCCCGTGATGGTCGAAGCGGTGAGGGCGGCCATCGACCGGTCCTCCTGAGTCCAATATTCTGCCGCCGCGACCGCCAGCCATGGGCCCCAAAATTGGCTCCAAAAATCAGTTTTGGTGTCGAAACCGTAACAATGCGCCGGATGCCGACCTGAGCCGTCACAAGGCACCTGACCTGCGAAAACGTCGTCCTGGGTGTCGGGTCGAGTCATCAGCATTCGTGTCGATTCGGGCCTCTGGCGTGCCTACGGATCAGAAGGTTAGGGGTTCGAATCCCTTCGGGCGCGCTCTGTGTTGAGACAGACGACGGGCCCCCGGCCAGCGGAAACGCTGTCGGGGGCTTACTCGTGCCGGCATCCGGAGTGCCTGGTGGCGGTCCGGCCCCACCGGGCCCCAGGACTGGCGCCGGGGTGCCCGGGTCGTCTTGGGGTGACACCGAGGGCGTGAGCGGTCAGCTGAGCAGCGGACGTCCTCGGGTGGGCGGAGCTCCAGCTGTCGATCGGGTCGACGGCGTGGGGCGCCATCGCCGGACCGGGCTGAAGGCAGGAGCGGACGTTCTGCCTGCATCAGGGCTGAGTCCGGTGATGCACGCCGCGCGACAGGCCGCGCCCTCTGCATCACCTGTGGCCGGATCGACCACACGAGTGAGCAGAACATGCCCGTGATCGAGAGCGACGCCGCGCGTGTCCTGCTCACTCGATGGCCTACCGCTGCAGCCTTCGACGGCGGTCGGAGCCGGCGTCTGCCGCATCCACGGCGCGTCGGGACGTGAACGGTCGGGCGGCGTGCCCACGGTCCAGCTGCTGGCGCCGTGGAGGTGACCTGGCCGTCGCAACCGCGCGACAACAGTGCCGTCAGCGATCTGCAACCCGGTGTCCCGACCGTGGATGCAACGCCGCGGATCGGCCGCGGGGAGCCCGAGGAGGATCCATGACGAACGTCCCAGCACGTGAAGCGCCGTCCTTCAGCGGGGGACCCCAGTCGTTCCCCACGACGGATGCTCCCGGACGTCCCGGCGCCGGGCACCGCCGGCGCAATCTCGTTCTCGACCTGATCGCCGTGTCCATCGCGGCCGCCAGCGTCGTCGGTGTCCAGTACGCCCGAGTGTCCAGCCAGGCCCCAGTGGTGGCGCATCACCGGGTTCGTACGTCGACAGGCCCTTCCGCGGGCAGGTGGGCATCCTGGTCGGCGCGGCAGCCATGAGCGACGGGTCCTGGGCCAGCACCTTGGCCTCCACGGCCGGCAACTCCGGGCCCGGGTCCCACGCCCAACTCGTCGCCCAGCAGTGACCGGGCGCGTTGAAAGGCCTCGAGGGCTCGGACTGGGGGGCCATGATGATGATGCCTGCGCCATGGACGCTGGCGACCTGGCAGCACCTGCCTGACGCGGTCAGAACCCCGAGCCGGTGTTCGAGGCCGTGCACGGCTCGTCAGTCTGGGACTGCCACCGATCGAACGATGAGGCCAGCGCCATCTTCGACGCCGCGATGGCCCGCGGTGTCAAGTGTGAAACGACCGGCGGCCCAGTGCCGCACAGTGGTCGACCGCCGACGCTGCGGTCGTGTCACCTCGACAGGGCCGCCTTGACGAGCGCCGGTTCGGGGTTGGTGTGCGGCACGCCGTCGATGACGACCGTCGGAACGGTCTCGTCCCCGCCGTTGACACTCGCGACGAAGGCCCGACCTGCCTGGTCCTCCCAGATGTTGACCCAGCGGGCCTGTTGTCGGTGCGCCCGGACGGCGATGCGGAGCCGGGCGGTGTACGGACACCCCGGACGCCAGTAGATCGCGACACCGTGCCCAGCGTGGGCCAGCGCCTCGTCGTGTGGGGTGCCCACGGGGCGACCGGCGACCATGTCGAGAACCCCCATGCCCCACAGGGTACGAAGAACGTGATGCCAGCGCACCGCCACCGCCCGAACTCTGGCGGCACCGACCTCGGCGGCGTGGAGACGGACACGTCGGCCAGTCGCGGGGCGCGTTCCTGGCCTGACCTTCCGCAGAGAGGACGATCAGGAGGGCGCCGGCGTGGGAGACCGGCGGTCAGCCCTTCCTGAGCTCTTGCGCGAGCATCACGATGATGCCGCTGGGACCGCGGACATAGGTCAGCTTGTACACGTCGCCGTAGCTCGCCACGCCGCGAAGCGGGTAGCAGCCGTGCGCTGCGGCGACCTCGAGGGCCACCTCGAGGTTGTCGACCGAGAAGGCGACCCGGTGCATGCCGATCTCGTTCGGTCGGGTGGGTTCGGTCTCGAGGGCGTCGGGGTGGATGTACTCGAAGAGCTCGAGGCGACCGGTGCCGTCCGGCGTCTGGAGCATGGCGATGTTGACGTGGTTGCCGTCGAGGCCAACCGCGGTGTCGGCCCATTCGCCACTGATCGTGTCACGCCCCAGAACGGTCAGCCCCAGGTCGGTGAAGAAGTCGATCGCCGCGTCGAGATCCCGCACGGCGATGCCGACGTTATCGAGCTTGATGGGCATGCCCTGCACGCTACCGAGTCGCGACGACGCCATGAGGTCCGAAGCCCGAGAGGCGCTGTCTCGGCGTGAGGCGACCACCCAGTTCTGCCGCGGACAGGATGCCGTCTCGCGGCAGTGACGCAGTGACGCACCTCGATGTTCGCGCACGTGCCGATGAGCTCGAGGCCATCGAATGAGCAGGACACGCGCGGCATCGCCCTCGTTCCCGGGCATGTTCTGCTCACTCGTGCGGTCGATCTGGCCACAGGTGATGCAGAGGGCGCGTGGTGTCGCGCCCTCTGCATCACCGGACTCATGCGTGATGGAGGCGATGTCGCCCTTGAGGTCAGGTCCGCGGGTGTCAGGTGTGCATCGCGCGCAGGAGCAGCACCACGCCGCGCGCCGTGTCGAGGTTGGCCGCGATGGCGACGACAGCCAGCCCCCACAGCGGTAGGCCGCCGATCGCCGCCAGGGCGAAGATCAGCAGCCGGACCTCGCGCCGGAAGAGCAACCGCACGCCGGTGTCCCGGCCCACCGCGTGGATGTAGGGGATCAGCAGGCAGCCGCACGCCGCGGCGAACCCCCAGGCCCACGCGGTCTCGGTGTGGCCGGCGCCGATGACGAGGCCGACGACGACGGCGAGGTCGGCATAGCGGTCCAGCAGCGTGTCCAGCGCGGCGCCGCGGCGCGAGGCCCGGCCGCTGACTCGTGCGAGCTCGCCGTCGACGCCGTCGAGGGCGGAGCCGAGCAGGACGCCGAGCCCGCCCGCGGCCATCGCCCACCGGTCGCCCACCGCGATCAGGCCGGACGCGATAAGCGTGGTGGAAAAGGCGAGCAACGTCGCCACCTGCGGGCTGAGCCCGGTCCGCAGCAGCTGGCGGGTCAGGGGTCCCGAGATGCGCCGGTTGACGGTCCGGGCGATGATCTGGTCGGTCGGCTTGGGCCCGTACCGGTGCCACATCGCCCGCTCCAGGGCCCGCACCCCACCGGGTGTGTCGACGGCCGCCCAGAGCCCGGTGAAGTCACAGGTGGTCATCTCGAACCCGTGGTCGAGCATCCGCCGCCGCACGGCGGCCCACGGCATCGCCGGTGCGCCGGCGGTCGCGGCCAGGACGTCGGCGACGTGCACGGAGCTCAGGCCGGCGTCGACCGCGGCGTACTCCTTGAGGTCGGCTGACAGCTCGAGCAGTCGGCCGTCGGCCGCGGTCCGCACCCGAACGGGGGGCACCCCTCCCAGGCCGCCGACCTGGCGCTGTGGGTCACGGTCGACGGCCAGCACGTTGCGACCCGGTGCGGCCATCAGTCGCCGGACGTCGTCGGCCTCGAACACGTGGTCGCCCATGACGACCAGGCAGCGGTCCTCGTCGACCTGCCGGAGGCCCGCCAGCACCGAGGTCGACGTGCCCCGCTGCCAGTCCGGGTTGACGACCAGCTCGACCGGGAGGCGGTGGGAGTGGATGGTCGCCGCCACGTCCTCGCTCCGGTAGCCGGACACCACCACGATCCGGGTCACTCCTGCCTCGCACAGCACCTTGACCGTGCGGTCGAGCAGAGTCACGCCGCCCACCCGCCGCAGCACGGTCGGCTGGAGTGAGCGGGACCGGTGCCCCGACTCCGCGGTGACCACGACGGCGCTCGTCGCCCGTGGCTGGGGAGCGGTCTCCGGGCGCGGGTCCATGGCTCGCAGTATGGGTCAGCACGCTCGTGCGCGCCCCGGGGCTCTGGCACGGTGGTCCCGACTCCGGCCTGGCCTCCTGAATCACTCATCCTGCCCAGCCAGCTGCCAACCTGGACCCCCATTGTGTACACAGTGAGTCACTAGAAGTGGACGGATTGCACGGCTCGATGCGGAAGGACAGGCTGATGTGCACAGGGAAGACACGTCGGCGGCTGTCCCGTCGAGAGAGGACCACCATGGCTGCAATCGCGGAGCCCTACCGGATCAAGATGGTCGAGCCCATCACGCTGACCACTCGTGCCCAGCGTGAAGAGGCCATCCGGGCAGCGGGGTACAACACCTTCCTGCTCCGCAGCGACGACGTCTACATCGACCTCCTCACCGACTCGGGCACGTCGGCGATGAGTGACCGGCAGTGGAGCGCCCTGATGCTCGGCGACGAGGCCTACGCGGGAGCCCGGTCCTTCGACCACCTCGTGGCGGCCGTGCGCGACAACTACGGCTTCCCCTACGTGTGCCCGACCCACCAGGGCCGGGGAGCGGAGCACCTCATCTCGAAGATCCTCATCCGGCCCGGCCAGCACGTGCCGGGGAACATGTACTTCACCACGACCCGCCTGCACCAGGAGCTCGCCGGGGGCACCTTCCACGACGTCATCATCGACGAGGCCCACGACCCCGGCTCCCTGCACCCGTTCAAGGGCAACATCGACATCGGCAAGCTCGAGGCCCTCGTCGCGAAGGTGGGCGCCGAGAACATCGCGTACGTCAACGTCGCCGTCACGGTCAACATGGCCGGCGGGCAGCCCGTGTCGATGGAGAACCTGCGAGCCGTCCGCGAGGTGTGCGACCGGCACGGGATCATCCTGTGGTCCGACGCGACGCGCCTGGCCGAGAACGCCTGGTTCATCAAGCACCGCGAGCCCGGCTACGCCGACCGCTCGAGCGCCTCCATCGCCAGGGAGATGCTCTCCCACGTCGACGGACTCACGATGTCGGGCAAGAAGGACTGCCTCGTCAACATCGGCGGCTTCCTCGCCATGCGCGACGAGCGGATCCTGCTCAAGGCTCGTGAGCTCGTCGTCGTGTACGAGGGCATGCCCACCTACGGCGGGCTCGCCGGTCGCGACCTCGATGCGATGGCGGTCGGTCTGCACGAGGCGCTCGACGACGACTACCTGACCCACCGCATCGGCCAGGTCGCGTACCTGGGCGAGCGACTCAGCGCAGCGGGGGTGCCGATCGTCCGTCCCACCGGGGGCCATGCGGTGTTCCTCGACGCCGCCGCCTTCCTCGACCACCTGTCCCAGGACGAGCTCCCCGCCCAGAGCCTGGCGGCCGAGATCTACCTCGACTCCGGGGTGCGAGCCATGGAGCGCGGCATCGTCTCCGCGGGGCGGGACGACCAGGGCCGCAACCGCCACCCGAAGCTGGAGCTCGTCCGCCTCACCATCCCGCGGCGGGTCTACACCAACTCCCACATGGACGTCGTGGCGGACTCGGTGATCCGTGTGCACGAGCGGCGGCGGGACATCGGGGGGCTCGAGTTCGTCTACGAGTCGCCGACGCTGCGGTTCTTCACGTCCCGCTTCGCGCCCATCGCCCCTGACGTCGACGGCTCGATGGCCGGACTGGAGCGTGGGGGGCGGGACACCGCGGCGCTCGCGGCGCTCGCCTGAGTCGCGAGGCGTCACGGTGCGCCTGACGCCACGGCCCGCGGCGCCGCGACGCCGCGACGCGAACCGGCATCGGAGTGGCCTTGGTCGTCCATTCCTCCGGCCGCGACCCCGGCCGGCGCGGTGGACCCTGACCGTCAGCCCACGCGCAGCGCGTCACGCAGGCGGACCCGGGCCCCGGTGCGGAGCACTGCGTTGGAGTAGATCCGTCCGGCACCCCAGACGAGCACGGGGATCACGACGAGGGAGAGCGCGAGGGACAGGATGATCTCCCAGTTCTCGACGGCCCCGAGCGCGATCCGCATCGGCATGACCATGGGTGCGGCGAACGGGATGTAGCTCAGTGCCACGACGACCGGGCTCGTCGGGTTCCACGGGGCGATGCTGATCCCGATGACGTAGGGGATGGCCATGATCACGAGCACCGGTGCGGTGACCGAGGCGACGTCCTCCTGCCGGGAGACGAGCGAGGCCAGGGCCGCCAGGGCCAACGAGTACGTGATGAACCCGACGACGAACCACACCAGCGCCCAGGCGATGGTGGCGCCCAGGTCGAGGCTGCTGGTGTCGAGCAGCCCCAGGGCCAGGGCGGTGCCGGCCGCGGCGACGATGACGGCGACCACCTGGAGCAGGCCGATGACCCCGATGCCGAGCACCTTTCCGGTCATGAGCTGCCAGGGCCGGATGGTGCTGAGCAACAGCTCGACGACCCGGGTGGACTTCTCCTCGACGACGCCTTGCGAGACGAGCTGTGCGGTCGTCTGAAGGGCCAGGAACAGCAGGATGCCGGCCACGTAGCCTGCCGCGATCTGCCCACCGTCGCGCTCTGGCTCCGGATCGAGGGTCCGGATCTTCACGGTGGCCGAGGCCAGCTGCTCGGCCACCTGCGCCGGGTCGCCTCCGAGGTCGGCGACGGCGGCCCGGAGTGCGGCTTGCTGACGCAGCACCGTCAGCATCGCGTACTGCTCGGGGTCGGGCTGGGTTCGCACGACGACGGTGAAGTCCGTCGGGCCCCCGGTCAGCGCTGCGTCGGCATCCTCGTCCGCGACGGCGGCCTGCGCAGCGGCATCGTCGTCCACCTGGATGACCCTGACGGTCTCGTCGTTCGCGCGGGCGATGTCCTGCAGGGGCTGCGCCAGCGGCTGGGTACGCGGGGTCACCGCGACGCTCGCGGCCGAGGAGGACCCGAGGGCGAGGTCCAGGATGACGCCGCCAGCCACGATCGCCGCGACGAGCAGACCCGTGGTCCACAGGAAGGACCTGGACCGGACGCGGGTGCTGATCTCGCGGCCCGCGACGAGGCGGATCGTCTCGAGCGCGCTCATCGACGCGCGCCCTCGTCGACTCGGTCGCCCGTGGGCGGACCGCCGGAGTCGCTGACCGCGTGCCGGTACAGCTCGACGAGGTGCGGCCGGACCGGACCGAACGCATCGACCGGGCCGACCGCCAGTGCGGCCTGCAGCAGCTCCTGGCCCGCGTCGTCCGCCTGGCCCGGTCGGTCCACCTCGACGACGGTGAGTGACCCCCGGCTGCTGAGGACGCGAGCCCCGGGCACTCTCTCCGGCCAACCCGTGTCCGCGGCAGGGCCCTCGACCTGCCACCGGAGCCCGCCGCGGCCTCGCAGCTCGTCGATCGACCCGACGGCGACCATCGAGCCGTCCTTGATGATGCCGACACGGTCACAGAGCCGCTCGACGAGGTCGAGCTGGTGCGAGGAGAACAGCACTGGGACACCGGCATCGGCTCGCTCCCGGAGCACCTGGCTCATCACGTCGACGGCGACGGGGTCCAGCCCGGAGAACGGTTCGTCGAGGATGAGAATGTCCGGCTCGAAGACGAGCGCCGCGCACAGCTGCACCCGCTGCTGGTTACCCAACGACAGCTTCTGGACCTCGTCGTCCAGACGGCTCGAGATGCCGAGGACGTGCGTCCAGCGCTGCACCGCCTCCTCGGCCTGGGCCGGGCTCCTGCCGTGCAGCCTGGCGAGATAGCGGAGCTGGCTGCCCACCCGCATGCGGGGGTAGAGGCCGCGTTCCTCGGGCATGTAGCCGATCCGGCTGCTCACCGCGAGGCCGACCGGCTGCCCCGCCCACCGGACCGTGCCGGCATCCGCGGCAAGCACCCCCACAGCGATCCGCATCGCCGTGGTCTTGCCGGCGCCGTTCGATCCGACGAAGCCGAAGATCTCGCCGGACCCGACCGTGAGGCTCATGTCGCGCAGTGCATGGATCTCGCCGTAGGACTTGTCCAGGTCCACCAGCTCGAGCTCGGGCAAGGAACCCCTCCTCTCAGCCGCCGCGGGCCGAGTCGACGGTGGACGCTGGTCGAGAGAGACACTCTGCTTCGTGGGCCAGGCGCGCGCAACCCCTCGGTTCCGCAGCCGTAGCGAACGACCGCGCTTCCCCGTCCACCGCCTCAGTGCCCCACCCGGCCGTCGAGGAACATCTCCAGCCGCCGCCGGGTGCTCTCCGGGTCGGCGGGGAGATGCCCGTTGACCGCTCGGGCCGCCCAGCCCAGCCGGGTCGCCAGGCGCGAGGCCTCCACCAGGTCGGCGTGCGAGAGGTCGGGGTGGGCGGCCGCATAGGGCGCGAGGAACGAGTCGCGGAACGGTCCGGTGTCCACGGAGCTCTCCACGTCGTCCAGGCCAAAGGCGATCTGCCCCTCCAGCGCGACGGCCAGCACGAAGAACGGGTGGGAGACACAGGCGTCGCCCCAGTCGACGACCCAGTGGCGACCTGCGCGCACGAAGACCTGCCCGTCGTGCAGGTCGTCGTGCTGCACGGAGTCACGGATGCCGTAGGCCGCGAGCCGCTCGCACAGCTCGGCCACCCGGCCGGTCGCGGCGCGGAAGGGAGGCGCGGCGTCGACCTCCTCCACGAGCGCGGCGTAGCGCGCCGGCAGGGTGGCCAGCCGCAGGTCGGGGACACCCATCGCGAGGAGGGCGTCGACGTCGTCCTCCATCGCGATGCTGATCCGCGCCACCGAGTCCAGGACGGGGTGCCACCGCTCCAGGCTCGCCTCGACAACGACCAGCTCACGCATCCGCTGCCCCGCGTCGCGCATGAGCATCCAGCCGCGGTCGAGGTCGGCGGCCAGGAGCGGCTCGACCCGGTCGGGGACGCGGTCGGCGAGCAGCGTCACCAGTGCCGCTTCGTGCCGGAGGGGACCGTGGTTGGCCTTGAACCACACCGGCCCGGTGGTCGTCGGGACCCTGAGCACGGTCGACCAGACCCGGACGTGCGGCTGCTCGGCGTCGCCGGTGCGCTCCAGCCCGAGCGCGGCGGTCTGCTCATCGACCCACGCCTGGGCACCGGCAAGCCACTCGGGGTCGGTCCAGAGGTCGGTCACCGTCAAGTTGTAGCGGCTCGCGCTGCGCCCCGCACCCCCCTTGCGTGACTCGAGGGGCGCGCACCTGTCGCCCACGCCTGTCCCCCGCGGCGGTGATGATGGAGCGATGACGACCTACTCAGGCACGAAGCAGTTCGAGGGCGCGACCTTCGTCAGGGCCAGCTTCAAGGGGGCCACCGTGCGCTTCTCCGACGTCAGCGGTGTGACGATGCGCAGCGTCGACGTGAACGGCCTCGACATCGACAGCCACGACCTGTTCTTCGGCAGCCTCGTCGTGAACGGGGTCGACGTGGTGCCGCTGGTGGAGGCCGAGCTCAACCGGCAGTTCCCGGGCCGCGAGCTGCAGAAGGCGCGCACCCCCGAAGGGCTGCGCGAGGGCTGGGTCGCGGTGCAGGCCGCGTGGCAGAGCACGGTGGAGGGCACGCCGCCGGGCCTGGTGGACGCGCACGTCGAGGACGAGTGGTCCATGGCGCAGACCCTGCGCCACCTCGTCCTGGCGACCGACGCCTGGCTGCGCGGAGCGGTCCTGCGGATGCCGCAGCCGTTCCACGAGATCGGCCAGGTCTTCACCGGAGCCGACGAGATGGGCTTCGACACGTCGATCTTCCGGGCCGACCCGCCGGCCTACGACGAGATCCTCGCGGTGCGTACGGAGCGACAGCAGCAGCTGACCGACTTCCTCTCCACGGTCACCGCGGATCTGCTCGCGGAGGAGCGCGAGGACCCCTGGGGCGGTGACTGGCGTCCCAGCGTCGGTGACTGCGTTCGGGTGATCCTGGAGGAGGAGTGGGCGCACCTGCGCTACGTCCGACGGGATCTCGCTCGCCTGCGGTGAGCCAGGCGCAGCTGTGTGGTTCCTGACACCTCACGGGTGACGACGCTGCCCCTCGGGCGACATCACCCGGCAGCGGCCGGGGTCCAGCCGCTCGGGCCCTGGAGGGCCAGGAGGAGGGCGAAGCGGTCGTGGGGGTCCTCCAGCGCGGTGCCGAACAGCCTGCGGAGCTCGGCCATCCGGTAGCTCACCGTCTGGGGGTGCACCCCGAGGTCGCTCGACGTCGCCACGCGGTCACCGTGGTGAGCCAGCCACGAGCAGAGGGTGGTGGCCATGACCGGGCGGCGGGCGGCGGTCACCTCCTCGAGCGGCGCGAGCACCTGGCCGCGCAGGTCGGCGAGCAGCCGCCGGTCGGCGTGGACGACCAGCGTCGCGAGGTGCTCCGCGGCGGCGACGAGGCCGTTCCCGTCGAGCACTCCCTCGTCGACGAGGGTGGCGATGGCGCGGGCGTGGGCCAGGGAGATCGGCGCCTCCTCGGGCGGGCGCACCGTGCCGACCGACACGGTGACCCCGGGGGGCACCAGCCGCGCCCGCGCACGCCGGTCGCGCAGCACGACGTCGGGCACGAGGGCGCGCACCTCGTCCTCGGAGGACACGAACAGGACCTCCGGGTGCGGCGCCGCCTGTCCGCGCGAGGCCTCGACGTCCCCGGGCGGTCGCCAGATCGCGACGGCGAGGCGGTCCGGCAGCGGCCAGCCCGCGTCGCCCGCGAGGTCGTTGACCCGCGGCGCCGAGGTCGCCGCCTCCCCGTCGAGGATCGCCTGCGCGAGCTGCCGGCGAGCCAGGTCGCGGTGCCCCGCGCGACGCACCTGCGCCCGGGTGAACCCCAGCGTGCTGGCGGCCGACAGCTCGTCGACGTAGGCGAAGATCGCCTCCGCGAGCCGGATCACCTGGTCGGTGGGAACCCGCGCCGTGACGGCAGCCCCGGAGAAGTGCACCCAGGCGCCCCGGGCGCCGACCCGGTATGCCGTGAGCAGCGTCTCGAGGGACCGTCCGTGGTGGTCCTCCCGCGCCCCGAACGAGCCGTAGAGCTCGGTGAGGGCGGGGTCGAGGGCGTCGACCTCCCGGCCGAGGAGGCTGAGGAAACGCTCCAGGGCCCGCACGATCCCGCGACGCAGGGCGACCCCGTACTGGCCGGCTAGGTCCTTTCCCAGGCTCGGCAGCTCCTGGTCGATGTGCTCGAGGGTGTCCTCGACGAGGGCCGGGAGGGTGGGCCGCAGCGTCGACGCGATCGACGGGTCGATCGCCGCCCACGGACGGCCACTTCGCTTGTTTGTCACCACGTGCCAAAACGTACGCCTCAAGTGCCCTCGACCGCCCCTATCGGCCGCGGCGGCCGCGGCGCAGGGTGGAGGTTGACCACATCGTGCGAGAGAGCCGACCGCCATGACCGTCACGCCCGTGTCCATCACCAGAGCGCCGACCGAGACCTTCCCAGCGACCCGTGACGCGAGGTGGCGCGGGGCGCCGCCCCGGGTCATCCAGGGCGGGATGGGTGTGGCCGTCTCCGGGTGGCCGCTGGCCCGCGCCGTCGCCTCGGTCGGCCAGCTCGGCGTGGTCTCGGGCACGGCGCTCGACGTCGTCTGCGCCCGCCGGCTCCAGGACGGCGACACCGGTGGGCACGTTCGGCGCGCGCTGGCCGCCTTCCCGGTGCCTCGGGTCGCCGAGTGGATCCTCGCCGCCTACTTCGTCGAGGGCGGGATCGCGCCGGGAGAGGCGTACCGCCCGGTGCCTCGGCACACCGTCGCCTCCGGTGAGAAGCTGCTCGAGCTCACCGTCGCCGCCAACTTCGTCGAGGTCTTCCTGGCCAAGGAGGGTCATGAGGGGCTGGTCGGCGTCAACTACCTGCACAAGATCGACCTGCCCCTGCCGGCGGCCTGCTTCGGAGCCCTGCTGGCCGGCGTGGACGTCGTCCTCGTCGGCGCGGGCAACCCCGCTGACATCCCCGCGCTCGTGCGCGGGCTGGCCACCGGCGAGGACGTCCGCCTCGCCATCAAGGTCATGGGCAGCAGGGTCGCCGACGGGCCGACCGAGGTGCTCTTCCGCCCCCGTTCGGTGGTGCCCGGGGTCGCCGCGCTGCCTGTCCCGCTCGTGGTGGCGATCATCGCCTCGAACGACCTCGCGAGCGGCCTGGTCGCCGACCCGGCCACGCGTCCCGACGGTTTCGTGGTCGAGGGCCCCACCGCCGGCGGGCACAACGCCCCACCTCGCGGGCCCCGTGCCCTCGACGGCCTCGGCCAACCCGTCTACGGCGAGCGCGACGAGGTCGACATCGCCTCGGTCGTCGCCCTCGGACTGCCGGTGTGGGTCGCGGGCGGACAGGCCACGCCGAGCGGGCTGCGAGCCGCCCTCGCCTCGGGTGCGGCGGGCATCCAGGCCGGGACCGTGTTCGCGTACAGCGACGAGTCCGGGTTCGCCGAGGACATCAAGGCCCGGGTCCGCGAGGACGCACTCCGCGGTGACCTCGTCGTCCGGGCCGACTGGCGGGTCTCGCCGACCGGCTTCCCCTTCCGCGTGGCCGAGCTCCCCGGGACACTGACCGACCGCGAGGTCGCGGCCGCACGACAACCGGTGTGCGACCTCGGCGTGCTCCGGTCGGCCTACCGGCGCCCGGACGGCGAGGTGGACTTCCGCTGCCCCGCCGAGCCCCAGAAGGCCTACCTGCGCAAGGGTGGCCGGGAGGCGAACCGCGAGGGCCGGGTCTGCCTGTGCAACGCGCTCCTCGCCGGGGCCGGCCTGGCGCAGCGAAGGCCCAAGGGCGCCGTCGAGCCGGCCCTGGTCACGGCCGGTGGGGACCTCGCCCCGGTCGTGACCATGCTCGGTCAGCGGCGGGCCGGCGCCACCGGGTACACCGCGGCCGAGGTCGTCGCCCACCTCCTCACCGGCGCAGAGCCCGAGTAGCGGACTACGCCTTCGCGGGCAACGGGCCTAAGAAGCCCACGATGCTGCCGATCTTCCCGTCGGTCGTGACCTGGACGAAGTCGGTACCTGCCAGCGGGACCGACCCGTCCGGCATGGTGAGCTGCCAGCTGAAACGGCCCTTGTCGTGGTGGGCGTCCACGGCGCTCGTCGCTGCGATGACCATCCCCGGGAAGTCCGCGAACGAGGCACCGATGTGCGCGTGCAAGGCACCGCGTCCGGCCACGTCGGCCAACGGGTCCGTGTAGGTGCCGTCCTCGTCCCACGCCTCGTCCAGCAGTCGCTGTCGCGCAGCGGCGTCGGGCTCGCTCCACGCCCGGCAGTAGGTGCCCACCAGATCGTCCAGACTCCACGTGCTGTTCTCACTCACGGCTTCTCCTCCAGATCCGGCGTCCTCCATGGAAGCGGTCCATCCGCCCGTGGCCGACCAGTCAGCCACGCGATCGCCGTTGCGCTGCCTCGAGGTCGTCGGCCGACCGACGACTCGTCATGGGCATCTTCCACACGGTAGCCCTCGTCGAGGCGCCGGGGAATAGCCCATCGGTGCCATGGAACGCCCCCGGCGCCCGACCGTGCCGCACGTCGATGGAGAGCACCCAGGCCGGCCGCACCGACGAGACGACGACTGGCGGCGACACGCCGACGTCGGCTGGACGGGCGTGGCGCCGGACCGAAGTGACGCTGACCTGGACGTCCCGCGCGACGCCCACGGACCAACGGCCATGAGCTGCGGTCTTTCGGGCTCAACGTCCTCCCTTGAGACCGGACTCGGCCGGTCACGACTGCTCGTGACCGGCCGAGTCGGCATCGCCTCTGCGTGGCGTCGCGGCTACCTGGTGAGCTTGTTCTTCATCGCATCCAGGCTCTTGCCGGCCCCGTGCGACCTGCCCGGCGCACTGACGTCGTTCACGGTCGAGGTGTCGAACGCGAACGTGATGATCGACGCCGCAACGGCATCGGAGTTGACGTCGAGGGCGAACGCGTTCACGTTGCCGACGAGGTCGTAGTCCTCCTCGAGCGCCGCGTACAGCTCGGCGTCCTGTCCCGCGCCGGTGAGGTTGTCACACGGCTGGTGGTAGCACGGGTCGTACGAGGCACCCGGTACCCCGCCGTACAGCGCCGCCTCAGCGGCGGTCTTCTCGCCTTCGGCCCCGGTGAAGAGCCCACCGGCGGGAATCCCGACGGCGATGAACGGTCCGTAGTCCGAACGACCCGAGAACTCCGAGTCCTGGTAGGGCTGGCCGATGCTCGTGTAGTACCTCTCGAACACGTCCTCGATCTGGGCCGAACCCGCAGGGATGAATCCGGCAGGTGCCGTCCCTCCGGAGTTGTCCCCGTCGTAGACGCCGAAGAAGTAGTTCGGCGAAGCGATCATGTCGAAGTTCAGGTACAGCGCGATGTCGTCGAGGGCGGTGTCGGCCAGGTTCTCGACGTAGTACTCGGATCCCAGCAGGCCTTCCTCCTCCGCACCCCACCAGGCGAACCGCACCGTGTTGTTCGGCTTGACCTTCGACATCTGGATGGCCGTCTCCAACAGCGCGGCGCTGCCGGAGCCGTTGTCGTTGATACCGGCGCCGTCCTGCACGCTGTCGAGGTGGGCCCCGGCCATGACCGTGTTGGCGTCGTTGCCGGTCGCGGTCTCGGCGAGCACGTTCCAGGTGACTCGGGTCTCGGCCGCGAAGTCGACCGTCACCGTCACCGTGGCGTCGGGCGTGCTGGCGAGGTCGAGCCCCACCTGAGTGGTCACGAAGATGGCCGGGATCTCGAGACCCGCCGCGTCGCCGATCATGCCGACCAGGCCGGTCCGCCCGTCATTGGCGACGATCACGGCACTGGCCCCGGCGGCCTGCGCGTTGAGCGCCTTCACCGCGAAGCCGCAGCCGCCACGCTGGACCAGCGCGATCGCGCCCTCGGGGAAGCCCGCGAAGTCGTCCGCGGTGCACCCGCTGGTGCCGCCCGCGCCCGCTGGCATGTCCGGCACGGGCGGGTCCGCGAAGTCCACCGGAACGACCACGCCTGTGGCAGTCCCCTCCGGAACACCCGTCGGGAACTGGGCCCGGAGGAAGTCCCGCCCGTCGACCCAGCTCGTGGCCGGGTCGTCACGCACGAGCTCGGAGTTCTCCTCGAAGTACGGGAACTCGAACTCCTGGACGACAGGGGTGTACCCGGCGGCGCGCAGCTCGGCCACCACGTAGTCGACGGACGCCTTGTACCCGTCCCGGCCTGCCGCGCGATCGCCGTACTCGTCGGCGATCGCCTGGAAGGCTTCGAGGTGGTCGACCACCCCCTCGAGGGTGACCGCCTTCGTCAGCTTCGCGACGGAATTGTTGTTGGGCGCCGCCGCGGTCGGGGACACAGACCCCACCGCTGCGACCAGGGCACCGGCCGCGATGACGGCACCCACCCCACGAGTTCTGAACGACATGACGCTCCTCTCGACACTCGGCGACCCCTTTGTCACCAAGGTTGTCGACCCTAACCGCGGCAGTGCGGCAATCCGGGACTCCGTGCAGACCGAGATCAGCCCGGCGGTGAGGATGCCGGGGGTCAGGGATGGCGGGGACGTCGAGGTCGGGGGGTCGCGGCGGCGCCCGGCGGGTCGAGGATCAGGTCGACGACCAGGGCCGTCCACCCGGTCTGGTGGCTGGCTCCGAGGCCCGCGCCGTTGTCACCGTGGAAGTACTCGAAGAACAGCAGGTTGTCCTTCCAGGCCGGGTCCTCCTGCATCCGCCGGACACCGCCGAAGACGGGACGTCGGCCCTGGTCGTCGGGCAGCCAGATGGCGAGGATGCGGTCGGCGAGGTCCTGTGCCACCTCGCCGAAGGTGAGCCGGTTGCCCGAGCCGGTGGGGTACTCCAGGGTGAAGTCGTCCCCGAGGAAGCGCTGCAGGCGCACGAACTGGCGCACGGCCACGTAGTTCACCGGGAGCCAGACGGGTCCACGCCAGTTCGAGTTGCCCCCGAACATGGCAGTGGTGGACTCGGCGGGCTGGTAGTCGATCGTGGCCCCGCCCACACCCTCCAGGGTGTACGGCATCCCGTGATAGCGCTTCGACAGGGCCCTCAGGCCGTGCGGGGAGAGGAAAGCGTCCTCGTCGAGGAACTCCCGGAGCGCCGTGCGGATCCCGTCGGGAGGGAGCACGGAGACCAGCAGGCTCTCGTGGCCGTCGAGGTCGCGGACCCGGCCGACCAGGCTGCCGCCCTCGCCCACCCACCGCTCACGGATGCGGGCGAACCCCTTCCCGAGCCGCTCGAGGAGCTCGGCCTGCGGCCTGGGCAGGCCGGTGGCGGGTAGCAGCGGGATGAGCCCGGCGATGGTGCGCACCCTCACCGCCGTCGACTCGCCCGAGGGGAGGACCAGCCGGTCGTAGAAGAAGGCGTCCTCGGTGTCGAACAGGCCCTGCTTGTCCAGGGCGCGCCCGATCTGGAGGAACTGCTCGAGGAACTTGACGACCATGTCGTCGTACACCTCGTTCTCCCGGGCGAGCTCGACGGCGATGACCAGCATCGACAGTGCGTAGTAGGCCATCCAGGCCGTCCCGTCCGCCTGCTCCAGGTGACACCCCTCGGGAAGGTTCGAGCGGTCGATGGGACTGATGTTGTCCAGCCCGAGGAACCCCCCGCCGAAGACGTTGTTCCCGTCGGCATCCTGGCGGTTGAGCCACCACGTGAAGTTGACGAGGAGCTTCTGGAACACCCGCTCGAGGAAGTCACGGTCGGTGCCACCGTCGATGAGGAAGACCCGCAGCGCGGCCATGACGTGGACGGGCGGGTTCACGTCGTCGAAGTTCCACTCGTATGCCGGGAGCGCACCGTTGGGGTGCTGGAACCACTCCCGGAGCAGGACGAGCATCTGGTACTTGGCAAACGCCGGATCGAGGTGAGCCCAGGCGATGGCGTGGAAGCCGAGGTCCCAGGCGGCGAACCAGGGGTACTCCCACGGGTCGGGCATCGCGAGGACGTCGAAGGAGTCCAGGTGTCGCCAGGACGCGTTGCGCCCCCGGCGCCGTGCCGCCGGAGGCTGCGGCTGACCGGGGTCGCCGTCGAGCCACCGGGCCACGTCGTAGGGGTAGATCTGCTTGCTCCACACCAGCCCGGCGCTCGCCTGGCGCAGGACCTGCAGGCGCTCCGCGGACGTGCCGTCCGGCGCGAGGCGGGAGTAGAACTCGTCCGCGTCGGCCTCGCGGGCGGCGACCACGGACTCGAACGCCGCACCCGCCCACTGCGGGTCCACCGCGCGGTCGGGTGGGGGCCTGTGGAGGCGCAGCCGCAGCTCGGCGGTCCCGCCGCCGGGGACGGTGACGCGGTAGCGCAGCGCCGCCTTGGTCCCGGTCTCGTCCGGGTTGACCGTGGGGGCACCGGAGACGACGTGGTCGTTGATCCCGTCCTTCGGGAACGGGGTGCTCGGGGGTGCGCCGAAGACGCGGGGCAGGTTGGTCTCGTTCTCGCAGAACAGCGCCTGTGGCGGCGTGCCGCCCGGGCCGGGAGCGGCATCCAGCCGGTAGCCGGCGAGGGCGTGGTCCACCACGAGCAGGGAGGTGCCGTCCCGTTCGATGCGCGGTCGGGCCGCCGCCCGGTCCCAGGACCAGGTGTTGCGGAACCACATCGTGGGCAGCACCTCGAGGGTCGCCTCGTCGACGCCGTGGTTCTCGAGCACGATGCGCATGAGGACCTCGGTGGGGGTTTCCTTCGCGTAGGTGACGTCGACGGACCAGTAGCGGTCGCCGTCGAAGACGCCGGTGTCGAGCAGCTCGAGCTCCGGGTCGTGCAGGCCCCTGCCGTGGTGGAGGAGCCGTTCGTAGGGGAACTCGTCCTGCGGATAGTGGTAGCGCCAGCGCAGCAGCGCATGGCTGGGCAGGGCGTCGAGGTACCACCAGTACTCCTTGGCGTCCTCGCCGTGGTTGCCCTCCGGGCCGGTGAGCCCGAACATCCGCTCCTTGAGGATCGGGTCCCGGCCGTTCCACAGCGCCAGCGCGAGGCACAGCTCGTGGCGGATGTCTGAGATCCCCGCCATCCCGTCCTCGTTCCAGCGGTAGGCCCGCGACCGCGCGTGGTCGTGCGGGAACGACCTCCAGGCGTCGCCGTCCGCGGAGTAGTCCTCCCGCACCGTGCCCCAGGCCCGCTCGCTCAGGTACGGACCCCACTCGTACCAGGGGTTCGCGCTGAACAGGTCGGCCTCGGCGCGTCCCGTCGCCTCGGCGAGCCGGGCGTGCTCGGCTGTCGGCGCCTGCGACGGAGCGCCCGGGCTGGGTACGTCCGCGGTCACGGTGTCGGCCAGAGGACTCGGGACAGCATCCCTCCGGACAGCACGCTGGCATCGAAGCCGTTCTGCTGCAGGCACCGGGTCGCGGTGTAGGCCCGCTGACCCGAGCGGCAGATGACGCGGATCTCACGGTCCCGCGGGAGCTCGTCCAGGCGTGACCTCAGCTGGCCGAGGGGGATGTTGACGGCGCCCGGGACCTGCTCCACCGCCAGCTCGACCGGCTCGCGGACATCGAGCAGGAAGGCGTCCCCTCCGGAGTCCCAGTGACTGACCGGCATGTCCCCGCGCAGGACACCGGCCGCCACCATCCCCGCGAAGTTGACGGGGTCCTTGGCGCTGCCGAACGGCGGCGCGTAGCACAGCTCCGCCTCCTCGAGGTCGTAGACCGTCGCACCGAGCTGGATCGCGAGGGCCAGGTCTCCGATGCGCTTGTCGACCCCGTCCTCCCCGATGGCCTGGGCGCCGAGGAGCCGGCCGTCGGACGTGCGGAACAGCACCTTCATGGCGATCGGCTTGGCACCCGGGTAGTAGCCGGCGTGCGAGTTCGGGTAGAGGTACACCCGCTCGTAGTCGTCGTCGCCCACCCGGCGCAGCGACTTCTCGCTGGCCCCGGTCCACGCCGCGGCCGCCCCGAAGAGCTGGATGATCGACGTCCCCTGGGTGCCCCGGAAGTGGGCGTCCCGCCCGGCGATGACGTCGGCCGCGATGCGGGCCTGCCGGTTCGCCGGCCCGGCGAGTGCGATGAGGCTCTGCTCGCCGGTGACGAAGTCGCGCACCTCGACGGCGTCGCCGACGGCGAAGATCGAGGGGTCGCTCGTGCGCATCTGGTCGTCGACCTTGATGCCGCCGCGCTCACCGATCTCGAGGCCGGCCATGGTCGCCAGCGTGGTCTCCGGCCGCACCCCGAGCGCGACGATGACGACGTCCGCCGGGAGCTCGCGGCCCGAACGGGTGCTGACGACGAGGGACTCGTCGTCCTGCTGGCTGAACGACGCCACGCCGTCACCGACGACCACGTGCACACCGTGCATCTCGAGGAAGTCCTTCACGAGGTTTCCGTACTCGGCGTCCAAGGGCGCCAGCAGCTGGTCGGCCAGCTCGATGACCGTCACGTCGAAGTCACGGTGGACGAGGTTCTCGGCCATCTCGAGGCCGATGAAGCCACCGCCGACGACGACCGCGTGGCGCTTCGGCCGCACGGTCTGGAAGCCGGAGTACCGGTCCATGCCGGCGAGGAAGCTCGTGCCGCGCTCGATCCACTCGCGGATCTCGCGCGCGTCCGGCACGGTGCGCACCGAGAAGACGCCCGGCAGGTCGATCCCGGGGATCGGCGGGCGCACCGAGGCCGCGCCCGGTGCGAGCACCAGGGTGTCGTACGACTCAGCCGTCACCGCGCCGCTGGCGACGTCACGCAGCTGCACGGTCTTGGCGACCGGGTCCACACCGACGGCCTCGCACCCGGTGCGGCAGTCGACGGCGAAGTGCCCTCGGAACACCTGCTCGTTGGCGACGAGCAGATCGGACTCGTGCTCGATCACGCCGCCCACGTGGTAGGGCAGCCCGCAGTTGGCGAAGGAGACGTAGGGGCCCCGCTCCACCATGACGATCTCGGCGTGCTCGTCCAGCCGGCGCAGCCGCGCGGCGCACGAGGCGCCCCCCGCGACCCCGCCGACGATGATGACCTTCACGGTTGTTCTCCTTCGCGAGACGGGTGGGTGGGACCGGGAGGCGTTGCCGGCCCGTCGAGCCCGGTGACGGCTCCCTCGTCCGTGGGTGGAGGGCGTGCCGCGACCGGGCCGATGGGTCATTGCTACGCCCGCCGCCGACGCCTCGCGTCCCCCGGAGAGGGTGATGCGACGGTGGGCAGGCCGACCCAGACTCAGGAGGCGCGGGGCGCGGGCCCCGCGCTGGACGACGAACGGACCGACGATGGATGCCGCGGGTGACGTGCCGGTCGAGGTCGCCGTCGACGTGGGTGCGGAGCACGCGGAGGGGCCGATCTGGGACTCCCGGACCGCCCGCCTCTGGTGGGTCGACATCACCGGCCAGGCGGTCCACTGCTCAGACCCGGCGACGGGACGTGACACGGCGTGGAGGACACCGTGGCAGCCGGGCGGGATCGTCCTGGACGTGCAGGGCCGACCCGTGGTCGCCGCCCCGGACGGCTTGGCCGTACTCGACCCCGACACCGGCCGCACGACGCTACGGGTCGCGGTCGTCGAGCAGAACAAGCCCGAGAACCGCGCCAACGACGTGACGATCGACTCCCACGGACGGTGCTGGCTCGGCACCATGGCGTTCGACAAGCGACCCGGGAACGCCGCGCTGTACGTCATCGACTCGGGGACCGTCTCCTGCGCCGTCGACGGCCTGACGATCTCCAACGGGCCGGCGTTCGACGAGGCCCGCGGCCGCATGTACCTCGCGGACACGGCGCTGTTCCGGGTCGACGTGTTCGACCTGGACCCCGCCACCGGTGCGCTGAGCGACCGCCGCCGGTTCGTCGACCTCAGGGCCGACGGGTTCTGGCCCGACGGCATGACCGTCGACGACGAGGGGATGCTCTGGGTGGCCTGCGGGCGTGCCGGTGCGGTGCACCGGTACCGGCCCGACGGCATCCTCGACGGGCTGGTCACCGTCCCGACGAGCAACCCGACCTCGGTGGCCTTCGGGGGGTCCGACGGCGAGGACCTCTACATCACGACGTCGTGGTTCGACCTCGAACCAGAAGCCCGTGCCACCCAGCCCCTGGCCGGGGCGGTCTTCACCTGCCGTCCCGGCGTCACGGGAGCGCCCGCGGCCCGATACGGGGCTGGGCCCGCGGCCTCCACGCCCAACGAGGAAGGTGGTCCTTCATGATCCAGCGGATGGTGCTCTTCGGAGCCTCCGGCGACCTCACGAGCCGGCTGCTGCTGCCCGCGGTCGCGCAGCTCGCCGAGGAGGGCGCGCTCCCCCCGGGACTGGCCATCGTCGGCGCCTCGAACGTCGACTGGACCACCGATGACTTCCGTGAGCACATCGAGGCCGGTCTGCGTGAGCACAGCCACGTGTCAGCGAGCACGCGCGAGCGCGTGGTGCAGATGCTGACCTTCCAGCCCGCGGACGTCACGTCGGCGGCCGACGTCAGCAGGGTCCTCGGGTCGGAGCACCCCCACACGCTGGTCTACCTGGCGCTGCCACCGGTGCTCCTGGACTCGGTGCTGTCCGCACTGGCGACGGCGGGCCTGGGTGCCGGCGACGCCCTCGCCGTCGAGAAGCCCTTCGGCACCGACCTGGCGTCGGCGCGCGGGCTCAACGAGACACTGAGGATCCGTCTCCCGGCCCCGACGATCTTCAGGGTCGACCACTTCCTGAGCAACGAGCTCGTCCGGCGGGTCAACTCGCTGCGGTTCCTCAACCGCGTCTTCGCCCCGGTCTGGAACGCCGAACACATCGAGCGCGTCGACATCAGCTGGCTCGAGGACCTCACCCTGGAGGGCCGGGCGTCCTACTACGACCGAGCCGGCGCGATGAAGGACATGCTCCAGAACCACCTCATGGAGGTCATGGCGCTCGTGATGATGGAGCAGCCGGCCCGTCTGGACGCGCAGTCGTTCCGGGCCGTGCGGGTGGAGGCACTGCGGGCGGTGGCCACGCCGGTGGCGGAGACGATGCGCAGCACGACGGTGCGTGCCCGGTACACCGCCGGCACGATCGGTTCGCGAGAGGTCCCCTCCTACGTCGACGAGCCGGGCGTCGACCCCGCCCGCGAGACCGAGACGTACGCAGCCCTGACCCTGGACGTCCACAACCCGCGATGGTCGGGCGTGCCGTTCACGATCCGGTCGGGGAAGGCGCTCCGGCAGCCCTCCGCGGAGATCGCGGTCCACTTCCGTCCCCTGCCGCGCTACCTCACCGACCAGTGGCCCGGGGTGGAGCCCAACGTGCTGCGGGTGGGGCTCACCGAGCCCTACGTGCGGCTGTCCACCACCCTCAACGGCCCGGACCTGACCGCGGAGCAACGGCAGCTGGAGACGGTGTCCCCGCCGCCGCCGCTCACCGCCTACGCCCACCTGATCCGCGAGATGCTCGACAACGACCCGATGCTCTTCATCCGTGGCGACGAGGCGGAGGAGTCCTGGCGGATCGTCGACCCGGTGATGCAGGCGTGGTCCGCGGGAGCCGTGCCCCTGCAGGACTACCCGGCGGGCGGCGACGCGCCCGAACCCGTCAGCTGATCGGGGTCGCGCCACCGCCACTCGCCGCCACCCGCAGCCACCCGCTGGCGTGCCAGTTCGGCTGTCACCGGGGCGACTTCGGATCGCAGCTTCGCCCATTCCGGGTGAGGAACCGAGTGCGACGCGGGGCTAGCGTCGGTGCCATCGAGGGACTCCGCACCCGACCGGGCCCCGGGGCCTCGCCGGCGCGAAGGCACGACCATGGCGACTGCGACCGATGTGGACCGAGACCGACTGCTGCGCACCTTCCTGGACCTCGTGGCGGTCGACAGCCCGACCGGTCACGAGGAGGAGATCGGCCAGGTCCTCCTGAACCGGTTCCAGGAGCTCGGCTGCGAGACGACGAGGGACGACATCGGCAACATCGTTGCCGTGTTTCCCGGGACACGCGAGGGGACCATCCTCGTCTCCACGCACATGGACACGGCCGGCACCGACCGGGGCATCATCCCGGTCATCGGGGACGACGGGGTGATCCGCACCGACGGCTCGACGATCCTGGGTGCCGACGACAAGTCCGGGATCGCCGGCTGCCTCGAGCTCCTCACGCTCCTGCGGGCAAACCCCGGGTGGTCGTTCCCGACCATCGAGTTCGTGGTCACGGTCGGGGAGGAGAGCGGGCTGGTCGGGTCGCGGCACCTGGACGTCAGCCGGCTGCGCGCGACCCACGGCTTCGTCCTCGACACGGCCGGCGCGATGGGGTCGGTGACCTACTGGTCGCCGACGTCGGTCTACCTCACCATCACCTTCCACGGCCGCAAGGCCCACGCCGGCGTCGAGCCGGAGAAGGGCATCAGCGCCGTGCAGGCCGCAGCGCGGGCGATCGCCGCCATGACGCTCGGTCGGATCGACGAGGAGACGGTCGCGAACATCGGCACCGTCACCGGCGGCCAGGCGCGCAACATCATCCCTGACCTCGTCGTGCTCGAGGGGATGGCCCGCAGCCACGACCAGGTCAAGCTCGACCGCCAGCTCGACTCGATGCGGACCGCGTGCGAGGACGCGGCACGGGCCTGCGGCGCCACCGTCGACTTCGTCGCCGAGGAGATCTACCGGACGTACAAGATCGAGCCCGACGCCCGGCCGTACCGCGAGGCGGCAGCAGCGTTCCGGTCGCTCGGGGTCGAGGTGATCCCCCGCAAGTCCGGCGGAGGAACCGACGGGAACTACTTCAACGCCAAGGGGATCCCGTGCGTCGCCCTCCCGACCGGCATGGTCGACGAGCACGCCACGAGCGAACACATCGCCATCGACGACATGGTCCTCGCCGCGCGGACGCTGGTCGCCATCGTCACCCTCCCGCCCGAGGGCGCCGCCGCGTCGTGATCACCCGGTCCGGGTGATCAGCCGGCACGACCGCGGGGACGAGAGTCGAGACGGACAAGGAGACAGCGATGTGGCGCTCGACAAGGTTCAGGATCGTCCCGGCCGCGATGGTGATCGCCCTGGTGTCGGGCTGCGCCCCGGATCCTGCCGGCCAGGACCTGTGCGCCCAGTACGCCGACGTCAAGGCGGCCGCTGAGGAGTTCCGCGCCGCGCCCCCCCTGTCCACCGACAACGCCGAGGACTTCCAGGCCTCCGTGGACGAGCTGCGCGAGCGTGCCGACACGGTGAGCGACCAGCTGGACCAGCTGCAGCAGGTGTCCGAGGGCCGGCTGGACACGGCGATCAGCTCGGTGCGACAGCGAGCCGCCGAGGTGAAGCAGTCCCTGGCGGTCGCGACGTACGAGGCCGCGGCGACCCTCGGCCCCCAGGTCGAGGCCGCCCAGGAGGAGCTCGACGCGGCGTTCGCGCAGCTCGACCAGAGGGTTCAGACCCAGTGTCCGGCCGGGTGAGCCGAACAGTCCCCACCGCAGGGAAGGAAGTGCCATGAGCGTCAGCTTCGTCCTCGAGGCCCTCGTCGTGCTCGGTGCCATCGTCATGGGTACCAGAGCCGGAGGTGTGGGCGTCGGTCTCTGGGGTGGCCTGGGCACCTTCGTGCTCGTCTTCATCTTCGGCGAGGCTCCCGGCGAGCCCCCCGCCGCAGCGATGGCGATCATCCTCGCGGTCGTCACCACGGCCGCGCTGATGCAGGCCGCCGGCGGCATCGACTGGATGGTCGCGGTGGCCGCCAAGGTCATCGAGAAGCGCCCGAAGCAGATCACCCTCATCGCCCCGCTGACGGCCTTCCTGTTCTCCGTCGGCGCCGGGACCAGCAACATCATCTACCCCCTGCTGCCCGTCATCTACGACGTGTCCTACAAGAACAACATCCGGCCCGCGCGCCCGATGACGGTCACCGTCGTGCAGTCCGGGATCGCCCTGGCCGCCTCCCCCGTCTCCGCCGCCATGGCAGCCATGCTGACCCTCACCGACGTCGCTCCGTACGACCTCGGGCTGGGGCAGATCCTCGCGATCACGTTCCCGGCCTGCGTCGTCGGCATCATCGTGACCTCGCTCGTGGTGAACCGGATGTGGAAGGAGCTCGACGACGACGCCGAGGTCCAGGCGATGATCGCCTCCGGCGAGCTCGCCCCACCTCAAGCCGCGGCTGCCGCGGGTGAGTCGGCGTCCGCTGCACTGACGTACACCAAGCCCGGGCGCAACTCAGCGATCGCCTTCCTCCTCGGCGTCGTCGCGATCGTCGTCTTCGGGATCTTCCCCGACCTGCGCCCGTCCTACGAGGTCGACGGCGAGGCCGTGTCGGTCGACATGACGACGACCATCGTCCTGCTCATGTTCGTCGTCGGCGTTCTCATCCTCTTCATCGGCAAGCCCAAGGTCGCCTCGGTGCCCGACCAGTCCGTGTTCAAGGCCGGCATGATCTCAGCCATCGCCCTGTTCGGGATCGCGTGGCTGACCTCGACGTTCATCGCCGCCCACGAGGACTACATCATCTCCACGATCGGCGAGTGGGTCACCTCGTGGCCTGTCATCTTCGCCCTGGCGGTGTTCCTCGTGGCCGCGCTCACGACCAGCCAGTCGACGGCCACCCGCACCATCGTCCCGATCGGCCTCGCCGCCGGTCTGCCCGCCGGCATCGTCACCGGGATGTGGGCCGGTGCCCTCGGCGGCGTCTACACGCTGCCGGCCAACGGCACCCAGATCGCCGCAGCGAACTTCGACCTCACGGGCACGACCAAGCTGGGCACCAAGCTGCTCGACCACAGCTTCTTCGTCCCGATGCTCGTGCTGTCGGTCACGACGATCGCCGTCGGTGCGGTCATCGGCGGGCTCTTCTTCTGACCCACCGCCGACGACCCGTCACGACCCCTCTCCCGCCCTCGCACCTGAACGAAAGGCAGCGCCCGTCATGCAGGCATCAGAGATCACCCAGAAGGCCGCCGCGCTGATGCCGGGTGTCGTCGCGGACCTCGAGGAGCTCGTGGCGATCCCCTCGGTGTCGTTCCCCGGCTTCCCGGCCGAACCGATGGAGCAGATGGCCCGGCGCACCCTCGAGATGTTCCGTGAGGTCGGGTTCGCCGACGCCCGGCTGATGGACGTCCCGTCCGGCTACCCGCCCATCTACGGGGAGGTCCCCGGCCCGGAGGGGTCTCCGGTCGTCGTCATCTACGCGCACTACGACG
Source organism: Fodinibacter luteus (assembly GCF_039541575.1). NCBI lineage: Bacteria > Bacillati > Actinomycetota > Actinomycetes > Micrococcales > Intrasporangiaceae > Fodinibacter (ex Wang et al. 2009) > Fodinibacter luteus. Next base: position 37,726 of record NZ_BAABGM010000020.1, on the reverse strand, counting down.
TACAGCCCGCCCCACCGGAACAGGGCTGGACGAGCGAGCCGTTCACCCCGACCCGCAAGGACGACGGCCGCATCTACGGCCGCGGGTCCGCCGACGACATCAGCGGCCTGGTGACCCACCTGGGCATGATGCGCGTGTTCGACGGCAAGCCGCCCTGCACGGTCAAGCTCATCCTGGAAGGGATGGAGGAGACCGAGAGCAACCTCGAGGCCTTCGTCGAGGCGCACCCCGACCTGTTCGCCTGCGACCTGTTCGTCATCTGCGACATGGGCAACCTGCGCGTCGGCGAGCCCGTGCTCACCACCGCGCTGCGCGGTGACGTCGCCTGCGTGGTGACGGTGCGCACGCTGGACCACCCGCTGCACTCGGGGGTGTTCGGCGGCCCGGCACCCGACGCCATGATGGCGCTGGCCCGGCTCCTCGCCACCCTGCACGACGACGAGGGAAACGTCGCGGTCGAGGGCGTCTCGCGCGGCGCGTGGGAGGGCGAGGACCTCAGCGCCGCCGACTTCCGCGCCAGCGCGGACGTTCTCGACGGGGTCGGGCTCACCGGCACGGGTCGGGTCGGTGACCTGCTCTGGGCGCAGCCCTCGGTCAACGCGATCGGCATCGACATGACGCCCATCGCCACCTCGTCCAACGTCCTCATCCCGGAGGCGAGCGCCAAGATCTCGATGCGGATCGTCCCCGGGGCCGAGCCCGCGGCCGAGCTCGACGCCCTCGTCGCCCACCTGGAGTCCCACGCCCCCTGGGGTGCGCGAGTCGAGGTGCGCCGCACCAAGGAGGCGCCGCCGTTCCGGTGCAGCACGGACGGTCCGGGGTACGCCGCGGCGCGGGCCGCGCTCGAGGAGGCCTTCGGCAAGCCCGCCGGTGAGGCCGGGTGCGGCGGCTCCATCCCGCTCCTGCGCACCCTCCAACAGGCCGCTCCCGAGGCGGAGTTCATCCTCTGGGGTCCCGAGGACGTCGCCTGCGCACGCATCCACGCCTCCGACGAGAGCGTCGACCCCGATGAGATCGAGCGCATGGTCGTTGCCCAGGCGCTGCTCCTCGAACGCCTCGCCGAGGATGCCGGCCACCGTTGATCGCCGCGAGGACGTCCAGTCCCTGCCGAGGAGGGAATGAGCAATGAGCACCCCAGCCGGTGACAAGCGCATGACGGTCACCCAGGCAACATTCATCGGCGTCGGGTCGATGGTGGGCGCGGGCATCTTCGCGCTCCTCGGCGCCGCAGGAGCCGTCGCCGGTTCGGCCGTGTGGCTCTCCTTCCTCATCGCCGGCGCCATCGCCGGACTTCAGGGGTACTCCTTCGCCAAGCTGGGGTCCGTCTACCCCTCCGGAGGAGGCCTGCTCCACTACCTCGCCAAGGGGCTGGGCGAAGGCCACGTCACCGGCATCACCAGCTGGCTGTTCTACGTGACCGCGGCCATCGTCACGGCCATGGTGGCGTCCTCGTTCGGCGGGTACGCGAGCTCGGTCCTGACCGACAGCGACCCGACCTGGACCAAGGTGTTCGCCATCGCCATCGTCCTCGTCATGGCAGCGCTCAACGTCGTCGGGTCCACGGCGGTCGCCAAGGTGCAGTCGCTCATCGTCAAGGTCGTGCTGACGATCCTCACCGTGTTCGTGATCTCCACGCTGACGAACTTCGACCCCGCCCTCCTCGCGCCGTCGGGCTACCCGGGGCTCCGCGAGATCATCGCCAGCGTCGCACTGACCTTCTTCGCCTTCCTGGGGTTCGGCGTCATCACCTTCACCGCCAAGGACCTTCCCAACCCGTCCAAGCAGCTGCCCACGGCGATGTACCTCGCCCTGGGGATCGCCACGACCGTCTATGTCGGCGTCTCCCTCGGCGTGTTCGGGACCCTGACCGCCGACCAGGTGGTCGATTACGGCCCCACCGCCCTGGCGGAGGCCGCCAAGCCCACCCTGGGCCAGTTCGGGTACGTCCTCATGGTCATCACGGCTCTCTTCTCCACCGCGGGAGCCACGAACTCCGGTCTGTACCCGTCCGCGGGGATGACCAGGCACCTCGCGTCGGTCGGCCAGTTCCCGCCGGCGCTGGGTGGGACGGTCGGGCGGCGGAAGGCCCCCGTCGGGCTGCTTCTCCTGACGAGCTTCACCCTGGTCTTCATCGTCCTGTTCGACCTCAACAAGATCGCGTCGATCGGGAGCGCCGTGGCTCTCCTCGTCTTCACCATGGTGACGCTGGGGCACTTCCGACTCCGGGGCGAGACCGGCGCCAACGTCGTCGTGCTCACCGTCGCCCTGGTGTCCACGCTGGGGACGTTCCTCGTCTTCGCCGGGACGACGCTCGCCGACGAGCCGGCGACCGCGGTCGCACTGGTCGCCATCGTCGTGCTCGCGACCGCAACCGACCTGGTGTGGAAGCGCAGGCGCGACGACCCGGCCCCGCTGGGTTCAACCCGCGACAGCGGCTCGAGGAGCTAGCGGTCTGAACGCACGGCTCCTGTGGCGTGTCCGCCACTCCGGGGTGACGTCAGGTCGACCGCGCTCTGGCGGCGTGCGCGATGTGGGCGCTCGCGTCGTCGACCTCGTCGGGGCTGGTCCAGCGGCCGAGCGAGACGCGGATCGCGGCGAGGGCCTGCGTGGCCGACAGGCCCATGGCGGTGAGGACCGGGGAGGGTTCGTCGCGTCCGGCGTGGCAGGCCGACCCGGCGGAGACGACGACGTCGGTCAGGTTGGCGAGCAGGGCCAGGGCGGGTGCGCGGTCGATCCGCACGTTCGCGGTGTTCGGCAGGCGCTGGGTGGGGTGACCGTTGAGGTGCACCCTGCCGGGGAGCAGGGTTTCCATCCGGCGCTCGAACCGGTCGCGCAGTCCCCGGAGTCGTTGCGTCTCCCCACCGGCCAGGGATCGGGCAGCCAGGGCGGCGGCCTCGCCGAACCCGACGGCGTACGCCACGTTCTCGGTACCCGCCCGCAGCCCGCGCTCCTGGCCTCCGCCGCCGATGAGCGGGTGGAGGGTGACGCCGGGGCGGATGTAGAGCGCACCGATCCCCTTGGGGGCGTACAGCTTGTGCCCCACCACGGTGAGCAGGTCGACCCCGAGGGCGTCCACGTCGATGTCGATCTTGCCTGCGGACTGGGCGGCGTCGACGTGCAGCAGCACACCGGCGCTTCTCGTGGCTCGCGCGATCCGGGCGATGGGCTGGATCGTGCCGGTCTCGTTGTTCGCGTGCATGACCGACACCAGCACCGTGTGCGCGGTGATGGCCGCGGCGACCTCGGCGGCGTCCACCTGGCCGTTCTGGTCGACGCCGAGGTAGGTCACGTCGACACCGTGCAGATCCTCCAGCTCGCGGCAGGCGGCCAGGACGGCGGGGTGCTCGGTGCCCTGGGTGATGACGTGGCGGCGGCGCCCGGGCGGGGCGGCGAGGACGGCGCCACGGATGGCCAGGGCGTCCGCCTCGGTGCCGCTGCCGGTGAACACCACGGCCCCGGCCGGGGCGCAGACGAGGCCCGCCACCTGGCGGCGCGCCTCCTCGAGGCCGACGTGGGCTGCCGCCCCATAGGTGTGGCTCGAGGACGGGTTGCCGAACTCGCGGGTCAGGTACGGGGTCATCGCCTCGACCACCGCCGGGTCGATGGGGGTGGTGGCGTTGTGGTCGAGGTAGACGGGTCGCCCGCGCAGTGCGGGGTGTGCTGATGCTGTCGTCATGCCGGGCCCGTTCTCGTGGATGCGAGACCGTAGGCGGACCCGTTGACGACCACGCGGCTCATGCCACACCGGCGTCCACGGGCAGCCCGGCCAGGCGCCACTCGAGCATCCCCTCGTGCAGGCGTCTGGCGGTGCGGCCCGTGGAGGTGAGCTGGTCCACGGCGTCGTGGGCCAGCACGCAGTAGGCGCCGCGGCAGTAGGCGACGATCTCCACGTGCGGCGGGAGGTCGCCGAGTCGGTGCTCCAGCTCCTCCAGTGGCACCGACACGGCGCCTGGGATGTGCCCGGCGGCGTACTCCGTGGTGGGTCGCACGTCGAGGACGAGGACATCACCTGCACGCACCCGGCGGATGAGCTCGTCGCGGGCCACGGCATCCGACCGCTCGGTGGCAGATGCACGAAGGTAGCCTTCGGCGGCCCGGTCGGCATCGGCGAGGTGGGTGGTGGCGACGGTGCGCAGCAGGGCCAGGAGCGCGGCGACGTCGTCGCCGGCGAGGCGGTAGTGCACGAAGGTGCCCTGACGGCGGGCCCGGACCAGCCCGGCATCCTTGAGGGCCCTCAGGTGCATGGACGCGGTGGACAGCCCGAGCCCGGCGGTGGTCGCCAGCGCCTCGACGGTGTACTCCCCCTGGGCGAGGAGGTCGAGCAGCTCGAGCCGTCTGGGGTTGGCCAGGCCCTTGCCGGCTCGGGCGAACTGTTCGTACAGCGCGGTCTTGGCGTCGCGCCGGCTCATCGGGGGTCTCCTGTGGGCACGGGGTGGGCGGGGTCGTGTCGGGTCTCGTACATGCGCACGGCGACGACGACCCCGGAGAGTGCGGTCAGGGCCGCGACGGTCCCGATGGCCGTGCGGACCCCGTAGAGGTCGGCGAGGATGCCGGCGAGCACGGCCCCGACGGCGAACCCGCCGTCGCGCCACAGCCGGTAGGTGCCCACCGCCCGGGCCCGCCAGGCGGGGTGGGCGACGTCGCCGATCGCGGCGAGCAGGGTGGGGTAGACCATGGCGGTTCCGGCGCCGAGCAGCACCGCCGCCGTCGCCCACCAGCCGAACCCCTCGGCCGTGGCCATGATCGCGAGGCCGAGGGCCTGAACGCCCATGCCGGTGGCGATGAGCCACTTGCGTCCCCACCGGTCCGACAGGCCGCCCGTGACGAGCTGGCCCACCCCCCAGACCAACGGGTAGATCGCGGCCAGCAGGCCGATCCGCTCGATGGACAGCCCGGCCGACAGGAACAGCACCGGGAACAGGCCCCAGGCGAGGCCGTCGTTGAGGTTGTTGACCAGACCGGCCTGGCTCGCCGAGGAGAGAGCCGGCTCCTTGAACGAGGTCTGGACGAACACCTCGCCGTTGCCCAGGTGGTCACCGAGGTGGTCGTGCCGCCCGTCCGCGCGGGCGACGTGGCTCCTGGCCTCGAGGCGGGCGTGCTCGCGGGTCTCCCTGACGAAGAGCGTGGAGATGCCCAGGCCGAGGCCGGCGAAGGCGATGCCGAGGTAGAACGGGGCCGGGCGCAGCCCGTGCGCGGCGGCCAGGTACCCGGTGGCCAGGGCGGTCAGCGCGACCGCCGCGTAGCCGGCCGCCTCGTTGAGCCCCATCGCCAGCCCGCGGCGCGCCGGGCCGACGAGGTCGATCTTCATCACCACGGTCGTCGACCAGGTCAGGCCCTGGCTGATGCCGAGCAGGACGTTCGCGAACACGACCCAGCCCCACGACGGGGCCCAGATGAGCAGGAACGGGACCGGGAGCGCGACCAGCCACCCGGCCACGAGCACCGGCTTGCGCCCGAACCGGTCCGACAGCGTCCCGGCGACGTAGTTCGTCGCCGCCTTCGCGAGCCCGAACGCGACGATGAACGTCAGGGCCGCGGTGTAGCCGGGGACGCCGAAGACCTCGGTCGCCAGCAGCGGCACGACGGTGCGCTCCTGACCCAGCATCCCCCCGACGAGGGCGTTGACGCCGACAAGCAGGCTGAACTGGGCGACGTTGGCCCGCAGGCCCAGGCGTGGCGTGTCCTGGTGGACGGCGGTCACGCGGTGACCTCCACGACGCCCTGGGTCGCCCGCGCCCACCCGTTCGGGCCCATCGGTTCGGCGGCGCCGGCGCCGGCGGCGCCGGCGGCGCCGGCGGCGCCGAGCTCGACGGGCTGGACCCGGACGACCGTTTCCTCGTCACGCCGGGGCAGCACCGAAGGGAGGCCCCGTGGGCTGGCGGTCGTCCGGGCAGCGGCCATGCAGGGAGCATACTTCAATAGAACATGGAATATCGAAGTTTCCCGCAGGCGCGCCGACCGACAGGCAGTGCGCCGGTGCGGGGTGCCGCGCCACGCACGCTGGGGCGCCGGACCACGAGTACTGCCTGTCGGTCGGTTCACGGAAACGACGACTCACCGGGTGCCAAGCCGCTCCATCACCCCACCGTCGGGCCGCGCCACATCACCCGAAGAGACTATGGACGCCTCGCGCTCCTCGCGTGAGACTCGGGGGAGTCCTCGCGGCCGCGGGCAGCACGGGCGGCCATCGGGGAGACAACTGAAGGGTGGACGACGGGTCGAGCGGGGTGCGGGCCACCGGTTCGCGTCGTCGTCCACAGGTCGAGGCTCGGTGCAGCCGGGCAGGTTGGCGGGTGTCGCAGGGTGCACCTCAGATCATCAGTCACGGCCCGGGCCGGGAGCCGACAGCCCCCGAGCCCGGGCACCGCGTCCTCGCCGGCGTCGCCCGGCGGGGCACCCGAGAGCGCGCCGGCTCGGCGGCGGCGTGCGTGGCTCGGGCCGGCGCGCAGCACGAGGGTCAGGATCCTGCTCTCGTTCGTCGTCCTCGTGGGGCTGTCGACGTTGGCCTCGTCGGTCGCCGTCGGCGAGGTCCTGACGTTGCGGCTGGAGTCGCGCGTCGACGCCAGCCTGCGGCAGGAGGTGCTCGAGCTGAGGGCCCTCGTCGAGGACGGGCGCGACCCGCGGACCGGCTCGGAGCTGACGTCCGCCGCCGCGCTCTTCGACCTCTACCTCAGCCGCAACGTCGCGAGCCCCGGGGAGGCCGTCGTGACGTTCGTCGACGGCGAGGTCCACCGGACCGACCTGGCCCGGTTCCCGCTGGAGCAGGTGCCGGCGGAGGCGCTCGGTGCCTGGCAGCCGCAGTCCCTCGGTGGCTTCCGTCCCGTGGACGGGGCCGGGACGTACGAGACCGAGCACGGGACGGCGCGGTGGAACTCGCACGCCTTCTCCATCGCCGGCGAGGACGGCCTGTTCGTCGTGACGAGCCTGCCCTCGGCGGAGCTCGCCGAGATCCGGGAGCTCGGCACGTGGGGCCTGGTCGTGTCGCTGGGGGTCCTGGCGGTCGCGACGGCGATCGCGTGGCCCGTCGCGGGGCGCGTCCTCGAACCGGTGCGCCAGCTGACCGAGACGGCTCGGTCGATCTCGGAGTCGGACATGAACCACCGCGTCGCCGTCTCCACCGTCGGCGAGGCCGCCGACATGGCGCAGAGCTTCAACGGGATGCTCGACCGGCTCGAGGCGGTGCTGCACGCCCAGCGCGAGTTCGTCCGCACGGCCGGGCACGAGATGCGCGACCCGCTCGCCATCTGCCGGGGCCACCTCGAGCTGCTCGACCCCAGCGCACCGGATGCCGAGCGCACCATCGCGCTCGTGCTCGACGAGCTCGAGCGGATGAGTCGCCTCGTGGGCGACCTCGAGATCCTCGCCGACGCCGAGCAGCGCGACTTCCTCCGGCCCGAGCCGATGGCGCTCGACCTGTTCACCCACGAGGTGGTGGCCAAGGCCGCCGTCACCGCGGACCGCGTGTGGCGGCTCGACGCCGCCGCCGAGGACACGGTGACGGCCGATAGGCACCGGGTCACCGAGGCCGTGATGAACCTCGTCCACAACGCGGTGATGCACACCGATGTCGGGGACGTCGTGGCCATCGGCAGTGCGTCCACGGACTCAGAGTGGCGGATCTGGGTGCGGGACACGGGCATCGGGTTGCCGGACCACGTTGACCTGTTCGCGCCGTACGTCCGTGGAGAGGCCGCGCGCTCTCGCTACCAGGGGGCCGGGCTCGGGCTGGCGATCGTGCGGCTCGTCGCCGAGTCGCACGGCGGGAGGGTCATGGTCGAGGGTCTCCCCGGCCTGGGTGCCACGTTCACGATCGTCGTGCCCCGTGACCCTCCCCCCGAGGGCGCGGGCGCGGGCGCGGGCCAGGGGCCGGAGACCGACTCGGGTGGGGGGCCCGCGGGATGAGCCGGATCCTCGTCGTCGAGGACGACCACCGCATCGCCGCCTTCATCGAGAAGGGCCTGCGCGCTGCGGGGTGCGTCCCGGTCGTCGCCGACACCGCGCAGGAGGCGGAGGCCCTCGGCGTCGCCGGGGACGTCGACCTCGTGATCCTCGACATGGGCCTGCCCGGCGGCGACGGGCTCCAGGTGCTGCGGGCGATCAGGTCGGCCGGGCGCCAGATGCCGGTCATCGTGCTCACCGGGCTCACCGAGCGCGACGCCACGATGTGCCTCGAGGCCGGTGCGGACGACTACATGCGCAAGCCCTTCGCCTTCGACGAGCTGCTCGCTCGAATCCGAACGCGTCTGCGGGACAAGTCATCCCATGACGGGATGGGAATCGACGTCGGTGGGGTGCACCTCGACCTGCGGACCCGTCGGGTGCGGGTGAACGGGCACCTCGTCGAGCTGACGAACCGCGAGTTCGTGCTCCTCGAGGCCTTCATGCGCCACCCGGGGCACGTCCTGAGCCGGGAGCAGCTGTTGTCCCAGGTCTGGGGGTACCACTTCGACCCGTCGACCAACCTCGTCAACGTGTACGTCAACGCCCTGCGCAAGAAGGTCGGCGGCGACCTCATCGAGACCGTGCGGGGGGCCGGGTACCGCTTCACGGCCGACCCCGCATAAAGGTTCCTTCACCCGCACCTCACGAAGTCGTGACCCCACGCACCCACTCTGGGACTGCTGGTCGTGCGTGCAGGGCGCGTGACCGCCGAGGAAGGTGCGGTGCGATGTCCGGTCGTCACGCTCAAGGTCGTCAGGCTCAGGTCACGAGGTCCACGTCGTCAGGCGGGGACCGGGCGGTCGCCCGCCGGAGGCGCCGACGCACCGCCCTCGCGGCGCTCGTCGGCGTCGCCGCGGTCACCGCGTCGCTCCTCGTCGCGCCGCTGGCGTCCTACGCCTCGACGACCTTCGTCGTCACCTCGACGGCGGACCTCGTCGACGCGTCACCGGGCGACGGGCTGTGCGCCACCGACGCGGGCTCGTGCACGCTGCGGGCCGCGGTGCAGGAGGCCAACGCCAGCCCGGTGGTCGACACGGTGACGGTGCCCGCCGGGACCTACCGCCTGACGCGCCCCCCCGAGGGGGGCAACGAGGCCGACTCCGGCGACCTCGACGTCACCGCCCCCCTCGTCGTGGTGGGCGCCGGGTCCGGGACGACCTCGGTCGTCGGCGGGCCGGTCCCCGAGGGCGCGCCACCCGAGCAGCTCGGGATGGACCGGCTCCTCGAGCTGACGGACACGGCCGGCTCGGTGAGCCTGACCGGGCTGTCCCTGCGCGACGGCTGGAGCGCCGAAGAGGGTGGCGCGGTGCTCAACGCGTCCGCGGGCACCGTGACGTTCACCGACGTCGTCGTCGCCGACAGCGCCAGCCAGGGCGAGGGCGGCGGGATCCACCACGTCCAGGGCGCCCTCCACCTCGTCGACTCCAGGGTCTCGGGCAACACCGGTCGCGGCGGCGGTGGTCTGTACGTCGCGGGCGAGCTCAACCCGAACGGGGTCGCGGCCCGCGCGACGCTGACCCGCACGACCGTCAGCGGCAACGAGGCGGCATCCGGGGGCGGGATCTCCGTCGAGCACGAGGGCGACCTCGAGCTGCGCGCCGCCACGGTCACCGACAACCACGCGGACGCCCACGGTGGCGGCGCCTCGGTGACGTCGAAGGCGACCCTGTCGGTCACCGACGGCTCCTTCGTCGACAACACGACCCACGGCGACGGCGGCGGGCTGTTCACCTCGACCGAGGCTTCGGTCTCGGTGACCGGCACGCGCTTCGAGGGCAACCGCGCCGGCGCAGAGGTCGACGGCGAGGTGCCCGACGGCTCGGGTGGTGGCCTCGCGGCCGGCGGCATGGGCTCGCTCAGCGTGACGGATGCCGTGTTCACCGGCAACGAGGCGTCCGCCGAGGGCGGTGGGGCCTACCTCGACAACAACGGCTCGGTCACCATGAGCGACACCCAGGTGAGCGGCAACCACGCCCACGCCGGCGCCGGCATCGAGAACGCCGCCGCCCGCGTGACCCTGCGCAACCTCAGCATCACCGGGAACGAGGCCGACGCCGACGGCGGCGGCATCGAGAGCAACGGCAGCGGGAACTTCACGATCATCGACACGACGATCAGCGGCAACACCGCCGAGAACGGTGGCGGCATCGCCAACGCCGCCGACGGGGCCCTCCGCATCGAGAAGACGCTCATCTGGGACAACCGCGCCCTCCAGCGCACGAGCGACGACACCGGCCTCGGCGGTGGTGTGTACAGCCTCGGCGACGCCAAGGCGCTCTACGAGAACGTCACCATCAGCGGCAACATCGCCCAGGTGCGCGGCGGCGGGATCTACGTCGATGCTGACGCGCCGGTGGTCGTCACCTCGACGACGATCGCCCACAACAGCAGCCCGATCGCCAGCGGCGTCGGTGGGGAGATCGGCTCGCCCAACGTGCCGATCCAGCCGAGCGCGGGCGTCATCCTGCGCAACACCATCGTGTCCGACAACGAGCTCGGACCGAACTGCTCCTTCGCCGTCGGGTCCGAGGGGGGCAACCTCGAGGACGGCGACTCGTGCTGGTTCCGCGGCCCCCTCGACCGGAGCAACGCCCCCACCGCCGGCCTCGACGCCGTGGCCGACCGCGGTGGATCGACCATGACCATGGGCCTCACCCCTGAGAGCCTCGCCCTCGACGGCGGTGTCACGCCCTGTCCGAGCACCGACCAGCGCGGGGTCGCCCGCCCGCAGAACGAGCGCTGCGACTCCGGCGCCTTCGAGTCGGAAGGGCCGTTCCCGGCACCCGACGACACCGCGCCCGACACGGAGTTCGTCGCCGGCCCGATCCAGGACACCCTGACGACCTCCCTCTTCCGGTTCACCGGCACCGACGACGTGACGGCGACGGAGGACCTGCGCTACGAGTGCCGCCTCCTCGAGAGCGACCCCACCGAGCCGCCGGACCCCCCGGACCCGACCCAGCCACTGCCCCCCGAGCTGCAGTTCGTCGGCTGCGGGCAGCCCTGGCAGGTGCCGCTCATCGAGGACGGCTACTGGACGTTCGAGGCCCGCGCCATCGACCGGGCCGGCAACGTCGACCCCACCCCGTTCGTGCACCAGTTCGGCGGCTTCGCCGACGTCATCGCGCCGAACACGACCATCCTCGAGAAGCCGTCCGACCCGAGCACGAGCTCCGCGGCGACGTTCACGTTCTCGGCGACCGACAACGCCACGCCGGTGGAGTTCATGGAGTTCGAGTGCCGCCTCGACACGCTCGACCCCGCCGCCTGGCTCGAGTGCACCAACCCCGCGGTCTACAGCAACCTCGCGCCCGGCGAGCACACCTTCGAGGTGCGCGCCGCCGACGCCGCCGACAACATCGACCCCAGCCCGGCCAGCCACACCTGGACCGTCGGGTCGCCCGTCGACTGCGACGCCGCCAACATGACCCTGACCGCCACCGCCGACGCGACGGTCGACGAGGCAACGCCGCTCGACAACCTCGGCAACCTCGAGGCCTTGACCGTGCGCTCGGCCGCGCCCGGCGCCGACGCCCGCTCGCTCGTGCGCTTCGACCTGCCCGGCGGCCTGCCACCGTGTGAGCTGGAGAGCGCCACGCTGCGGCTCTTCGGCGAGGGCGACGACGGCCGCGTGCTGCTCGCCGTCCCGGCGGCCACCGCGTGGGTCGAGAACACCGTGACGTGGAACACCCAGCCCGCCGGTGCCGGGCTGCCCTCGACGACGACGTCGGGCAGCGGCTACCGCGAGCTGGACGTCACGGCGAACGTCGAGGCCTTCGCCTCCGGCACACCGAACCACGGGTGGATCGTCCGCGACGCCGCCGAGGAGGACGCCGCCGGCGCGGAGCAGACCTTCGTGAGCAGCGAGGCGGTCCGCGAACCGCCCACCCCGCCCCAGCTCGTGCTGCGCTTCGAGCCGGCCGGCACCCCGACGCCGCCGGCACCCCCGGAGCCGGTCGGCACGACCACCGTGACCTGCGGCCAGGTGGTGACCGAGAGCATCCGGGTCGCCAACGACCTCGTCGGGTGCATGGGTGAGGGCCTCGTCGTCGGTGCCCCGAACCTCGTCGTCGACCTCGACGGCCACACCATCTCCAGCGGGCTCGTCCTCGACCCCGGAGCCGAGCAGGGCTTCTTCGCCGGCATCCGCAACAGCGGGCACACCAACGTCGTCGTCCGCGGCGGCACGGTGACCGGCTTCGGGTACGGCGTGCGGCTCATGGCGGGTGTCACCCACAACCTCGTCACCGACATGACCTTGCGCTCGAACACCTCCGCCGGCGTCGAGCTCTTCGACGCCGACAACGGGCGGGTCGGGAACACGGTCCGCGGCAACACGATGACCCTCAACGGCGACGGCGTGACGCTGCTCGGCGGGTCCGAGGGTTCGACCATCGCCGAGAACACGTTCTCCGGCAACCTCGGCCGCGCCGTCTACGGCTTCGACGCCAGCCACCACACCATCGCCGACAACACCGTGAGCGGTGACACCGGCGACCCGCTGCTCGACAGCGACGGCGGCATCTCGCTCGAGTCGTCGACCGACACCGTCGTGTCGGGCAACTTCCTCTCCGACATCGGGGATGCCGCGATCCTCGTCACCGCCGGATCGCACCGCACCGTCATCGAGGACAACACGACCACCCGCACGTCCGACTCCGGCGTGTCCGTCGACGACTCCGACGGCGTCACCGTGCGCGGCAACACCCTCCACCTCTCCGGTGGGGCGGCCATCGGGCTCGGCGGGTCCGACGACGCCCTCGTCGAGGACAACGACGTCCGGTACAACCCGGGCGGCATCCAGCTCGCCGGTTCGAACGACGCCGTCATCCGGGCCAACGACGCCCGCCAGACCCAGGCCGACGGCATCTCGCTGGAGAGCTCTGCCCGCAACCTCGTCGCCGACAACCTCACGAACCACACCGGTGGCACCGGCATCAGTGTCGAGGGCGAGGTCCTCGACGCCAACGGCGACCCGGTCGACGGCAACACGATCGAGTCCAACGAGGCGACCGGCAACCTCGGCGACGGCATCGCCGTCAACGGCGCCGGCCACACCGTGACCGCGAACGAGGCCTACAACAACGGCGCATGGGGCATCAGCGCGGCCGCGGGCACGATCGACGGCGGCGGGAACCTCGCGAGCGGCAACGCCGAGCCCGAGCAGTGCACCGGGGTCGTCTGTGACCCGGGGAGTGCCCCCGCGCCCGTGGCCCCGGACACGACCGCCCCGGATGCCGCCATCACCTCGGCCCCGGCCAACGGCTCCTCCGCCCTCGCTGCGCACACGTTCGCCTTCACGGCGACCGACGACCAGGCCCCCGTCACGGCGATGCGCTTCGAGTGCCGGCTCGACGCCCCGCCGGACCCCGAGCCGGAGCCCCCGGAGCCGCCGGAGCCCGGCGACCCGCCGGAGCCCCCGCAGCCCGTGGACGTCGACAACTGGCTCCCGTGCGGCAGCCCGTTCACGTACCAGTACCTCCTGAGCGGCGAGCACACCTTCGAGGTCCGGGCCATCGACCCCTCGGACAACGTCGACCTGACCCCGGACGTCCACACGTGGACCGTGGTGTCCGCGCCGCCCGGACCCGACGCCATCGCTCCCAGCACGACGATCACGAGCGGGCCCACGGACCCCTCCACGTCCTCGGACGCCTCGTTCGCCTTCGCCGGGTACGACAACGCGACACCAGGCCCCTACCTGACCTTCGAGTGCTCGGTCGACGGCGGCGACTTCACGGCGTGCACCTCGCCACGAACCCTCACCGACCTCGCCCTCGGGGAGCACGACTTCGCCGTGCGCGCCGTCGACGCGGCGGGCAACCGTGACGCCTCGCCCGCGACGCGGACCTGGACCGTCGAGGAGCCGCCGGCCGACACCACGGCGCCGGAGACCACCCTCGACGAGCACCCCGACCCCCTCACGGTCGGCACCTCGGCGACCTTCGCCTTCTCCAGCCCCGAGGACGACGTGACGTTCGAGTGCCGCCTGGACGGCGCGGAGTACGCCGCCTGCACCTCGCCCACGACCCTCACGGTCGCGCCCGGCGAGCACACCTTCGACGTCCGTGCGGTCGACGCGGCCGGCAACGAGGACGACACGCCCGCCACGTGGTCGTGGACCGTCGGCGCTGCCCCCGTCCCGACCGCACCCACCTGTGGCCAGGTCGTCACCGAGAGCATCGTGCTGACCGCCGACCTCACCGACTGCGGTGGCGACGGTCTCGTCGTCGGCGCTGGCGACATCACCATCGACCTCGACGGCCACGTCGTCGACGGCACCGGCCTGGCCACCGGCATCCGCGTCGACGGCCACGACCGCGTGACGGTCACCGGCGGGTCCGTGCAGGAGTTCGACCACGGCGTCGCGCTCGGGTCGGGCACGTCCGGAGCCATCGTGCACGCCATGGAGCTGCGGATGAACGAGCTCGCCGGCGTCTCGCTCACCAACGCCGACGACGCCGCCGGCGGCAGCACGGTGCGCCACACCCTGACCACCGCCAACGGGGTCGGCATCCTCGTCGAGGCCGGCACCCAGCGGGCCCACGTCCACCACAACACGGTGACGGGCAACACCGGCCAGGGCATCCACGTCCTCGCCTCGGGCGACAACTCCATCGAGGACAACACGCTCAGCGGGTCCAGCGACGCCGGTGTCGAGCTCGTCGGCTCGGTCGGCAACCGCCTGCTGCGCAACACCGTCAGCCAGGCCGCCGACACCGCGGTCATCGTGGCCGAGGGCTCGCACCAGACGGTGCTCGAGGAGAACACGCTCACCGACAGCGAGGGCGGCGTGGCCGTCGAGCTGTCCGACGGCGCCCGCATCGTCGGCAACACCGTCCACAACATGTCGGATGCCGGTGTCGTGCTCGAGTCGGCCGACGGCGCGCTCGTGCGTGACAACGACCTGCGCTTCAACGCCGGCGGCATCGAGCTCGGCGGCTCGTCGGGCAACCGGATCGAGGCCAACCTGGCCAGCGAGACCGCCGGCACCGGCATCGAGGTCGGCGACGGCTCGCTGCGCAACGTCTTCCTCGGGAACGAGGCCAACGCCAACGAGGGTGCCGGCATCTCGGTCGGCGCGGCCGCACCGGCCGGCGAGGGCAACCTCATCGACGGCAACACGGCCGACGACAACGCGACCGACGGCATCACCGTCTCGGCCGTGGGGCACATGATCGCCCGCAACTCGGCCAACCACAACGGCGGCTACGGTATCTACTCGGCCCTCGCCACCGTGGCGGGCACGAACGTCGACGGCGGCGGCAACCGCGCCTCCGGCAACGAGGGCGGCGGCATCGACCCGGAGACCGGCCTGGTCATCCAGTGCTTCAACATCTCCTGCGACGGCGGCGCCGGGGCCCCCTCCGACACCGTGGCCCCGGACACCTCCGTCATCGACGGACCCGGTGACCCGACGACCCGCACGACCGCGACGATCACCTTCACGGGCAGCGACAACGCCACCCCGGTGACCTTCGAGTGCCGGCTCGACTCCACCGACGCCGCAGGGTTCGCACCCTGCACGTCGCCGGCGTCCTTCACGGGGCTCACCGTGGGCGAGCACGTCTTCGAGGTGCGCGCGACCGACTGGTCGGGCAACGTCGACCCGACCCCGGCGCAGCACGCCTGGACGATCCAGGCGCCGGCGCCGGACCAGGCCCCGGAGACGACGATCCTCACCGGGCCCGACCCGACGACGGTCGGCACCCAGGCCACCTTCACGTTCGAGAGCGACGAGGAGGGCGTGGAGTACACCTGCTCGCTCGACGGGTCGGATGCCGCGTGCACGAGCCCGGTGACCTTCGACGGTCTCGCGGTGGGCGGCCACGTGTTCGAGGTGGCGGCGACCGACGCCGACGGCCTCACCGACCCGACGCCCGCCACGTGGACCTGGACCGTCACGGCGGCCCCGGTGGCCACCAGCGTCTCCTGCGGCCAGACGATCACGTCGAGCGTGCGCGTGACCAACGACCTCGCCGACTGCCCCGGAGACGGGCTGGTCATCGGCGCGGACGCCATCACCGTCGACCTCGACGGCCACACGATCGACGGCATCGGGCTCGGCGCGGGCGTGCGCAACACCGGCTTCGACTCGGTCGCGGTCACCGGCGGCACGATCACCGAGTTCGACGACGGCATCCTGTTCGCCGGCGGGCACGGCATCGTCGACGCGATGACGCTCACCGAGAACCAGGTGTCGGGTGTCGCGATCCGTGGCGGTCCCACGGGATCCGTCGTGCGTCACGTCGACGTCGGCTCCAGCCCCGTCGGGATCGAGCTCTCCGGCGGCACGACGGGCGCCACGGTGCACGACGCCACGCTCACCCTCGTCCCCGGTGACGGCGTCCTGCTCGACGGCACGACCGCGAGCACGGTGACCCGCACGGCCGTCACCGGCGCCAGCCAGTCCGGCATCGCCCTCGTCGGGGCGAGCGGGAACACGATCACCGACAACACCCTGTCCTCGAACAGCGGCTCGGGTGTCTCGCTCGACCTCGCCTCCGACGACAACACGGTGCGCGGCAACGACGTCGCCGACAGCGGCTCCGACGGCATCGTCGTCACCGAGTCCGACGGCAACGACGTCGTCGCCAACGTCGTGACGACCTCCGGCGGGTGCGGCATCGGCCTCGAGGGTGCGACGAACACCCTCGTGGCGAGCAACGACGTGCGCTTCAACGCGGGCGGCATCTGCCTCACCCTCTCGAGCGGCAACACCATCGAGCGCAACACCGTGGCCGGCAGCTCCGGCACGGGTATCTCGCTCGAGGGCGAGTCGTTCGACAACGTCGTGCGCCTGAACACCGTGAGCGGCAGCTCCGGCTCGGGCATCGAGGTCGCGGGTGCGGCCCCGGCGGGCGAGGGCAACCTCGTGCAGGGCAACGTCGCCACCGGCAACAGCGGGGACGGCATCGCCGTCGCCGACGCCGGGCACACGGTGACCGACAACGTCGTGACGCTCAACGACGGCTGGGGCATCTTCGCCGTCGACGGAACCGTCGACGGTGGCGGGAACGAGGCCTCGGGCAACGCCGAGCCGGCCCAGTGCCTCGTCGTCGTGTGCACCGTCACCGCGGCCCCGGGTGCTCCGGACACCACGATCGTGGACCGTCCGAGCGACCCGTCGAACAGCGCCAACGCCCAGTTCACCTTCACCGGCAGCGACAACACCACGCCGACGTCGGCCCTGGGGTTCCAGTGCCGCCTCGACAGCACCGACGAGCTCGACTTCGTCGACTGCGACAACCCGTGGCAGCTGACCGACCTCGAGCCCGGTGAGCACACCTTCGAGGTGCGCGCCATCGACGAGACCGGCATCGTCGACCCGACGCCGGCGACCTTCACCTGGACGTACGTCGCCCTGCCGACCGGCGCGGCACCCGACACGTTCATCGACCTCGCGCCCCCGGCGGCGTCCCCGCTGCTCGACGTGTACTTCACGTTCTCGTCGAACGAGCCGGACGTGACCTACGAGTGCTCGCTCGACGGCGCCGTGTTCACGACGTGCGCGTTCGCCGCGGAGTACTCCTTCGAGGAGACCGAGGTGGGCTCGCACACCTTCCGGGTGCGTGCCACCGACCCCGAGGGCAACACCGACCTCACTCCGGCCACCTTCACGTGGACCATCACGGGGATCCTCGCGACCGTCACGAGCGGCCCGGCCTTCGTGCCCGCCGAGGGCACCGACCCCGCCACCGGCGGCGAGACGATCGACACGACGGCGACCTTCACCTTCGAGGCCAACGTCGCCGACGCCACGTTCCGGTGCTCGATCGACGGCCTGGCGTTCACGGAGTGCACGCCACCCGTGACGTACACAGGTCTCGCCGTGGGCGACCGGCTGTTCCAGGTCTACGCGATCGACCCCGAGGGGGCCGAGCAGATCGAGGCCACGCAGTACGACTGGACCATCGTCTCCGGCCTCGACACCGTGCCGCCCGACACCCAGGTGACCGGCGGTCCCGCCGACCCGACGGGCGCGGCCACCTTCGAGTTCGCGGGCACCGACAACGTCACCTCGCCCCAGGGGCTGACCTTCGAGTGCAGCCTCGACGACCCGGCCGACGCCGCGTTCGCCGCGTGCACGAGCCCGTGGACCTACCCCAACCCTGCCCAACCCGAGCCCTTGGCGCCCGGCACCCACACCTTCCACGTGCGGGCGATCGACGCCGAGGACAACGTCGACCCGACGCCGGCGACGCTCGAGTTCACGTACGCCGCCGACGACATCGCGCCGGCCGTGGCGATCACGGCCCTGCCGGCGACGACGGCGGCCGCCGGGGTCACCGCCCGGTTCACGGCGAACGACCCGTTCGCGACGTTCGAGTGCGCTCTCGACGGCGCCGCCTTCGAGGTGTGCTCGTCGCCCCACGAGGTGGTCGTCGAGGATGCCGGCCCGCACACCCTCGCGGTGCGCGCGACGGACCTCGCCGGCAACACCGGGGCCGTCGCGGAGGCGACCTGGCGGTACCTCGCGGCCCCCGAGACGAGCCTGACGGTGACCCCGCCGGCCGAGTCGGTGGGTGCGGCGGTGACGTTCGAGTTCACCGCGAGCGTGGCCGGTGCGACGTTCGAGTGTGCCCTGGATGCCGGGTCGTGGACCCCGTGCACCTCGCCGCACGAGGTCACCGGGCTCGTCGACGGCCAGCACACCTTCTCGGTGCGCGGGACCTCCGACGGGTTCACGGACCCCTCGCCGGCCCAGCACGTCTGGACCGTGACCGGGGCGCCGGTCGACACCGAGCCGCCCGAGACGACGATCGACTCCGGTCCTTCGGCGGTCACGACGGCGACGACGGCCACGCTCACGTTCTCCTCCGGCGACCCCGGTGCCGGGTTCGCGTGCCGGCTCGACGGCGGCCCCTTCGAGCCGTGCACGAGCCCGCTCGAGCTGTCCGCGCTGGCGGAGGGCGACCATCTCCTCGAGGTGCGCGCCGTGGACGCCGCGGGCAACACCGACCCGACGCCGGCCAGCCACGCCTGGACCGTCGACGGGCCGCCCGAGGCGACCATCACCGCCGGGCCGGACGAGGCGACCGAGCTGACGACGGCGACGTTCGAGTTCACCTCGGACGAGCCCGGGTCGACGTTCACCTGCTGGCTCGACGGTTCCGAGGTCGGCTGCACCTCGCCGAAGACGTACACCGACCTCACGGTGGGCGACCACGTGTTCGCGGTGCGGGCCACGGATGCGGCGGGCAACGTCCAGGCGCAGTGGACCGAGTGGGAGTGGACCGTCACCCCGGCGGTGGCACCGGCCACGACGCTCACCGAGGCGCCGACCGGCACGACGACCACGGCGTCCGCGACGCTGGCGTTCACCGCGGACGAGCCGGGCACCTTCGAGTGCGCGCTCGACGGCGCGGCCTTCGCCGAGTGCACCTCGCCGCTCACGCTCACCGGGCTGGATGCCGGCTCGCACACCTTCGCGGTGCGGGCGGTCGACCTGGCCGGGAACCGCGACGCCAGCCCCGCCACGACGACGTGGACGGTGTCGCTGCCCGACTCCTCGGCGCCCGAGACCACGGGCACCGAGGGGCCGACCGGCCCGACGACGAGCACGACGGCGTCGTTCGCGTTCGGCGCGAACGAGACCGGCTCGACCTTCGAGTGCTCGCTCGACGGCACGGCCTTCGCGGCCTGCACGTCGCCGACGAGCGTCAGCGGACTCGCGGTCGGCGCGCACACGTACGACGTGCGTGCCACCGACGCCGCCGGCAACACCGACCCGACCCCCTACCGGTGGTCGTGGACGGTCGAGGCGCCCCCACCGAGCTGCACCGCCGGTCCGGTCACCCTGACGGCCACCGGGGACAGCTGGATCGACCAGGGCAGTCCGTCCTCGAACAAGGGCACGGACTCGGTGCTCAAGGTGATGTCGAAGTCCGGCAGCAACCTGCGAGCCCTCGTGCGCTTCCAGATGCCGACCGTCCCGGCCGGCTGCGAGGTCAACACGGCGACGCTGCGGCTCAACGCGGCATCCGCCCGCACCGGCCGCACGCTGCAGGCCTTCCAGGTCGGTGGCGCCTGGACCGAGGCTGGGGTCACCTGGGCCAACCAGCCGTCGACGACCGGCACCCCGGCGACGACCTCGTCCGGGACCGGCTGGCGGGAGTGGGCGGTCAAGGGCCAGGTCTCGGGGATGCTCGCCGCCGGTGGCGGACACGGCTTCCTCGTCCGCGACGCCTCCGAGAACAACGACCACGAGCAGCAGTTCCGCAGCCGTGAGAACGGCAGCAACCGGCCCCAGCTCGTCATCACCTGGGCGACGGCCGGCTCGGGCGGCGGCGGCGGTGGCACCGGCGGCGGTGGCGGCGGTGGCGCCGGCGGCGGTGGCGGTGGCGGCACGCCCGCTCCCTCGTGCACGACGGTGACGGTCGACGCGTCGGCCGACACCTGGGTCGACCAGTCGAGCCCGTCGCAGACCAAGGGCACCGACTCGGCGCTCAAGGTGCGGTCCAAGAACGGCCAGAACGTGCGCACCCTCGTCGCGTTCCCGCTGCCCACCGTGCCGGCCGGGTGTGTCGTCGACTCGGCGACGCTGCGGCTCAACGCCGGGTCGGCGGCGTCAGGCCGGACGCTCCAGGCGTTCGCCACGGCATCCGCGTGGAGCGAGGGGTCGGCCTCGTGGGCCAACCAGCCCGCGACCACGGGCGCGGCCGTGACGACGACGTCCGGCACCGGGTGGCGGGAGTGGGGCGTCGGCGCGATCGTGCGCTCCATGTACTCCAACGGTGGCGGGTCCGGCTTCCTCGTGCGGGACGCGTCCGAGGGCGCGAACGCCGAGCAGTCCTTCTCCAGCAGGGAGGCCGGAGCAGACCAGACCCCAGAGCTCGTCGTGCGCTTCGCCCCCGCGCCCTGACGGCCCGTGCGCACGACGACGACTGGCCCCGCTCCGAGTTCCCCCCCGGGGAGCGGGGCCGGTCCCCGACCACTCGTCCCGGGAACCTGACGGTTCCGGCCGTCGGGCCGCTACCCTCACGGCATGCGGGACTTCGTCCGCACCCAGCGGCTGTTCGGCAACATGCGCCTGCGCATCCTTGCCGCGATGGCCGTGCTCCTGGCGTTCTCCTACGCCGTCTCCCTCGTCCTGCTGCGCAACGTGCTCGCAGAACGGCTCGACGTGGAGATCCGCACGGCCCTGACCCGCGAGCTCGAGGAGTTCCGCCTGCTCGCCGCGGGGACGGACCCGCTGACCGGCGAGCCGTTCGGTGACGACCTCGAGGCGGTCTTCGACCTCTACTACGCGCGTGAGGTCCCGGACGAGGGGGAGACCCTGCTGACGTTCATCGACCGCGAGCCGTACCGGACGGAGGCGGACTCGCAGGCCCTGCCGGTCGAGGGGCTCGCGGGCCCGATCGACTTCTGGCTCGACCAGACCGAGCCGCGGTCCGGGACCCTCGTGACACCGGACGGCGACATCAGCTACGTCGTGCTCCCCATCGCCGCCGCCGACCGGCACGGGCACTTCATCGCCGCGAACTTCCCTCGCGCCGAGCGGGAGGAGATCGACGACGCCGTGACGACGCAGGCGTTCATCCTCGCTGCGACCATCGTCGTCGCCACCCTCATCGGGTACGCCCTGGCGGGACGGGTGCTGCGGCCGTTGAGGCAGCTCGCGGACACCGCCCTGTCCATCACCGAGACCGGACTCACCCAGCGCATTCCCGTCCGGGGCCAGGACGAGGCATCGCAGATCGCGATGGCCTTCAACGACATGATCGGCAGGCTGGAGTCCGCGTTCGCCAACCAGCGTCGGTTCCTCGACGAGGCGAGCCACGAGCTGCGGGCCCCGCTCACGGTCATCCGCGGCCACCTCGAGCTGCTCGACCTCGAGGACGACCCGGACGAGCGGGCCGCCACGACGACGCTCATCACCGACGAGATCGACCGGATGAACCGCATGGTCGAGGACCTCCTCACCCTGGCCCGGGCCGAACGTCCCGACTTCCTCACCCTCGGGCCACTCGACCTCGAGGAGTGGACCCACGAGGTCTTCCGCAAGACGTCGGTGCTGTGCGCGCGGGGGTGGCAGCTGGAGGGGGCGGCGCGGGCGACGGTGCTCGCCGACGCGCAACGGCTCACCCAGGCCGTGACGCAGCTCGCCGAGAACGCGTGCCAGCACTCGCCCGGCGCTGCGACGGTGTGGATGGGGTCTGCCGTCGAGGGGCGTGTCGCGACCATCTGGCTGGAGGATGACGGGGCCGGCGTGGCCGCGGGTGACGAGGAGCGGATCTTCCAGCGCTTCGCCCGGGGTCGTGGAGGTCGCAGCTCGGGGCTCGGGCTGTCGATCGTCGCGGCGATCGCCGACGCGCACGGGGGGACCGCCCGGGTGGTCCCGGGCCGCGGGGGCCGCGGCGCCCGCTTCGAGGTGCGCTTCCCCGTCGACCTCGACCGTCAGCGGCCGGCGAGCGACCCCTCGACGGCGGAGACGAGGTCGGCGAGGGGGAACGGCTTGACGATGTAGCCGTGCACCCCCAGCGCGGTCGCCTCGACGCGGTCGCCCGGGTCGCTGCGAGACGTCACGACGACGACCGGAAGGGTCGACCCGGCCGACCGCAGCCGGCGGAGCACCTCCAACCCGTCCATGTCGGGCAGCCCGAGGTCGAGGAGGAGCACGCCGACGCCGCCCGTGGACACGCGCTCGAGGGCGGCGGCGCCGCGGTCGACGCACACGACGTCGTAGGCCTTCTTCCCGAGGGCCTTCGCCATGAAGGAGGCGATGAGGGGGTCGTCCTCGAGGATGAGCACGGTGCGGCCGCCCTCGGTGTCCATGCGTGCTCCTCTCCACGTCGCCCCCCAGCGTAGGACCGTGGGCCCGGCGTGGACCAGCACCGGCCGGGGGGCCGGACCCTCGTGGAAAGCAGTGCCGGCGCGTCGGGTGGCACGGCCCGGGTGAGAGAGCTGCCATCTTCACCTCATCGTCGTCCAATCCCGGGTCGCCAGCCTTGGGAGCAGAGTCGGAGACGAGCTCCGGCCCGAACGAGGAGCCGACCATGTCCCTGAGAACCCGTGCCTCCCTCATCGCCCTCGCCGCCCTCGGCTCGGTGCTCGTGTCAGCCCCGGCCGCGTCGGCCGAGGAGCGCACCTGTCGGGGGTCGATCGGAGCGACGACGCTCGACAACGTCCGTGTCCCGGCCGGCGCGACCTGCACGTTGACCGGAACCCTCGTCAAGGGCACGCTCAAGGTGGAGACCGGTGCGACGTTGTACGCCAGCCGGATCCGCGTCGTCGGCAACGTCCAGGCCGAGGGCCACCGGTACGTGCGGGTCCACGACTCGCGGGTCGGCGGCAGCATCCAGCTCACCCAGGGCGGTGCGCTCGACCTGCGCCGAGACGTCGTCACGGGCGACATCCAGCTGTTCACGAACACGAGCGGCGCGAAGTACCTCTACGGCAACCGGGTCGACGGCAACCTCCAGTGCAAGGAGAACCGCCCGGCGCCGGTGGGTTCCGGCAACATCGTCCAGGGAAACAAGGAGGACCAGTGCGCCCGGCTGTGACCTGACCCGGGGCGGGAGGGCGGCATCCATCCCTGCGGATGCCGCCCTTCCTCACGCCCGCAGCCGGTACCCCATCCCGCGCACGGTCTCGATGGCCTGCGCGCCCACCTTGCGCCGTAGGTAGCGGACGTACACGTCGACGACGTTCGACCCCGGGTCGAAGTCGTAACCCCAGACGTGGCTGAGCAGCTGCTCACGCGTCAGCACCTGTCCGGGGTGCCGGAGGAAGGTCTCGAGCAGGACGAACTCGCGCGCGCTGAGGTCGGTGGTGCGCCCGCCGGCCCGGACCCTTCGCGTCCGGAGGTCGAGGGACACGCCGCCGACGGTGAGCACGTTGGCGCCCGAGTCCCCGACCGGCCTGAGCCGCAGCCTGATCCGAGCCAGCAGCTCGCCGAAGCTGAACGGCTTCGGCATGTAGTCGTCGGCCCCGTTCTCCAGCCCGTTGATGGTGTCGGCAGCGGAGTCGCGGGCCGTGAGGATGATGATCGGCAGCGTGCTCCCCGACTCCCGCACCCGCCGCAGGACCTCGAAGCCGTCGACCTCGGGAAGGCCGATGTCGAGGACGAGCAGGTCGTAGTCGCCGGTCAGGGCCAGGGCGAGCGCGGAGCGCCCGTCGCCGGCGACCTCCGGCACGAGGCCGCTCGCCGCGAGTCCCTTCGCGACGAACGACGCGATGCGCGGCTCGTCCTCGGCGACGAGGATGCGGCTCACCCGTACACCTCCTCCCGATGCCGGTCGAGCAGGTCGGCAAGCGCACCATACTCCTCGTCCGTCGGAGGGGCCGTGTCGGCGTCCGGCAGGCGCGGCAGGTCGAGGAGGAAGAGGGCGCCACCCCCGGACGTCGCCGAGGCGACGTCGACCGTGCCGCCGTGCGCGGCCGCGATCGCCGCGACGATCGCCAGCCCGAGTCCGGTCCCGTCCCGCGTGCCCCGGCCCGACTCGAAGCGCTCGAAGATGCGCTGCCGGTCGGCCGGCGGAACGCCCGGGCCGGTGTCCCGCACGTACAGCCGCACGGTGTCGGGGAGGGCCGCGCACCCGAAGGCGATGGTGTCGTGCTCACCCGTGACCGCGACGGCGTTGTCCGCGAGCTGGAGCAGGGCCTGGGTCACGCGGTCCGGGTCGATCGACGCGGTGGCCGGCTCGAGGGGGTCGAGGGCCCACTGCCGGGGGGCCAGTGCGACCGCCTTCTCGAAGGTCGCGGTGACGACGGTGTCCACGCGGTGCGGCCCACGGCGCAGGAAGTCGGGTCGACGGGACTTGGCGAGCACGACGAGGTCCTCGACGAGCCGGGCCATCCGGTCGAGCTCGTCGATCGCGAGCGACCGGGTGGCCGTGACGTCGACGACGTCCGCCGGGTCCATGAGCTCGAGGTGGCCGCGGATGACGGTGATCGGCGTGCGCAGCTCGTGGCCGGCGTCGTCGAGCATGCGCCGCTGGCCGTCGAGCGCCTTCTCGAGCCGGTCGAGCATCCCGTCGACGGTGTGCGCGAGCTCGGCGACCTCGTCGTTCCCGGTGGCGCCGATGCGGCGTGAGACGTCGGTCTCGGTGATCGTCTCGGCGGTGCGCCGCAGCTCGTCGAGGGGCCGCAGGACGCGACGGGCGAGCGCGAGGGCCGCGGCGACGAGGGCGGCCCAGGCGAGGGCGGCCGCCGCGGCGTACGACGTGATCGTCTCGCTCAGCTCGGCCATCTCGAGGTCGACGAAGTACGCCGTGACGAAGTGGCTGCGCTCGCCGCCCTTGGTGAACGGCATGACGGCGTAGACGACCCGGCCGTCCCCCGGGGACTGGTACTCCCCGTAGGTCGGGGTGGTCGCGCTCGTCACCTGCGCACGGAAGGTGTCGTCGCCCTGGAGGCTCCCGCCCCCGTCGACCGGCACGATCGTCAGGCCGGGCAGGTACCCGAGCAGCGTCTCGTGCTCGTCGGGCACGTTCCGCTCCAGGGATGCCGTGATGACCGCCTCCGCGTCGGCGAACGCGCCTCCCGTGCGGGGGTCGGTGCCGGCCGTCGCGAGCTCGGTGAACTCGCCCACCTCCTGCGCGAGGGATCGTTCGACGCGGGCCTCGATGCGCTCGCGCTCCACGAGGAGCGCGGCCGTCCCGGCGCCGAGCAGCCCGAGGGCGGCGAGGAGTGCGACGCTGCCGACGAGCCGGGCCCGCACGGACGCCGTGAGATGGGTCCAGCGCAGGTGCCGCGGAACCCGGATCCGTCCCGGTCGCCGGTCAGTCGTCATCGCCGTCGTCGTCGGGTTCGTCGTCGTCCGGCCCGTCGTCGTCATCGCCGTCGTCGTCATCGCCGTCATCGGACGCCCCGTCGTCGGCCGGCCCGTCATCGGACGCCCCGTCGTCGGCCGGCCCGTCGTCGGCCGCCCCGTCGTCGTCGCCGCCGGACCCACCGGAACCGCCACCGGCAGGAGGAGTGCCGCCTCCCGTCGATCGGCCGCTGTCGTCGTCCTCTCCGCCGGTACTCCGAGCACCGTCGTCGTCACCGGTCCCGGTGGCGGTTCGGGGGACCGGGGTGGCGGCCGGCCTGACGACCTTGGTGCGGCTCGGCGTGGCAGCGGTGGCCGGGGTCGAGGTGGGTGACGGTGTGGTCGTGGCACTCGGCGGGGGCGTGGGGTCCTCCGTGGCATCGACACCGTCGGGGGACGTCGTCGACGACACCGTCGGTGCGGGGTCGAGGTCGAGTGACGCCCCGAGGTCCGGCCGGGCCCGGGCCGCGCCGGACAGGGCCGTCAGCGCGAGGACGACCACCACGGCCCCGACGACCCAGACGAGGGCAAGACGACGCGTCATGCACCCATCGTCTGCCCCGGGGCGGCCGACGTCTGCCTCTGGGCGATGAGAGTCCTCTCATGGGGGTCCGCGACGAACCACCGAAGGTGGGTGGTGACCGTCGCCCGGACGGCGGTCTTCACCCACCTTGCGGTGTGTCCCGCCGAGGAGGCCGCGGCGCAGGTGGCCCGTGAGCCGATCGCCCAAGGTGTCGGACCCTGGGGGCATTCGTCACGGTGACACCCCTCGGGGATGCCAGGGGCGCGCCGCCGAGCAGGCAGTGCGCCGCCCAACAGGCAGTGCGTCGCCCCAGGGTTCCTGTCCCCGCACGGTGGGCCACCGGGCCCGGAGTACTGCGTGTCTGGCGGTTCGCCCGATCGGCCGTCTGTCTGGCGGTTCGCCCGATCGGCCGTCTCACGGGGGCCGGCCGTTCAGGCGGGGAGGCTCAGCGGGGGGTCAGCACGACCATGGGCGAGCCGCGGACCCAGTCGTCGAGGGTGTACGCCTGCTCGGCGTACCACGGCTGCAGCCGCCACGCCACGGTGGCGACCCGGCGGCGCTCCTCGTCGTCGGTGACCTCGCGCACCCGCACGGGCACGTCGCGACGCGGCTCGCGCAGGTGAAGCACCGCGTCCGCGTCGCCGCGCAGGTTGGCGAGCCAGTGCCGCGGCCCGGGAGTCCCCGTCACGACGACCTCATCATCGACGACGACGTACCAGATCTCCACCCGGCGCAGCTCGCCCGTTCGCCGGCCGCGGGTGCTCAGGTCGCAGGTCCCGGTCTCCGGGATGCCGTCCCCGCCCATCGCGCCACCCTAGACGCGGACCTCGGCCCGGCCGATCCGGGCACCGACCCGTGAGACGAGCCGTCCGAGCAGGGCGCCGGTGACCACCCCGACGGCGACGTCGCCGGGGTAGTGCACCCCGGTGTGGACCCGCGAGAACGCCACGGTGCCGGCCGCGATCCGCAGCGGCACGCGCAGCGCCGGCACGACGTCACCGACCGACACCGCGAACGCAGCCGCCGAGGCGGAGTGCCCCGACGGGAACGACGTCGAGGTCGGCATCTCGACCCACCGCGGCCGGGGGACCTCGTGCAGCACCCGGTCGGGCCGTGACCGCCCCCCGAGCTGCTTCATCGGCTGGTTGACGACCAGGGATGCCGCGCCGATGGCGGCGACGCCCGTGAGTGCAGCCCGGCGCCCGGTCGGACCCCCGGCCACGGCGAGCAGGGCGGCGACCGCGAACCAGGGCTTGCTGAAGTTCGCGAGGTCCGACAGGCGCCGCAGCGGCTCGTCGAGGGCCGGGGTGTGCGTGCGTGCCACGGCGCGGTAGACGAGCCGGTCGTAGTGCCCGAGCCGGCGCAGCACCGGGGCGAGGCGCACGGCGACGGGGTGCTCGGTGGCCGACAGCCCCGCGAGGCGCTCCGCGAGCCGCTCCTCCGCGGGCGCCACCGACCCGTCCGGTGCGGCCGGCATCCCCGGCTCGCCCGTCGGCCCGCCCGTGCTCACCGGTCCACCGGTCGCCCGAGAGCGGTGTGCCACAGGGCCGCCAGGGTCGGCGCCGACGCGACGTGCACGGCCGGCGCGACCTTCCCCCGGGCGAGTGCCGCACGAGGCAGGCGCACCGTGAGGGCGCCGGGACGGATCGTGAAGCGCACCGGCGCGTCCATCGTGAGCGCCTCGCCGTCGACACCGACCTCGACCGGGCCGGACGACTCCACCTCGAAGGCCGTCGTCGTCCACTCGTGCCAGCCGGGGAAGCGACGCACCTGGCCGGCGGCCTCGAGCGCGGCGAACCGCTGCGCGTCGGCGGCGCCCTCGATGAGCACCGAGACCACCCCGAGCACGCCGCGGTCGAGGTCGGGCCGCAGGGCGGCGCCCCGCAGGTGCGAGAGCTGGTAGGGGTTGTTGGACACGAGGACGAGCTGGGCCGTCGTCGCCCGGTCCCCGGTCGGCAGGAGGAAGCCGAGGTCGAGCGGGGTGACCCCCGGCCCGAGGAGGTCGGGCAGCATCGCGGCGGTCGTGCGCAGCTTCGCGTCGCGGTACTCGTCGGACTGCACGACCCGCGCGTAGACGCCCATCGACGCGTTGTTGACGAACACCCGCCCGTTGACCTCGGCGAGGTCGATGACGGTGTCGACGCCGTCGGTGAACGCGTCGAGGGCGCCCACGACGTCGGCGCGGTCGAGGCCGAGGTCGAGCGCGAAGTGGTTGCGCGTGCCCGCCGGGATGACGACGAGCGGGATGCCGGCCCGGCTCGCCACCGACGCGACGAGGGCCTGCGACCCGTCGCCCCCAGCCATGCCGATGACGTCGGCCCCGCGTCGGACGGCATCCTCGGCGAGGGCGAGGAGGTCGGACCCCGGCACGAGGACGATCGGCTCGATGCCGCGCTCGCGGCACAGGGCCTCGAGGCCGAACCGCTCGACCTTGCCGCCGCCCGACCACGGGTTCATGATGAGCACCCCATGCCGGGCCGCCGGCGCCACCTCGCTGCCGGCCCGGGCCGCGGGGTCGTGCCGTGCCGGCCGGAGGGCCAGGCGCGCCGCGGCCGCCGACAGGCTCGCGAGGGCGACGCCGACGATGAGCACCCAGATGCTGTGGCTGCGCAGGAGGGCGAGCGCGAGGGCGACGAGGGCCGCCACGACGACGACGGCGGCCACGATGCGGGCCGTCCCCCGGCGCGAGACGGCGAACCACGCCGCGACGACGGCCACCGAGAGCGCGAGCACGGACAGGATCAGCACGTCGAGCCGGTTCAGGGTGACGGCGGCGAGGTAGGCCAGGCCTGCGGCGAGGGCGAGGAAGGCGAGCCAGGCGGCGACCCGTTGCTCGCGCGTGGGGAGGGGCCCGTCGGGTGCCCGACCAGCCGGGGCCGTGGTGGGTTCGTGGGCACTCATGGGGTCTCCTTCGTCGGTCGCCAGGTCTCGCCGGTCTGCGCGGCGTAGGCGGCGACCGCCTCGTCGATGGTCGGGTAGAAGTGGGTCGGGTCGATGGTGCGCTCGAGCTCGTAGCGCGTGAGCTTGGCGCGCACCGGGTCCTTGACCTCGGCGAAGGCCAGCGAGACCCCCCGGGCGTTGAGCCACTCGTCGAGCTCGACGAGCATGTCGGCCGCCGTCGTGTCGACGTCGGTCATCGGCTCGGCCGCGACGAGCACCCACCGCAGGTCCGGCTGCTCCTCGACCATCGCGCGTACGGCATCCCCGAACATCCGCGAGTTCGCGAAGATGAGCGGGGCGTCGAAGCGGAACACGACGAGGCCGGGCATGAGCTCGGCGTGCGGGTACTGGTCGGTGTCGTGCAGGCCGTCCAGCCCGTCGACCCGGCCCAGTTCGGCCTGGTGGGGCCACCACACCCGGCGGAAGACGTTGAGGATCGACAGCGCGATCGCGAGGAGGATGCCGGGCAGCACGCCGAGCAGCGCGACGCCGAGCAGCGCGATGATCGAGAGGGTGAACTCGGTGCGCCGCTGGTGCCAGAGCCGGCGCGTCGCCGGCAGGTCGGCGAGGGAGAGCGCAGCGGCGATGACGATCGCGCCGAGCACCGGTTGGGGCACGTACTCCATCGCGCCGGTCGCGAACACGAGGACGACGGTGATGACGACCGCACCGACGACCCCCGTCACCTGGGACCTCGACCCGGCCTGGTCGGCCACCGCCGTGCGGGACCCGCTCGTGCTCACCGGGAAGCCCTGGAAGAGCCCGGCGAGCACGTTCGCCGCGCCGATGCCGATCATCTCCTGGTCGCCGCGCACCCGGTCGCCCCGGCGGGCGGCGAACGACGACGCCGTCGACATCGTGTCGGCGAGGGCGACGACGGCGATCGCGACCGCGCCGAGGAGCAGCGCGGGCAGGTCGCCCCACGGCACGGTCGGCACGGTGAGCGGCGGGAAGCCCTGCGGGATGACGCCGATCGTGTCGACCCCGCGCTCGGTGAGGTCGAGGAGGTTGACGGTGAGCGAGGCGATGACGACGACGACGAGGACCGCCGGCAGCTTGGGCACGACGCG
This sequence comes from Fodinibacter luteus, assembly GCF_039541575.1. Taxonomy (NCBI): domain Bacteria; kingdom Bacillati; phylum Actinomycetota; class Actinomycetes; order Micrococcales; family Intrasporangiaceae; genus Fodinibacter (ex Wang et al. 2009); species Fodinibacter luteus. The sequence continues at coordinate 7,497 of NZ_BAABGM010000020.1, read as the reverse complement.
CGAGAGCACGAGGATGCCGGCGAGCGAGGCCACGCCGAGCAGCGCCGCGGTCGGGTTGGTCGCCCCGTCGGCGACCCCCTCGACGAACGCGCGGGCCTCGGCGATGAGGCCGTCGGCGTCGACCGAGAAGCCGAGCAGCTTCGGCAGCTGGCCGACGATGATCGTCAGGGCGAGCCCGTTCATGTACCCGATCTGGGTCGGCTTCGAGAGCAGGTCGGCGACGAACCCGAAGTGCGCGGTGCCGGCGAGCACCATGACGAGCCCGACGAGGAGGCTGAGCACCGACGCGTACGCGATGGCCCGTTCCGGGTCGCCCCCCGCGAGCACGAGGGGGGTGATCGTCGCCGCGATCATCGGGCCGAGCGAGGAGTCGGGTCCCAGGACGAGCACCCTCGACGGGCCGAAGACCGCGTAGCCGAGGAGGCAGAGGATCGAGGTGTACAGGCCCGTGACGGCCGGCAGCCCGGCGAGCTCGGCGTACGCCATGCCCTGCGGCACGAGGAGGGCCGACAGCACGAGGCCGGCGACGACGTCCTTGCCGAGCCAGCGCCGGTCGTACGACCTCACCGTCGCCAGGCCGGGGACGTACTCGGCGAGGGCGCCGGTCGGGTGCGCCTCCTGCGGCGACGTGGGTGCGGCCATGCTTCCGATGGTGGTGGCTCGGCCCTGCCTGCCCCATCACCCCGGGCGGGTGAAGGGGGGTGGCCTCGGCTCAGGGCGGAGGCGGTCAGACCCTCGCGAGGAGGGCGAGCACCCGCTCGAGGACCTGCGCGGTGGCGGCCGCGTCGTGGGACGGCAGGGAGGAGTCGGTGAACAGGTGCACGTCACCGGGGTAGACGAACAGCTCGCCGTCGTCGGCCCCGGCGACGAGCTCGTGGGCGGCCTCGATGTCGCCCTCGAGCCCGAAGAAGGGGTCGTGCTCCATGCCGTGCACCTGCACCGGGACGCCGGCCGGCCAGCCGCCACCGAACGCCGAGGGTGGCGCGCACGCCTCGAGCAGCACGGCGCCGCGGGCGCCGGGCCGGGTCTGGGCGAGCCGCTGCGCCGGCATGACGCCGAGCGAGACGCCCGCGAGGACGAGGCCGTCGGGCAGGTCGGCGACGACCTCGTCGGCCCAGGCGTGGAGGGCCCCCTCGCCGCGGCCCCGGACCGCCGCGAAGCCCTCGTCGATGCTCGGGAAGGTCGCCCCTCCGAAGAAGTCGGGGGTGTGCACGGTGTGCCCGCCGGCCCGCATCGCGTCGGCGAGCCGCCGCACGCCCTCGGTGAGGCCCTGCACGTGGTGGAACAGCACGACGTCAGCCAACTCGTCCTCCAGTCATCGCAACTCGTCCTCCAGTCATCGCAACGCCCGGATCCTTCCACGCCCCGCCGACACCCGGGGTTCCGGCCGACGCGGAGCGGCCCGAACCGGGGCGGCACTAGGGTGAGGCGCACCGACGAGGAGGCCCCATGACGCAGCGCCCGACGACCCGCACCATCGCCCTGCTCGCCGTCCTCGGCGCCGGCCTCGCCCTCGGGGCGTGCTCGAGCGCAACCGCCGACCTCGCGGGCAAGACCTACGCCTCGACCGAGGCCCGCGGGCACGACATCGTCGAGGGCAGCACGATCACGCTCCAGTTCGAGGAGGGGCGGATCTCGGCTCAGGGCGGGTGCAACACGCTGAACGGGGCGGCGACGTGGGACGGCGACACGCTCGAGGTCGAGGGCCCGATGGCCTCGACGCTCATGGCCTGCGACGAGGCCCTCATGGCCCAGGACGAGTGGCTGTCGACGTTCCTCACCTCCTCACCGGCCCTCGACGTCGACGGCGACACCCTCACCCTCGGGGACGACACGACGGGCCTGACGCTCACCGAGCAGTAGGCACCGGCTGTCGCCCCTCGCCCCGGGGGTCACCGGTCGCCCCGCTCCCCGCGGGCCGCTCGTCGCCGGTCGCCGGTCGCCGGTCGCTCAGGTCACGAGCCCTTGCCGGTGACGGTGAACGAGGTGGCGAGCTCGACGAGCAGCCGGGAGGCGAAGCCGGTCGGGCCCTTCTGCACCCAGCGCCGTGAGGACTCCGCCTGGGCGGTCCCGGCGATGTCGAGGTGCGCCCACGGCGTGCCGGCGACGAACTCCTCGAGGAACAGGCCGGCGGTGATCGACCCGGCGTTGGGCCCGCCGAGGTTGGTCATGTCCGCGACCGTCGAGTCGAGCTGGGAGCGGTAGGCCCGCACGAGCGGCAGCTCCCAGACCGGCTCGTCGGTGCGCTCGCCCGCGGCGCGCACCTGGGCGACGACCGCCGCGTCGTTGCCCATGACTCCTGCGACCTCGGTGCCGAAGGTGCGCAGGCAGGCTCCGGTGAGCGTCGCCACGTCGACGATGACGTCGGCGCCGTCCTCGACGGAGAGCGAGAGCCCGTCCATCATGACGAGGCGGCCCTCGGCATCCGTGTTCATCACCTCGACGGTCTTGCCGTTGCGCGCGGTGAGCACGTCGCCGAGCTGCATCGCGGACCCGGAGGGCATGTTGTCGGTGCACATGAGGTACGCCGTGACGCGGGCCCGGCAACCGACCTCGCGCAGGGCGGTCATCGCCGCGAGGATCGCGGCCGCCCCCGACATGTCGTTCTTCATCTGCGAGTGCGACGCGTCGCTCGGCTTGAGGTTGATGCCGCCCGAGTCGTACATGATGCCCTTGCCGACGAGCGCCAGGTGTCCGCTCGGCTCCCCTTCGGGCGTGTAGCGCATCCGGACCATCCTCGGCGGCTGGGTGCTGCCGCGGTTGACGCCGAGCAGCCCTCCGCAGCCCATCTCGGTCAGCTGCTCCTTGTCGAACACCTCGACCTCGAGGCCCGCGTCGGGTCCGAGCTCGACGGCGAGGTCGGCCATGGCGGTGGCCGTGAGCATGCCGGCCGGGCAGGTGGCGAGGTCCCGGCCGAGCATGCCCACCCGGGCCATGAGCCGCCCTCGCGCGGCACCCTCCTCGACCGCGGCCCGCTCACCCTCGGGGGCGACGAGGGTCAGGGACGCGACGTCGACGGTCTCCGGCTCGGTGCTGCGCAGGCTGAACCGGTACCGGGCGAGGAGCACGCCCTCGACGATCGCCGCCGCCGACTCTGCCGTCGTCATCCCCTCCGAGCGGGGCACGCGGGTCGCGAGGTGGGCGTCGTAGGGCACCGCGGTGGCGAACGCCGCCGCGGCGTCGCGCACCGTCGCGGTCGTCAGGTCGGCGAGCTCGCCGACGCCCACCGCGACGAGGACGGGGGTGCCCGAGGCCGGGAACGCCAGGGCCGAGCCGACGACCGGGCGGAACCCGGCACGGGCCAGCCCGTCGCGGTCGACGCCGAGCACCTCGGGCACGTCGCCGGTGGCGGTGACGGGGACGCTCACCGCCTCGGCTCCCTCGAGCGGGTCGTCGAGGTCGACGACCCGCACCTCCACGGGGTGGCGCAGGGACGGGGCGACGTCGAGCACGTGGGTCGTCATGGACGAGCCTCCAAGCGGCGGGCCGCACCGGGCGTGGACGCGGCGGGGACGGTGTGCCGCCGACGGTAGCGGGGTGAGGGGCGGTCCCGGCAGGGGTTCGACAATCAGTCACCCGCCGGGGGTGGGCTCGGGAGCCCGAGCGCCGGGTCTCCACGCCGAGTACCCGATGCCACCGAGGAGCGCGTCTCCCGCGAGCATCCACACGATGGGCGGGACACGTACGGGCCTACAGCGGAGTGCTGCCCGCCGTTCCGACGAGCTGCTCGCGGAACTGCGGGGCGGCGAGCCGCTCCGCCTCGACCCGGGCCGCCTCGACCCGCGCGGCCATGCCGAGCCGGGCGGAGGGCTCCTCGTTGCCCGGCGTCGAGACGAACTTCTCGATCGCGGCGAGCCCGGCATCCGCCCGGGCGCTCGCGGCGGCCTGCTTGGCGTCGAGGCGCGCGGCGTACCAGTCGGCGGCGAGCACGGCGTCGCGGGTGAACAGGACCCGGAACTCGGGGGAGTCCAGGCTCCAGCCCTCGGTCGTGACCCCGTCGGCCATGATCTCGAGGAGGGCGCGCAGCGGCGGGATCGCGAGCTCGACGGTGCCGTCCTTGAAGTACGCCCGGGCCACCCGCTCGTGGGTCGCGGCGATCGTGGCGATCGACTCGGCGAAGACGCCGACGTCCTGCAGCTCGGGGCGCAGCATCTCCGGGGTGAAGACGACGTCGGGGTGCAGGAAGATCCGGCCGAAGTACTTCGTCGCCATCTTCTCTGTCATCCGGTACCCGAGCCTGCTGGCCGCGACCCGGCGGCCGTCGTGGTCGAAGTCGTCGAGCTTCTCGAGGGCACCCTCGGCGAGCAGGTTGCGGGCGTCGCGCTCCTCCGGCGTCATCCGCGAGAACAGCTCGGGGACGAGGAGCGAGAAGTCGTGGTCGACGCGCACGTGCGGGCCGACGTAGCCGGCCGCGGACAGCCACCCGTCGTGCCCGGTGAGCACGTAGGACAGGAGGGAGGCGTTGAGGTCGATGATCGCGGGCATCGCGTTGAACGGGCCCTTGGTGAGGGCGCCCTCGGACCCCGCACCCGTCGTCGAGGGCGACTTGCCCGTCATCGACGAGATGAACTCCATGAACAGCTCGGGTGGCTCCATGTAGTGCAGGGGTCCGTACGAGCACAGGGCCGGCACCGACCCCTCGGGCGGGTTGTTGCGCCGGCCGGCGGCGACGACGTCGACGGGGCGCGGCAACGGTGCGGCGGCCGGCATCCGACGGGCGAGCCGTTCGGAGAGCTCGGCGACCGCCGTCGCCGCGGCGTCGGTGCGGTCGGGGCGCCGCTGGAGGTAGCGGGGGTTCTTCGTCGGCGCACCGTCGACGATCCGCGGGTTGGCCGAGCTGACGACGTAGTCCGGCCCCTCGCCCTCGGGGGTGTCGGCGAACCTGCTGAGCAGCTGAGCCATCGGGTCGCTGAACGCGGTGAAGGTGACGGCGTCGTCACGCATCGCGACGGCATCCGCGCGGGTGAGCGGCTCGAAGTTGGACAGGAACGTGCCGGGGGTGGCGATGTCGCGTTCGGCCTGGGTGTCGTAGCCGCGGTGGATGGCGTCGTCGGGGCGCTGGAAGAGGAGGTTCTCGCAGTTCTCGACGAGCTTGTACGAGCGCGCCGGGTCGAGCCCGAGCTGGCTGCCGGGGACGACGGTCGAGGCGGTGATGTCGTCCTGGGTCTGCACCTTGACGGCCGGGGAGAAGTCGTGGCGCAGGCTGAACAGGCGCCACGACCCGTCGACGTTGTAGCCGACGCGCAGCATCGACAGGGTCACCTTGGCACCGTCGAGCCGCAGCGAGTTGCCCTGCCGGCCGTCGATCTCGACGACGCTGAAGTGGCTGCGCCAGTCGTCGCCCCACTCCGGGCGGTAGGAGCGCTTGACGACGTAGACGAGCTCCTTGACGTACGGGGGGATGCGCGTGAGCCAGGCGTTGTAGTCGGCGGTGAACTCCGAGCGCGACGGCGTGAGCAGCTTGATGACCGACCCGACCGAGCGGTCGGGGGACAGGATCGGCCGCAGGTCCGTGCCGTGCCGCGCCGGGTCGAGGAAGCGGCGGGAGAAGTCCCGGTCGAGGATGGCGGTGACGGCATCCATGTCGGTGTCGAAGTCCGCGACGAACGCCGAGCCGAAGATGAAGGCGTCGGTGATCGCCTTGGAGATCTCCGACTTACCGCCCCCCGACACGGTCGCAGGCTTGTGGCAGGAGGTCGCCGTGGGCACGGTGCCGATGAGGCTCCAGGAGGAGCGGTCGTGGGGCTGCTGGGCGACCCGGACGCGGTAGCCGTTCGGGCTGAGGTAGACCTTGTCGGCACGCAGCGGGATCGAGCGGCGGTCGCTTCCGCTGGCGCCGCGGTCTTCGCCGCCGCCGCCGGCGCCGTCGGACCAGGACACGGTCATCGTGCGCAGCGAGTACGACGGGTTGGCCGGGACGAGGACGATGTGCGGCTGCTCGAGGTCGAGGGCGTGCCCCTCGGGCTGGGGCGCGAACCGCTGCGGGTCACGGGCGAGGACGTCGGCGAGGCTGTAGTCGTCCCCGGCCGAGGTCTCGGCGTACTCCTGGCCGAGGTTGTAGCTGGCGAAGACGAGGGCGCCGCCCGAGTGCTCCTCCTCGGCGTTGCCGAACAGGTTGGCGGAGTGAGAGATCTGGGTCTTGACCTCCTTCTTGCAGTAGCCGAAGTAGGTGTCGGCGATGACGGTGACGATGACGCCACGGGTGTCGCGTGCGCAGATCTTGAAGGCCCGCCCGCCGTTGTAGAGCTCGTCCTCCTGCTCCCAGCACATGCCGTCGCGCTGCTGGCGGTCGGTCGCCTCGCCGACGTGGGGGAGCCCGAGCTCCTTCTTGGTGACGCGGGTGAGGTGGGGGGCGAGGACGACGCACCCGGTGTGGCCGGTCCACGTCTCGGGGGCGAGCGACGCGTCGTTCTCGGGGAGGTAGGGGTCGCCGCCGTTGCCGAAGATGCCCTCGACGAAGTCGAGGTTGGCGACGGTTCCGCCGGGCACGATGAACCGGGTCTCCATGCGCTTCTCGCGCACCGACCCCGGGACCTCGGGGGACACGAGCGGGCGCAGGTGGAGCGAGACGAAGCACGCGGCCGGCGTCGGCTGGTTCGCCGAGTACGGCAGCACCATGTCGACCTCCGGCGGCTCGAAGGCGCGGGCGAGCAGCCGTGCGAAGACCGCCTTGGGAACGGCGATCTTGTCGTCGGGGATGGGGAGCCCGCCCTCGGCGATGTGGAACACCCCGGCGGTCGTGCGCCGGTCGTTGGCCGGGTTGTGCAGCACGCCGTTGGCGAGCCGGTAGCTGCTGAGCCGCGGGGAGGTGAAGCGGTCGCCGTCGAAGGGCAGGGACAGCTCGCGGGCCAACCCCGGCTCGTCGAGCACGAGGGTGCGCCGCGGCAGCTGGGGGCACTCGCCGGTGTCGGCGAGGTAGTCGTCGAGGAAGGCCTGGATCCGCCCGTCGGCCGCGCACAGGCGGTCGGACAGCCGGCGGCTCAGCTCGCGCTGGCGGGCCAGGATGGGGCGGGCCAGGCGGGCCGACTCGGTCTCCTCGAACCCCTCGGGGAGGGAAAGGCCGAGCTGGGCGAGGCGGAGGTTGATCGCTGCGTTCTGGGTGTGGGCCACGTCGTGATTCTCCGCCCTCGGGTCGGACCACGCCAGACAACCGGCGGGTCCGTGTCGCCGGGCGTGCCGGATGCCGTGCCCGGGCTGGCGTGGTCCGGCTGCGGATGCCGGGGGGTGGGGAGCGTGTAACCCCCGGATACCGTGCCCGGCCTGGCGTGGTCCGGCTCGCGGCGGTGCGGGCCGGGTGCCGTCAGCGGGATGCCCGGAGGCCGGTGGGTGGGCACGGCACGGCTGCTGCCCGCCAGATCGCCTGTGGACGGTGTCTTGCTGATCGTACATGTGTTCGGTTATGATGGGGTATGTCGACCAGCCCGCTCCGCGAACGGATCGCCGCCCTGCGCGCGCAGGCCACCGAGCTCGGCCACGACCTGGCCGCGCAGGCGTGCG